>JBKOYV010000236.1:0-2933 GCA_046725585.1 Gemmatimonadota bacterium | reverse complement strand
CCGGTAAGTCATGGCCACCGTGTATCGCACCATCGTGCGTCCGATCGTGACCGAGAAGACGTCGATCGCGCGGCAGGAGCGCGGCGAATACGTGTTCGAGGTTGCGCCCGACGCGTCGAAGCCGGCGATTCGCCAGGCGATCGAGCAGCTGTTCGGGGTGAAGGTGACTGGCGTATGGACGTCGAACCAGCGCGGCAAGGTGCGTCGCGTCGGCAAGTCGGCGGGCCGCCGCCCGAATTGGAAGAAAGCGATCGTGACGCTCCGCGAGGGTGATACGATCGAAGGCATCTTCGAGGGCTAACGCGCATGGGTATTCGTCAATTCAAGCCGGTGACCAAGGGGACGCGCTTCCGCTCGGTGTCGGACTTCTCGGAGATCACGAGAACGACGCCGGAGAAGTCGCTGACCGAGCCGTTGAAGAAGTCGGGCGGCCGCGACAACCACGGCCACATCGCCATGCGGCGGCGTGGTGGTGGGCACAAGCGGAAGTACCGGATCGTCGACTTCAAGCGAAATCGGTTCGGCGTGCCGGCGGTCGTGAAGACCATCGAGTACGATCCGAACCGCTCGGCGCGCATTGCCCTCGTGCAGTACGAGGACGGCGAGCTCCGCTACATCCTGCATCCGAAGGGCCTCGCCGTCGGCGACACCGTCGTGTCCGGCAAGGGCTCCGACATCCGCATCGGCAACGCGCTTCCGCTGCGGGAGGTCCCGTTAGGCACGAGCGTGCATAACGTGGAGCTCGTGCCCGGTCGTGGCGGTCAGATGGCGCGATCGGCGGGCGTGTCGCTCGAGGTCGTCGCGAAGGAAGGCGAGTACGTGACACTGCGCATGGCGTCCACCGAGACCCGGCGCGTGCACGGCAACTGCCTGGCGACGATCGGCGAAGTCGGCAACGCCGAACACGAGCTGCTGTCGTGGGGCAAGGCCGGCAAGACCCGGTGGAAGGGGCGTCGTCCGAAGGTCCGCGGCGAGGTCATGAACCCGGTCGATCACCCGCATGGCGGCCGCACGCGCGGTGGCCGGAACGTGGTGAGCCCGTGGGGCAAGAAGGAAGGCGTGAAGACGCGCAACATGAACAAGCCATCGCAGCGGTTGATCGTTCGCGGCCGCAAGCGCGGCAAAGCTACCCAGTCCGGGTTCTAGGGTCCTATGGCGAGATCTGTAAAAAAGGGCGCTTACGTCCATGAGAGCCTCACGAAGCGCGTGCAGGCGATGAACTCGCGCAACGAGAAGCGCGTCGTGAAGACGTGGTCGCGCGCGAGCACCGTCATTCCCGACTTCGTCGGCCACACGTTCGCCGTGCATAACGGGAACAAGTTCATCCCGGTGTACGTGACGGAAAACATGGTGGGCCACAAGCTCGGGGAGTTTGCGCCGACGCGGCTGTTCCGTGGCCACACCGGGAACAAGGCAACCGACAAGAAGGCGTCGTTGGCGCCGGCCCCGGCTGCTCCCGGCGCGCGCGGAGGGAAGTAACCCATGGCCGAAGCACGGGCATTCCAGCGCAGCACGCGGCAATCGCCGTACAAGATGCGCCTGGTCATCGACCAGATTCGCGGCAAGGACGTGAACGAGGCGCTTGCGCTGCTCAAGTTCTCGAAGAAGCACGCGGCCAAGCAGATCGCGAAGGTGCTGAACTCGGCCGTCGCGAACGCCGAGTTCAAGGCGCGTGAGGCGAACGAGTCGATCGACGTCGATCAGCTCTACGTGAAGCACGCGATCATCAACGAAGGGCCGAAGCTCAAGCGGTTCATGCCGGCGGCGATGGGTCGTGCGACGCCGATTCAGAAACGCACCAGCCACGTCGAGATCATCGTGGCGGAGAAGGAAGGTCGCTAATGGGACAAAAGGTCAATCCGATCGGTTTCCGACTGGGAATCTCGAAGCAGTGGCGGTCGCGCTGGTATGCCAACCGTGATTTCCCGCAGCTCCTCCGCGAGGACGAGCTGCTCCGGAAGTACCTGAAGGCGCGGCTCGGTCACGCGGCGATCTCCGACATCACCATCGAGCGCAAGCCGGGCAAGGTGGTGGTCACGATCCACACCGGCCGGCCGGGTGTCGTCATCGGGAAGAAGGGCGCCGAGGTCGACAAGCTTCGCGACGAGCTCGCGCAGCTCACGGGCAAGGAAGTCGGGATCAACGTCGAGGAGATCAAGCGTCCGGAGCTCGACTCGCAGCTCGTCGCCGACAACATCGCGAACCAGCTGTCGCAGCGCATCTCGTTCCGTCGCGCCATGAAGCGCGCGGTGCAGAGCGCGATGCGCATGGGTGCGCAGGGGATCAAGGTGAAGGCGGGCGGGCGGCTCGGCGGCGCCGAAATCGCGCGCGTCGAGGGCTACCACGAGGGACGCGTGCCGCTTCACACGCTGCGCGCGGACATCGACTACGCGACGTCCACCGCGAAGACCACGTTCGGCACGATCGGCGTGAAGGTGTGGATCTTCAAGGGCGAGATCGTGGAAGACCGCCGGGGCAAGACTTATTCGACAGGCGTCTGACCGGCGCCGCCGGAGCCATCAGCCATGAGCCATCGGCCATCAGTGCTGACGGCGGCGGCTGAGAGCCTAACGCCATTGGTATCGACAGCTGATTGCTGACCATTGAGATCGATCAATGCTTAGTCCGAAACGCGTAAAGTTTCGCAAGATGTTCAAGGGGCGCACCAAGGGCCTCGCGACACGTGGTGCCGAGATTTCGTTCGGGCACTACGGGTTGCAGGCGCTGGAGCCCGGCTGGGTCACGAACCGCCAGATCGAGGCGGCGCGTGTCGCGCTCACGCGGCACATCAAGCGGGGCGGGAAGGTGTGGATCCGCATCTTCCCCGACAAACCCATCACGAAAAAGCCGGCCGAGACGCGCATGGGCAAAGGCAAGGGCTCGCCCGAGGGTTGGGTGGCCGTCGTCCGCCCCGGCCGCGTCATGTTCGAGCT
>JBKOYV010000414.1:0-9374 GCA_046725585.1 Gemmatimonadota bacterium | reverse complement strand
CTGCAGAAGTCGTGAAGACCGTTTGGGAGCGAGATCCGGACCCCGACAGCGCGCGATGGTCGAAGTTCGGCCGTCAGTTCGCGGCCGTGGATGCGAAGGGAAACGTGGCCGCGTACACCGGTCCGCGCGCGACGCCGTGGGCGGGAGACCGGCAGGGCGCACACGTCACGGCGCAGGGGAATATTCTCGCGGGGCCGGGCGTGGTCGACTCGATGCTTGCCGCCTACACCCGTACCGAGGGATCGCTCGCGCTACGTCTCGTGGCGGCGCTGGAGGCTGGACAGGCGGCAGGCGGCGATACGCGTGGCAAGCAGAGCGCCGCCATGCTCATCGTGAAGAGGTGCGGCGGGGTGTGGTTGCATAACGATGTCGTCCTTCGCCTGCAGGTGGACGACGATCCGGAGCCTATCGCAGAGCTGCGCCGACTGGTGGAGAAGGCTCCGCAGCGCCCGCGGGGCGTGACGGACGCGTCGAAGGATCCGGCGTGTCGTTAGGGTGGTCCGGGTCGCTCCGGGGAGGATCGGCCGTCGATGCGCCTCCGTCATCGCGGCCGGTCGCGATGCCATGGACTGGGCGCTAGGTCCTTCATTCGACTACGGTTTTGGACGAGGGAACTGCCAGAACGGCCCCGTCAGCCCCGCGCTTGCGAAGATTGTCTCCGCCTCGTCAGGCGTGAAGCGTCGCCAGCCGCGCTCAAGACGTCGTCCGTGCCACGACTTCGCGACCGTCCACATCTGCTGCGGTGTAAACACCGCGCCCTCGTTCAAACCACGCGTTTCACACCACCGGCGCACATGCTCTTCCGACCGGAAGAGGAGCATCGTGCTTCAACTAAAGACGATGTTCTCCCACCAGCGTGCGGCTGGCACCGCGAAGTGCACGACCGTGTCGGCCGGCTCGAGTGATCCCCCGCGGACCGTCAGTCGGAGTGACGAATCACAGTCCGCGCACGTGGTCTCGACGTCGCCGTCCATGCCGAGCATCTCGATCACGCCCAGCGCATCCCACACACAGTTGCCGTAGTGCGATCGACCATCGGCCATGCGAACGCGGTGAGGCGTCGGGACCGCGGATAACGGCGCAGCCATGAGCACATCACGCGTTCCGGGTTCGAGCACAATCACCCGATTGGCGGCCAATCGCTCGTACGCCGCGGCCGCGTCGGCCTCCGACAAGCTGAGCGCCGCGCCCGTATCGCGAACACCGGGCGCGGCGCCGGTTGCGATCAGCTCGCGAAGGATGTGAAGTCGAACGTCATCGTCCGTCGCCGCAGTCACGGCGTCCCGGTCAGTGCACGAATCTGCTTCACCGCGTAGTCCACCTTCATGTCGAACACCTTCTTCCCAAGCTCGGCGCTCGAGCGGCGGGCATCGCCCGTGATGCCGTTGTTGACGCGCTGCGCCGTAGAGTCACGCGGCTGGCCGGGTTGTCGGACCGGGTCGCCGAGGGCGGTTTTGATGAGCTCCTTCCGCACCCACAGGTCGCCGCCGAGGTAGAGCATCTCGGACGTGTCGGGGATGCCGGCGTGCGAGCTGGCGGGGTAGCCGTTGTCGGCGAGCCATTTGTCGAAGTCGGCTCCTGCCTTGGCGTACACCTCGTCGCAGTAGTAGACGTGAATGCCCTGCGGCCCGTACTTGTCGTCGAGCTTCTTGGCGACGTCGCGGTAGACGTTAGGCTGCCCGCCACCGTGGTCACCCATGAGGATGATGTTCTTGAACCCGGTGGTGATCGCCTGCTCGCTCACGCGCTCGAGGATGGCGGCGAGGATCTCGGGCGTGAGGCCGATCGTTCCAGGCAGCGTTGCGCTCGCATTGTTCGGCGTGTACGGCAGCACCGGCATCGCGATCGCGTTGCCCAGCTTGAGCGCGATCGCCTTGACGGTCGCCTTGCCCATGAGATTGTGGCCGCCGTTCACGTTCTGCGGTCCCCGCTGCTCCGTGCCACCCGTGTAGAAGAGGGCCGTGGTCTTGCCCGCGGCGAGCGCGTCCTTCACCTCGGGCCACGTCATCATCTCGAACTCGACGAGGGGGTCCTTCGGTTTTGCCGCGCTCTCGGCGACGGTCGTGGCCGATGCGTCGGCGGGAACGTGGGCGACGCTATTTTGGGCGAACAGTGGTGCACTGACGAAAGCGAGTGCGGGCAACAGGCGGAACGACGTGCGATGCATTGGAGTCCTCACTGGGGCGTTGTCGGCTGGGAGAAACAGCACCGCAGGCGACGCCTTCGCAAGCCTATCCGTTAGCGGAACCGGGCCAGGTACAATCCGCGGCCGGTCAGGCCTTTCGGGTCGTGCTCCACGACCAGGTCGTTCGCCTCGAATGCGGTGCGCATCTCTTCGGGAGTGAACAGCCCGAGCTCGTGAATTTCGCTCGCGTGGCGCGTATGCCCGTTTTGAGTGATGTCGTAATCGAAGTGGAGGCGTGAGAGTCGACCATCGATTTCCGTTCGGGCACGACGCACGACCCGCAAGCCACCGCCTTCGCCAACGTCGGTGGACGTGTAGCCGTACGTCATCGCTCCGGGCGGAAACCAGGGTTCGACGACGACGATTCCGCCTGGCTCGAGATGGTTTCGAAACCGCTCGACGGCGCGCGTCACGCGATCGGGAGTGCGCACGTAACCGATCGAGCTGAAGAGGCACATGACGACGTCGTAGCGACGACCGAGGTCGAAGTCGCACATGTCGCCAACCACGAAGCGACCCTCGGGATGCTTGCGTTGCGCGATCTGCACGAACGCCGGGTCCAAATCGATGCCGTCCACCGAGAGGCCGTGACGCTTGGAGAGCAACCGCGCGTGCTCCGCCGTCCCACACGCCACGTCGAGCGCGGTGCGGAAGCCGGGCCGCGCCCGAGACAGCAAGTCAAAGAGCTGGTCGGTCTCAGCCTCGTAGTTCTTGAAGCTCGAGTAGATGAGGTCGTAGAGCTCCGCGGACTCGCTGAACATGCGCTGTCTGGTGTGAAAACGGGCGGGCGAGGGCCGGCCGTGCCGGTCCGGCGCGATCAGGTGCCTAACGTCGAGCCGGCCATCTCACCCCCACTCGGCCGGTGGCAGCCTCGAAGGTGCTCGACTATCGCGACGCGTTGGAGACGTGGCCTGCGAGCACGCGCGTCGTGAAACGCTGGACTTCATCCGAGCGGTCCATGCGGTCCTCGACCTGGTCTATCACGTCCTCGAGGATCCGCACGCGGTCGGCAAGCGCGTTGAGCTGATCCGGCGAGGCGGCCCGTCGCTCGTATGCCCGGACGAATCGCCACGCGAGGTAGCCACCGCCTGCGAATACCGCGTACGGCGTCGTTTCGCCGAGGAAATACGACACCACGCCAAGCCCGATGTCCATAGTGCCTCCTCGAGTGTCAGCGGAGAGCAAGCTCGAGGTCCTCACTCACCGTGGGGACCAAGGTAGGCCGAGAAGATGAAGCTGGCCTGTCAGCGCGGTTAAGTCTCGATTAACGAGCGTCGCCGAATTTGGTTAACTCGCAAGACCCGCGAGACGGCCGCCACCAGCCGCGCCCGGACCACCTGCCTCGGAGCTCGTTAGGCCTCGGTGCGCGCGACCATTCCATTCTCACCCGGGCTCGTCGCGCGCGAGACCGTCCCAGCCCGGATGGATCTCCAGCATCTCCCTCATGCCGCTCATGCGTCCGACCTCTCGGTTCTGGATGCCCGAACGGTGGAGAGTCAGTCACCCCGAACCGGGGGCGCATCCAGACCGCAGGGGTCGCACGCATGAGCGGCATGAGCGGCATGCTTCGGATCTCCGAATTTGGTTAACCGAATTCGGTAAGGGTCATTACACGCCGGACGTTACCGCTCCTCTTCCCAAAGGTTCGGGTACACAACCGGGAAGCCCTCGCTGTTCACGACCAGCATGCCTGCGTAGTCGAAGCGCGGCGCCTCGTACCAGTACTCGGTCTCGGTTCGCCGCTCGTACCGCTGCTCCAACACGCTCAGCTGCCGCGCCGCGACGTCCAGCCACGCCACCGGCACGTCCGCGGCCTCCCCGACGTCGAGCGCAACGCGCCTGATCTGGAGCACATTCGTCGCGGGGGTGAACCCGAGGTCGACGTCCACGCATTCGGGGAGGTCGGGGACCGCCTCGCCATTCAGGATCCACACGCCGCTCGCGGATCGACGAAGGCCGATATCCACCTCCGTCAGCCCTAACGACCCGTGTACGTGGGCGTCGAGGGTTCGCCAGTACTCGTCACAGGTGACGCGGTAGGCGAGCTGCGCAACGGCCCCATCGTTTCGAAACGCGGCGGCGCCCTCCAATCGCCAGCGCTCGCCCTCGTGCACGAGACGACATGCGTCGTGGCCGGCGGAATCCAGCCGCCGCCACAATATGGAAGTCGTCCCACTCGAGACCACTGTCCCTCCACCCATTCTTGGCCACCCTACCCATTGCCACCCTACCCATCGCGCAACGCCGTCAGCGGATCCGTCCCCGCCGCGCGCCGGGCGGGCAGGTAGCTCGCCAGGAGCGCCACAGCAATGAACAGCCCGGACATTCCGGCGAACGTGAGTCCATCGAGCGGACTGACGCTGAAGAGGAATCCGGATATGAGCCGAGTAGCCGCCGCCGCCAGCAGCACGCCCACCACGACGCCGGTACCGGCAAGGCGCATGCCCTCGCGCACCACCATACCCACCACGTCGACGCGCTGGGCGCCTAACGCCACTCGCACGGCGATCTCACGCGTCCGACGCCCGACGGAGAACGCGATCAGACCATAGAGCCCGACGGCTGCCAACAGCAGACCCGCCCCACCCAGCACGCCCGTCACCATCGCCGCCACACGCTGCGGAAAGAGCACGATGCTCGTCTCCTGGCGCAGCGTGGTCACGAGCGGAGGCGGCAGAGCGGGGTCCAGCGACCGCACCGCCTCGCGAATCTCCGCCGCCAGCGTTGCCGGGTCCAGCCCCGTGCGAACGATCAGCCGCTGATCGGGCCGGGAATATTGAGCCAGCGGCACGTAGACGAAGGGTGGGGTTCGCTCGCTGAGCGTTCCGTACTTCGCGTCGCGCGCGACTCCAACCACCAGCACGCGATCTCCCTGGAATCCCAGCGTTTGGCCGATTGCGCTTCCCCCGGGCCAGAGGCGGTTTGCCAGCGTCTCGTTCACGACGGCGACCCTCTGCGACTTCGCGTCGTCCTGCTCGACGACGGCTCGTCCCACCCGGATCGGGATCCCGACGACGTCGAAGTAGCCGGGATCGATTGCGGACACGCCCACCCGGATACGGGGAGTGCCGTCGTTGTCCCGGCCGGGCCCGCCGGGCCGAACGAAATCGTCGCTGCTCGACATCGTCAGCGGCAGCATGTCCGTGTACGACGTGGCCGTCACCCCAGGCATCGTCTCCACGCGATCGCGCAGGGCGGTGAAGAATCGCTGTGCCCTCGTGGAATCGTAGCCCCACGACTCCGCATTGAAGTACGCGGTCGCAACGCCATTCGGATCGAAGCCCGGGTCGACGCGAGCGCCATCGTTCAGCGCTCGCGTGAAGAGACCGGCGGCGACGAGCAGCACGAGCGACAGCGCCAGCTGTGCCACGATGATCGCGTTCCCGGCCAGCGAACGCCGAGCGCTGCTCCCGGTCGTGTCGTTCCGCAGTCGTGCGGTAATATCCCGACTGACACCCTGAAGCGCCGGCGCGAGGCCGAACACGAGCCCGGTAGCAACGGAAACGATCACCGCGAAGATGAAGACTCGAGGGTCCGGCGAGAGCTCGAGGGACAGCGACGAATCGCCAGGGATCGGGATTCGCTCGAGCGCGCCGGTCGCGAACCACGCCACCGCCATTCCGCCGAGCGAGCCGATCAGGAACAGCAGGAGACTTTCCGTGAGGAGCTGCCTGACGAGCCGGCCGCGACCCGCCCCGAGCGCCGTGCGCAACGCCATCTCGCGCCGCCGCGCGATGGCTCTGGCCGACAGCATCGAGGCGACGTTCATGCTGGCGATCACGAGGACGAGCCCGGCAGCGCCGAACAGCAGCGCCGTGAAGCCGAGAAACGCGCGCCGAGCGTCGTCAGGCAGGCCGGTGAGGTCCGTGATACGGACGCCGACGTACCGCTGGTACGACGCAGGCTCTTTCGTCTCGCGGACCCATCGCTCGGTCAGCCCCACGAGCTCGCGCCGCGCGGCATCGCGAGTCACGCCGGGTCCAAGACGACCGAACATCCAAAGCCACGGGTCATCGGCCAGGTCACGACCGGGGCGCAACTGCGCCTGCATCATGAGCGGCACCCAGGCGTCCACCTTGAGCGGCGAGAACACGCCGCGAAATCCCTCGGTCGTAACGCCGATGATGGTGTAAGGGTGCCCGTTCACGTTCACCGTCCGACCGATCGCGGTCGTATCGGCTCCCAGGCGCCGTTCCCAGAAGTCGTGCGACACGACCAGCACGGGGTTCGCGAGCGGCGTGCGATCCTCGTCAGGCGCGAAGAAGCGCCCGAGCGCGGGCCGCTCGCCGAGAACGGAGAAATAGTTCCCGCTGACGATGTTGCCGTAGACCGCGTGCCCCTCGCCGTTGACGGAGATCGACAGGGCGGCCTTGCTCCACGCGGCGACGCCGGACACGGTCCGTGCGTTGTCGACGAGGTGACGGTAGTACATGTAGGAGCCCGAGACGCCTTCGCGGAAGTCGCGCGAACGGCGCTCGAATAGGAAGAGCCGATCGGGATCGGTCGTGCCGGGGAGCGGGCGGAGCACGACGGCGTTGATGCCGCTGAAGATCGTCGTGACCGCGCCGCTGCCTAACGAGATGATCGCGATCGCGATCACGGTGAACACCGGGCTCCGCCGAAGCATCCGAACGGCGAAGCGGAGATCGTGGGCGAAGGTCTCGAGCACGCTGTCGCTCCTGGTCGTGGCGAAGTGCATCGCGAGCGGTGGTGACCGGTGCTCACGAATCGCGGTCCGCACGGTCTCGACGCGTTCGACCGCGGCGGCGCGCAACAGGGAAGGGACCATCCGCATCCAGAGCTGGAACACGGCCCGAGTGCCTCCGCGTGTACGCACCGCGCGCACCTGATCGCGGAACAGCTCGCGCATGTCCTGCCCGAATCGTCGTCGGAAGGCCGCGGGGAAGAGTCGCAGGAGCATAACGAACGCGCGCTCCGACGTCGGGAGACGTGTGCCGGATGTGCTCACGTTGCCCACCGCTCGACGAGCGCCTTGACGGCTGGCGACGTGACGAGGGCCTTGAGCCTCGCGATCTCGGCCGCGAGCACGCGCCCCCCGAGTGGGGTGATCCGGTAGTAGCGCCTCCGTTCGTCATCGAGCCCGGGAACCGCACGGCGATCGGTCTCCGCGACGAGTCCGTCCGCGAGGAGACGCTTGATCACCCGATAGAGGTTCCCGGGCTCGAGCGCGACCAGTCCGTCGGTTCGCTCGGCGATGTCCTGCACGAGCCCGTAGCCATGCCGCTCCTCCTCGGCGAGGCTGAGCAGGAGCTGCAGGTCGAGCGGCTTGAGTGGAAGGAAGCTGCGTGGTGGTCGTGACACGTCACCGGCCGATTATGATCATTTTGATCATACGGAGGCGAGTTGGCTGGGTTTCATCGGAAAGCCGGGAAGCGGGAGACGGGAGACGGGAGAAACGACGGACGACTCACGACTGACAACCGGCCGTCCCGGTCGGGCTCGTTGTGCTAATAGCAGCAGCCAGCAGCACGCGGCAGTAGCGCGCAGCACTCGGCTACCAGCCAGCAGCTGCGTGCAGCTTGCAGCTTGCAGCTGCTGCTACGCCAGCGCGTCGGCGGCTATCTGGTCTGGCGCCAGGGCGCCCGTCATGATGGCGACTGTGTCACTCATGCTGATCTTCCGCGGATTCAGCACCGCAATCCGTTTCCCGAGTCGAGCGACGTGAATCCGGTCCGCGATCTCGAAGACGTGCGGCATGTCGTGCGAGATCAGCACCACCGAGAGCCCGCGATCGCGCACGCGGCGGATGAGGTCGAGCACCGTATTGCTCTGCTTCACGCCTAACGCCGCCGTCGGCTCGTCCATGATCACCACGTGCCGGGCGAACGCGGCGCTGCGCGCTACCGCCACGCCCTGTCGCTGACCACCCGACAGTGTCTCGACGGCCTGGCCCATGGAGCCGATCTCGATCCGCAGCTCGCGCATGTGCGCGGTGCTTTCCTCGCCCATGCGCTTCTTGTCCAGCATGCGGAACACCGAGCCGAGCACGCCCGGCCGGCGCAGCTCGCGGCCGAGAAAGAGGTTCTCGGCGATCGAGAGCGCCGGAGCGACCGCGAGATCCTGGTAGACCGTCTCGATGCCTGCGCTGCGCGCATCCATCGGCGAGCGGAAGTGCACCACTCGACCGTCGAGCCGGATCTCTCCCGCGTCGGGGGTGAGCGCGCCTGACAGTGCTTTGATCAGCGTCGATTTCCCCGCGCCGTTGTCGCCGATCACCGCGAGGATCTCGCTCGAGCGGAGCTCGAAGTCTGCGTGGTCGAGCGCGGTCACGTGCCCGAAGCGCTTGACCAGGCCGCGGGCTTCCATGACGAGCGGAGACGAGACGCCGGCGGTCATCGTCAGCGCGCTCCTCGGCGGGAGAGCTGGTCCGTCGCCACCGCGAGGATAACCAGGATGCCCGTGATGAGGATCTGGTAGACCGACGACAGGCCCATGAGCGTGAGCCCGTTTCGAAACACGCCGACGATCAGCGCGCCGACGAGCGAGCCGAGCACGGTGCCTCGGCCTCCGAACAGGCTCGTGCCGCCCAGGACGACGGCGGTGATCGCGTCGAGGTTCTCGGTCTGGCCCGCGTTAGGGTCGCCGACGCCTGTTCGCGCGACGGAGAGCAGTGCCGCTAACCCGTACAGCACGCCCGCGAGCATGTACACAGCCAGGATCACGCGCGGCGTCGCGATGCCGGTGAGGCGGGCCGCCTCCGGGTTGTTGCCGACGGCGTACACGTGCCTGCCGGAGGCCGTTTCGCGCAGCACGAACGCCGCGAGCGCGTAGAGCGCGAGCATGACGACGACGCCGTAGACAACCGACGTCCCCCCAATCCGGAACGTCCCACCCAGCGACGTGAGGGCGTCCGGCACGTCGGTGACGGTTTGGGCGTTGGAGTAGAGCTGCGTGATCGCGAACGCTATGTTGAGCGTGCCTAACGTCACAATGAATGGCGGCAGCTTGATGCGCGTCACGAGCAGGCCGTTGAGCAGGCCGAACAGCGTCGTGACGCCGATCCCGGCCACGATCGCGAGCGGCGCCGGAATCCCAAGCTCGACGGCGAGCTTCGTCATGACGATCGCGCCCAGCGCCATGACGGTGCCGCAGGAAAGGTCTACGCCGGCGGTGAGGATCACGAGCGTTTGCCCGATCGCGATGACCCCCACGACCATGACCTGCTGCA
>JBKOYV010000010.1:0-2800 GCA_046725585.1 Gemmatimonadota bacterium | reverse complement strand
GTCCTGCTGTTCGTGGCGGCACTCATGGCGTTGGCCACGGCCGTGTTCAGCCTCGCGCCGCTCGGCGCCGCCCTCCGCACAGCACCGCATGCCGCGCTTCGCGCCGCCGGGCGCGCGGGGACAGGCCACCGGGGGCAGGGCAAGCTGCACGGCGCGTTGATCGTCTCGCAGCTCGCCCTCGCGGTGGTGTTGACCGCGACGACGGCAGCGCTGCTCCAGAGCCTAACGCGGCTCCAACACATCGAGCTCGGCTATCGGACTGACTCGGTGTTCGTCGCTCGCCTGTCGCTGCCGCCGCAGCGGTACGCCAGTCCCGCAGACGTGGCCAGCTTCTACGATCGACTTCACGCCGCGCTCGAGCGGCAGCCAGGTGTGCACGCGGTCGGTGTCGTCTCCGTGGCCCCGCTCAGCGGCCTGCTCGCGACCGTGCCGTTCACCGTTCCCGGTCGCCCTCCCGTTGCCTACCGCGAGCGACCCTCCGCGAACTACCGGGCGGTGAGCCCCGGGTACCTGACGTCGATCCGGGCACGCGTCGTCGCCGGGCGAGGGTTCGCTGAATCGGACGACGCCTCGGCGCCGGCGGTGGCGCTCGTGAACCGCGCGCTCGTGGACCGGTACTTCGGTGGAACCGACCCGCTGGGGCACGAACTGCTCGTCGATGACAACGATACTGGCCCACGGCCTGTCACTGTCGTCGGCGTGATCGACGACATGCGGCATGTGGATTTGCAAGGTCCCGCGACGTACGACGTCTACATTCCGCTGCGCCAGATCCACCGTGACGGGGTGGGGCTCGTCACGAACAATCAGTTCTGGACCGTCCGTGTGGCGACGCCACCAGCCGCATTCGGCACCGTATTTGTTCGGGCGCTTCGCGCGGTCGATCCCGAGGCGGCGACATCCGACATGAGCAGTTTGGCCAGTTACGTGGACCGCGCGCTCGGCTCCCGGCGATTCGCCGTGGCGCTGTTACTCGCTGTCTCGATCATAGCGCTGACGCTCGCGGCTGTTGGCGTGTACGGCGTGATGGCGTATTCGGTGGCGCAGCGGCGGCGGGAGATCGGTGTACGCCTCGCGCTCGGCACGCCACCTCGGGAAGTGGTGGGGCTCATCCTGTGGCGGGCCCTCCGACTATCCGCGTTAGGTATCACGGCGGGCGTGATGGGTTCGCTGATGGCTGGCCGTGCGGTCGCGGGCCTGCTCTTCGGGAATGCGCCAAATGACCCCGGGACATTGATCGCGGTGTCGGCGCTGCTCGGTGCGGTGAGCCTGGCCGCGAGCTGGGTGCCGGCCCGCCGTGCGGCGCGCGTCGATCCAGTGCTGGTGTTGTCGGGAGGCTAGCGATCAACCGGATCACGGGGTCAGAGTCGGTTGATTGGTTTCAACCGACTCTGACCCCGGAGCTCCCGGGTTTCAGTCGACGAACGCCCAGAGGAGCTCACGACTCTTCTTGTCCATCCGAGCGGGCGCGGCGAGTCGGTACAGGTCGCCGGCGACGTCACGGATGAGAATTCCACCGTCGGGCAGCGCGCGCGGCCAGTCATCCAGATGCGTCTGGAAGGACCGCCGTCCCTGGCGGGTCTCGACGGTCCACTGCCGGATCTCGACCTCTTCGTCGATGTCCAGCACGCGCGTCACCTCGAGCACGAACCCGGCCTCCGCGAGCGTCTGCTCGATCGCGCGCCGCGACTCCGGCTCGAGCTCGGCGGGGTCGTCGACGATCGCGACCTCGCGATCCTGATCGTCCCGCAGTGACAGGTGCAGCCCCGGCTCCGACCAGGGGAAGCACTGGCGCAGCCTCACCGGCACGGGTTCGCCATCGACGAGCACGACGAGTCGGCCATCGATCGCGATTCGCAGCGTCGGCGTCGGTGACTTCTCGATCGCTTCATTCGCTATTACGTCAATCATTGTTCGATCTCCTCCATCCAGGCATCTCGACGCCCCAGGGAAAGGCAACACCTAACGCGGATTCGCAAACCGATTACGCGGATTTCGCGGATTTGTCCCCTGCCCGGCACATTAGCGGCATCGCAACGAGCCCGGATCTCTTTGTAAACGGCCTCGGGACGCAGGGGCCTCACCGAGGCCGTTTACAAAGAAAGAAGAGAACTTGACGGCGTAGTCGGAGGTCTCACTGCCCTCGGAGGAATCCGCGTAATTCGCGTAATCGGTTTTGCAATCCGCGTTAGGTCTTTCTGTTGCTGTCCTTACAAAGAAGCTAGGCCAACTGCAACTGCATCTCGTACAACCTTCGATAGATCCCATCCGGCTTGCCTAGCAGCTCGCGGTGCGTGCCGGACTCTGCGAGCCGCCCTTCCGAGATCACGAACAGCCGCGACGCCTTCCGCAGCGTCGAGAGCCGGTGCGCGATCGCGAAGACGGTCCGGCCGGCAATGAGCCGGTCGAGCGCCTCCTGGATCTGGTGCTCCGTCTCCGTGTCGACACTGCTCGTCGCCTCGTCGAGAATGAGAACCCGCGGGTCGTGCAGGATCGCTCGCGCGATCGAGATCCGCTGGCGCTCACCGCCCGACAACGTGTGCCCTCGCTCGCCGACCACGGTGTCGTACCCCTGGCCGAGCTTGCAGATGAAGTCGTGCGCGTTCGCCGCCTTCGCCGCATCCACTACCGCACCTAACGACGCCGTCGGCAAGCCATATCGAATGTTGTCCAGCACCGTCCCGTGAAACAGGTACGGGTCCTGGAGCACCATGCCGAGCTGCTCACGATAGTGACCGGTGTCGAGGTCACGCACGTTCACGCCGTCGACCCGGATGACGCCCCCGGACACATCGTAAAA
>JBKOYV010000424.1:0-15338 GCA_046725585.1 Gemmatimonadota bacterium | reverse complement strand
GGGCAATGGAACGATGTGAACGGAGTCTGACCCCTAACGCATCGTTTTTACCTGACCCGAATGCCAATACGATGTCCGCTGCCGTCCCCCTGGTACGGCTCGAACCCATAGTCGACAGACACGCGGTCGAACGTGAAGCTCGCGCCGAGCGCGATTGGCGCTTCGGCGTTCTTCTCCGGAAGGCGCGCGCCGAGGCGGCCGGCGAAGGTCACGCCCTCGATCGGCGTGTACCCGAGCTCAACGCCACCAGCGGGTGACACTCGTCCGCCGCGGCGAACCGACAGAGCAGCGCTCGCCGCCAGGTCGAGCGGGCCGACCGGAAGTCCCGCGCCGGCGACGCCTATGGTTCCGCGAGTCGGGAGCGCCGCCGATGTGCCGAGCAGCTTTGGACCGGCGCCAAGGTTCTGGATGGTCGCTCCAACCGTCACGGGGCCAAGCTCCTTCGCCGCACCGACATCGGTCAGCCACACGCCATCCCGCCCGTCGGACACCCTGTCCTGTGCAAGCTTCTGGGTCAGTCCCCACCGGATACCCTTGACGGCCATCTCCAGGGCCGCCGCGGCCACGAGGCTCGACGCCGGGAACGGCGCATCGGTGAGAAGCTGCTCGCCGTTAGGCGCCGCGTCGGGATACGCCGGGCCCGACACGCGATAGTCCAGCATCTGCGCCCCAAGCCCGAACCCGAACCTCCCGAACACGTAGGTGCTCGCGAAGGCGCCGGCGGTCGAGACCGACCCGTATCGCTCAGCCGATATGGCAACGCCGGGACGAACCCCGAGCTGCGCCGGATTGTAAAAGACCGCCTCGGGCTCACGGACACCTACGTACGCGTTGCCGAAACCGATCGCACGCGTGCTGGCGGGAAGTTGTAGCACGATCGGACCAAAGCCTGCGGCCTGCGCATGAGCCATGACCGGAACGAAGCAGCCGGCCGCGACAACGACAAAGCGTGCACGCATCTCGATGACAGGAGATTGTGACAGGCGCTCGCCGCGAATCGACGAGCGCGCCAGGATTTCAGGTGCGCGAAGCTAAGCGAGCGAGCCGGGATTCGCGAGCGCTCTTCCGCCGCGATACGGTCCGATGCAACGTTGCGCGGCCGACCTTCCCCGACTCGCGATCCGTGACCCTGCAGGCACCGCCCTACGACATCGCCACCTGGCGCGCGCGAATCCCCATCCTCGCGCACGCGATCCCGATGAACAACTGCTCGCAGGCGCCGCAGACCGACGCGACTCGAGCGGCGGTGGACACGTACCTCAGGTCATGGGCGCGCGAAGGCATGGACTGGGACGCCTGGATGGCCGAGGTCGAGCGCGCCCGGCAGTCGTTTGCAAGGCTCATCAACGCCGATGTCGACGAGGTCGCGGTGACGGGCTCGGTGTCGCACGCAGTGAGTGCGCTCGCGAGCGCCCTGTCGTTCAGCGGCGAGCGACGACGCGTGCTGGCCAGCGCGGCCGAGTTCCCGACGGTCGGGCACGTGTGGCTCGCGCAGGAGTCCCGCGGGGCGGAGGTTCGATGGGTGCCGCTGTCCGACCGCGGCACGATAGACACGAGTGAATACGCGACGCGCATCGACGAGCGGACGCTGGTCGTGTCCGCGTGCCACGCGTATTTCGTGAACGGTTTCAAGCAGGACGTCGCGGCCATCGCGCGCATCGCCCATGCACGCGGCGCGCTCCTCTTCGTGGACGCGTACCAGACGCTTGGCACCGAGCCGGTCGACGTCAAAGCGCTCGGCGTGGACGCGCTCGCCGGCGGTACGCTGAAGTATCTCATGGCGTCCGCGGGCATTGCGTTTCTGTACGTCCGCCGAGGGCTCGCCGACCAGCTCCGCCCCACCGTCACGGGCTGGTTCGGACGCGTGCACCCGTTCGCGTTCGATGCCATGGCGCTCGATTGGGCTCCCGGCGCTCGCCGCTTCGATGGCGGCACGCCACCGATCGTCAACGCGTACATCGCGCGCGCGGGACTCGAGATCATTCACGAGGTCGGCCCCGCCAACATCGCCGCCTGGACGCGCGTGCTGTCGGATCGGCTCGTGAGCGGCGGTGCGGCACGGGGACTCGCGCTGTACGGCACGCCTAACGCACAATGCAAGTCGCCGACCACGGCGTTCTGGGTCGGTAGCGATGCCGACACAGTGGAGCGCCGCATGCGCGCTCGCGGCGTGATCCCCTCCGCCCGCGGCAGTGTGATCCGGCTGTCGCCCCACTTCTACTCCACGATCCAGGATGTCGATCGCGCGCTCGATACGCTCGCTGCGGTGCTGCACGACGGCCCGGTCAGCGGATGAGTGAGCCGACACCGAGCGCCGCCACGACACCTGCCGACGAGAAGCGCGAGACCTTCGCCTCGCGGTTCGGCGCCATCATCACCATGGTCGGCTTTGCGCTCGGCCTCGGGAACGTGTGGCGATTCCCGTACATGGTGGGGCGATTCGGCGGCGCGGCGTTCGTGCTGTTCTACGTGCTCGTCGTGCTCGTCATCGGCGTCCCGGGCCTCATGGCCGAGACCGCGTTAGGCCGCTACACGCGTCGCGGCACGGTGGGCGCGTTCGAGCGCGCCGGATTGCCGGCGGGCAAGGCCGTTGGCTGGTTCTTCTTCGCGATCGTCGTCGCCGCTTCCGGCTACTACCTCAATGTCATCGGGTGGGTCGTGTACTACGCGCTCGGCGAGGTGGCGCGCGCGGGTGGTGCCGCGCTCGACGTGTCCGCCGTCCTCCCTCCCGACACCGGGATCTCGATGAAATCGGTGCTGCTCCAGATGGGCTGCACGGCGGGCGTGATCCTCTCGTGCGTCGTCGTGCTCGTCAGGGGCCTTCGAAAGGGCATCGAGCGCGCGAGCCGCATCGTCATACCCCTTCTTTGCGTGATCCTGCTCGTCCTCATCTGGCGGGCGATGACGCTGCCTAACGCCCGCGCTGGCGTGGAGTGGTACATCCTCAAGTTCCAGGCATCGGATCTGACGCCACACGTGATGATGGCGGCCATCGGCCACGCCGTCTTCTCCCTGTCGCTCGGGGGCACGTTCATGGTCGTCTACGGCTCGTACCTCACCGAGAAGGACAATCTCACGGCGAACGCGTGGTGGACCGCATTCGGGGATACGTTTTCCGGGCTGCTCGCCGGATTCGCAATCTTTCCGGCCGTGTTTGCGCTCGGCCTCGCGCCGAACAGCGGACCGGGGCTCATCTTCGCGACACTGCCGAAGGTGTTCGCGGCCATTCCCGCCGGATGGCTGTTCGGGCTCCTGTTCTTCATCAGTTTGTTCGGTGCCGGCTATCTCTCGGGCATCGCGGCGTTCGAGGTGCTCGTCGCCGCCTTGACCGACAACACCCGGTTGAGCCGAACGTCGGTCGTGTGGCTCATCGCCGGAGTCGCGTTCCTCATCGCGATTCCGCCGATGATCAACAACCAAGTCTTCATCCCGTGGGATCTCACGTTCGGATCGGGCATGCAGACACTCGGCGCGCTCGTGGCGGTGGTGACGGTCGGCTGGGCGATGAAGAGGAGCGAGGCGATTCGAGCGCTCTCGGAGGGTGGCGCGCGCCCGGTGCCGAACTGGCTGTATCTCTGGATCCGATGGGTCATCCCCGGTGCGCTGCTGCTCGTGGGGATCTGGTGGCTCGTGACCGATGTGTTCCATCTCGTGGGAGGCGTTTAGAGCCCTCGCTCTACCCTCGCTCCGCGCGTCGTGACGCCGTAGCTTCGCACTCTGCCGTCTCCGCATCCCGCATCCCGCTTCCCGTTCCGTGCCGGTTTCTGTAAACCACTCCCGCCTCATCTACGACGCGCTGAAGGCGTGTGGCGTGGGGCTCGTCTCTGCCCTGCCGGAGACCTGGCTCGTCCATCTGATCCGGATGGCGGAAGACGACCCGGAGATGATCCTCGTCCGGCTGGCGAAGGAGGAGGAGGGCGTGGGCATTTCGGCGGGTGCGCACCTGGCAGGAACGAAGTCGGCGATGCTGATGCAGAACCACGGCTTTCTGGCGTCGGTCAACGGCATCGTCTCGTGCGCGCAGCTCTATCGCATGCCGCTGCTGATGCTGATCAGCCACCGCGGCGAGTTCGGCGAGCGCGACCCGTGGCAGACGGAAGGCGGCGGGGTGACGGAGCACGTTCTGCAGGCGCTGCGCATTCCATTCGCGTATCTCGATTCGCCCGATCACGTGGCACATCGGATTCGGAAGGCACAGACGCTGGCCTATTCATCGAACAAGCCGGTGGCATTGCTGTTATGTCGGGATTTGATGTGGGAAGAGTGATGTGGGGACTGGGGACTGGGGACTCGGCCGGGACCCTTCACTTCGCGAGGAGGCCTCCGCGCCCGTAGAAGCCTCCCGGCCGAGTCCCCAGTCCCCAGTCCCCAGTCCCTAGTCCCCGACACTCAATGCTCAGACTCGACGCACTGAAATCAGTTTACGACCGCCTCGCCGACCGCGTCGTCATCACGATCATGGGGGCGGTCGCGGCGGAGCTGCAGGCCATCGGGCATCGGCCGAACCAGTTCTACCTGCAGCACGCCATGGGGCTGGCATCGTCAATGGGGTTGGGCGTCGCGCTCACACGGCCGGAGCTGTCCGTGGTCGTCTTCGACGGCGATGGGTCCATTCTCATGAACCTCGGCGGCCTAACGACGCTCGCACGGTATCGACCGCGCAACCTCGTGCACGTCGTTTTCGACAACGAGAGCCTGCTGTCCGTCGGCGGCTTCCCGACGGCGACATCCACCGGCAGCGACATTGCGGCGATGGCGGCGGCGGCGGGCATTCCGCGCACGGCCACCGTCCGAACGGTAGAGGACTTCGTCGCCGCATTCGACGACGCCATCGCTGCGCGGGAGCTCACGACGATCGTCGCGAAGGTCGACGCCACGGGCCCGGCCGGCTTCGTCACCGACCTCGCGCTGCTCGAGAACCGATTCGAATTCCAGCGCTGGCTCAGGAAGGCCGGCGCGCGTCCCTCGCAACCCGCGTCCTGATGTCCACGATCCTCCAGCAACTCGTCGCCGAGCTCGACGCCGGCCGCCTGCGCATCGTCGACCTCACGCAGCCGCTCGGGCCCGACACGCCCGTCATAGGCTTGCCGCCGATCTTCGCGCCATCACCCGGCGTGACGATGGACGTCATCTCGAAGTACGACGACAAGGGTCCGGCCTGGTACTGGAACACGATTCACCTGGGCGAGCACACCGGCACGCATTTCGACGCGCCGGTGCACTGGATCACCGGGAAAGACCTGCCTAACAATGCGTGCGACACGATCGAGCCGCGTCGGTTCGTCGGACCCGCGTGCGTCATCGATATCACGCGCGAGGTGGAGTCGAACCCCGACTATCTGCTCACGCCGCAGGATCTCGAGCGGTGGGAGCGGGAGAACGGCCGCGTGCCGAAGGGCTCCTGGGTGCTGCTGCGCACCGGCTGGAGCAAACGAAAGACGGCGAAGGAATTCCTCAACGTTGGCGAGGACGGACCGCACGCGCCCGGATTCCATCAGGACACATCGCGGATTCTCGCCCACGACCGTGACGTCCTCGGCGTGGGCGTGGAGACGATCGGTACCGACGCCGGGCAGGCTGGACGCTTCGATCCGCCATTCCCCAACCACGCGACGATGCATGGGGCCGGCAAGTTCGGCCTGGCAAGCCTGTGCAACCTCGATCAGCTTCCACCAGTGGGGGCCGTTGTGATCGCTGCACCGCTCAAGCTGGTGCATGGAAGCGGGAGTCCGCTGCGTGTCATCGCGATCGCGCCGTGAGCGATCCCGTGTCGGGCGGCAGGGTGCCTAACGAAGTGAGGCCCGAAATGATTACCACGGAGACCGAGCTGGACCTCAAGCAGTTCGTCGAGGGCGGCGACGGGATTTCCGTCATCCGCGGCGGCGGGAGCGTCCGCGCCTGGAACGGCATTCGCTATCGCGCCGGGTTGTCGAGCAAGAACGTCGGCGCGAAGCAGCTCTCGATGAACGTGGCCACGATTCCACCCGGCGGGGTGGCGTACGCCCACATCCACGTCGACTTCGAGGTAATGCTCTACATCCTCCAGGGCCGCGTGCGCCACGAGTACGGGTCGGGGCTCAGGAAGGTGATCGAGAACGAGGCCGGTGATTTCATCTTCATCGAGCCGGGTGTGCCGCACGAGGTGTTCAACCTGAGCGACGTGGAACCAGTCGTCGCCGTCGTCGCGAGGTCGGACGCGTCCGAGTGGGAAAACATTGTCCCGTACGACCGGAAAACGGAGTAGGAACGGGTCTAGCGAGCCAGCACAGACTCCATCTCGTCCCGCGTTGCCGAGCGGGCTTTGACCTCGCTCGCGATCTCCGCAACCAGCTCCCCGAGTCGGGCGTTGACGTCCTCGAACCCGCGAATCGATTGCGTGTCGAGCTGACCCAGAACGGTCACGGCATCGAGCAGCCGCTGCACCGCCGCATCGCGCGCTCGCTCGCACTCGGCAAGGCTGTCGTTCCACGCCGCACTGCCATCGTCGCGGCTCCGCTCGCGGTCGAACTGCGCCAGGCTCTCGTCGAGCGACGCGAGGTCCCGCGCCGACGCGCACGCGAGCGCGAGCAGGTCATCGACCGTCACGCCGATGCCTGATGAGTCCTGACGCAACGCGAGCGCGCGTCGCACCGACTGTCCTCGCCGAACCACATCCGCCAGCAGCGACCGCGCTGGCCCGTTTGGCAGTGCCGCGAAGGTCTCGGCGATCCGTGAGTTGGTCGCGCCCGATAGCGCGGACCCCTGCCGCGAGACGCGTAAGGCCGGTTGCCGGAGCGTCAACGCGCCGCCGCCCGCGAGCAACAGCGCAAAGGGGATGGCCGCCGCGGCGAGCATCGGATCCGCCACCGCTCCCGCCACCAGGCCGGCGATGACGACGAGGCCAATCAAGACCAGGAAGCCCGCCGGGAGAGCCCGCCAGAGCTCGCGCTCCCTGACGACGCGGGCATTGATTCCGCGCGCCACGAGAATCTCCACCACCCTGCCCTCGTACTCGACCGGCACGCGCATCAGCGGCTTGCCGCCGCTCGTCACCGCGGCAAGCGTCTCGGCCTGAACATCGGGGCCGAGCAGTTCGGCCGCGGCGTCGAGCAGCCGGTCGCGCTCCATGGGCGAGCGCGGCGCGGAAAGGAACACGAGCGCATCGGCCCAAGACGCGCCGCTCGAGCACGCCGGGCACACCGCCGTGCCTAACACGTCGCTCACCCCACACATGACGCACTGCGCCGGCCCCAGCGCGGCGAGTCCGGCGCCAACCCGGGCGTCGCGACTCGTGAGGGCATCGGCGAGGGCGGTCGGGGTAGGATACCGATCCGTCGGGTCGGCGCACGTCGCCCGCGCGATCACGTGACCGAGCCACAGCGGGATGTCGGCATCGAACGCGATCGGCGAATATCCTGTCGAGGAAGGCGGGAGGGGCAAATGAGGCGAGGGGCGGTCGGGCAGGCGCCCGGCCGCCGCGTGGAACAGCGTCATGCCTAACGAAAAGACGTCCGACCGGGCGTCGCCCCGTCGTCCCTCGGCGGTCTCGGGCGCCATGTAGGCAAGCGTCCCCACGATCGCCCCGGTCCGCGTGATCGTCGCGTCGCCCTCCATCCGCGCCGACCCGAAGTCCGTAAGCCGGGCCCGGCCGTCGCGGTCGAGCAGGATGTTCTTTGGCTTGACATCGCGATGCAGAATGCCGTGCCGGTGCGCCGCGGCGAGCGCTGCCGCGACCTCACTTCCGATCCGCGCGACGTCGTCGGCCGCGAGGGGACCCACGCGGCGAACTCGGGCGTCGAGGTCTTCACCGTCCACGAGCTCCATGATGACCGCGCCGTACGGGCCATCCTCGGCGAAGTCGTAGACGGCAACGATGTTCGGGTGCGCGAGCCGGCGGACTGCGTTCACCTCGCGCCGCATGCGCTCGCGCGTCTGATTCGCCGCCGCCGGCGATGGAACCAGAAGCTTGAGGGCGACGTCCTGCCCGACCTGCGTGTCTCGCGCCGCGTACACGACGGAAACGCCACCGCGACCCAGCTCGCGAACGATCTCGTACCGACCTGCGAAGAGGGCACCCTCGCCGAGATACCCGCCTGTCACGGGCGCGTGGGATTCTCGCGTTCTACCTGACGCGGCGTTGTCCCCATTGCCGTGAGCGCCTTCTCGGCGTTCTCGTGGAAGTAGTCGGCAACGGTATACATCTGGAGGAAGACCCTCAGATGCTTTTCCGCCAGGCCCGTCTGCCCGAGCGCATATTCGGACATCCCGGCATGGTAGAGCGCCATGTAGTTGTTAGGCCAGTATTCGAGCACGAGCTCCATCATCGGCCCTGAGGCTCGGTCGTCGCCGGCATCGGCAACCGGGTGCGCCACCGCGAACAGCACGTTCGCCGCGGTGCCGCGTTCGCTCGGGACCATCCCTTCGATGATCTGCCGTGCGCGCTCGATCTTGCCGGCCAGCGCGAAGCAGGCCGCGGCATATCCCGCGCCTTCGCTCGTGCTCGGCGGCGGCGAGAAGCGCTCCCGCACATCGACCTCGACCTGATTGCAGTAGGGCTTCATCGCGGCGAACCACTGCGCGCCACTGGTAGTCGCGACGGCAGATGGTGGCGGGGCGACCGCGACGACCGTGGCGACCGTCCCGGTCCCGGGCCCCCGGCCCGCGATCTTGCGTGCGATGACCGCGCCGCAAAGCGCGATGTAGACAAACGCCGCGAAATACAGGAAGCGGTTCATGAGCGTGCGGGCTGCAGGCCGCGAGGTCCGAACTCTCCACCGAGCCGGCCACACCGACTCGTGACTGCCGGCTTTCGGCTATCTATTAGACGCGCAGCGTGGTCCATTGTGCACATGCCGCCCGCCGAGGCGGCGTGACCTACTCCACACTACGTTCCGTTCGTCCCACAGTCGAGGCTCAAGTGAAGGTCGTGGTCGTCGGCGGGGGTCCGGCCGGGCTCTATTTCGCCCTCCTCATGAAGAAGGCAGACGCCGCACATGACGTGACCGTGGTCGAGCGCAACTCGGCCGACGACACGTTTGGCTGGGGCGTCGTGTTCTCCGACCAGACCATGGAGAACTTTCGCCAGGCCGATCCCCAGACCTACCAGGCGATTACGGATCACTTCGCGCATTGGGACGACATCGACGTCCACGTGAACGGCGTGACCATCACGTCCGGCGGCCACGGGTTCAGCGGAATCGCCCGTCGGACGCTGCTGCAGATTCTGGCGCGGCGCGCCAGCGACCTTGGCGTCGACATTCGCTTTCGGACGGAGCTCGCGAGCAACGCGAACACCGGCGCCCTGGGGCTCGGCGAGTACGACCTGCTCGTTGCGGCGGATGGCGTCAACAGCGCGATCCGGAAGTGGTACGCCGACCACTTCCGCCCCGAGGTCGACGTCCGTCACGCGAAATACATCTGGCTCGGGACCACCCGTCTCTTCGACGCGTTCACGTTTGCCTTCGTCGAGAACGAGTGCGGCGTGTACCAGGCGCACGCCTACAGGTTCGACGAGCGGCAGTCCGCGTTCATCGTGGAGTGTGACGAGCGCTCGTGGCGTGCAGCCGGATTCGACCGCATGAACACGGACGAGTCGATCGCGGCGTGCGAGCGGCTGTTTGCCGAGTGGCTCGACGGCCACCCCCTGCTCACGAACATGCGCCATCTGCGCGGTTCGCAGTGGCTCAATTTCCCGATCGTACGCAACGCGGCGTGGCACTTCGACAAGGTGGTCCTGATCGGCGACGCGGCCCATACGGCGCATTTCTCGATCGGCTCGGGAACCAAGCTCGCGATGGAGGACGCGATCTCCCTCGCTCGTGTGCTCAACGATCCGCCAGCGGAGCCTAACGAGGATGGCCACGCAACGACCGGCTCCCTCGCCCTCGCCCTCCAACGCTACCAGGATGAGCGGAGCACCGAGGCGCTGCGCCTGCAGAACGCCGCGCGCAACTCGATGGAGTGGTTCGAGAATGTGCGGCGCTACATCCACCTGGCGCCGGAGCAGTTTGCCTACAGCCTGCTGACACGGAGCCAGCGGGTGAGCCATGAGAATCTGCGGCTGCGCGATAGGGGCTATCTCGAAGGGGTGGAGAGGTGGTTTGCAAGTCGGGAATCGGGAATCGGGAATCGGGAATCGGAACTGCGTCGGGACGCTTCGATTCCCGATTCCCGATTCCCGATTCCCGCGACGACGCAGGCGCCACCTCCCATGTTTACGCCGTACCGGCTCCGGTCGCTTACGCTACGAAACCGCGTCGTCGTTTCGCCGATGGACGTCTACAGCGCAACCGACGGCGTGCCTAACGACTTCCATCTCGTTCACCTCGGCGCCCGGGCACTCGGAGGTGCCGGGCTCGTGTTCACCGAGATGGCCTGCGTGTCGCCCGAAGGACGCATCACGCTCGGCTGCACTGGCATGTACACGAGCGAGCACGTGCGCGGCTGGAAGCGGATCGTCGACTTCGTGCACGAGCGGACGCCCGCAGCCGTCTGCCTCCAGCTCGGTCACTCCGGGCGCAAGGGATCGACAAAGCTCGGACTCGAGGGAACGGACATCCCGATGGACGAAGGCAATTGGGAAGTCATGGCGCCGTCGCCGCTCGCGCATCGACCCACCATGCAGGTGCCGCGGGTCATGTCGCGCGCCGACATGGAGACCGTGCGAGACCAGTTCGCGCGCTCGACGGCGATGGCCATCGACAGCGGCTTCGACATGGTGGAGCTGCACTGCGCCCACGGCTACCTCCTCTCGAGCTTCATCACCCCGCTCGCCAACCAGCGAACCGATGAATACGGTGGGCCGCTCGAGAACCGGCTGCGATTCCCGCTCGAGGTCTTCACCGCCATGCGTGCGGTGTGGCCGAGCGACCGCCCGATGTCCGTGCGAATCTCGGCCACGGACTGGGTGGAGGGCGGAGTGACCGGCGAGCATGCCGTTCACATTGCCCACGCGTTCATGGCCGCCGGCGCCGACATCATTCACGTCTCCACCGGCCAGACATCACCTAACGCGAACCCGGTGTACGGGCGCATGTGGCAGACGCCGTTCAGCGATCGCATTCGAAACGAGGCCCGTATTCCAACGATCGCGGTCGGCAACGTCACCGAAGCGGATCAGGTCAACTCGATCATCGCCGCGGGGCGAGCCGACCTCGTCGCGCTCGCGCGCCCGCATCTGAGCGACCCCGCGTGGACGCTGCACGCGGCCGCCGAGCTCGGGTACACGGATCAGTGGTGGCCGTGGCAGTACCGGTCGGGCAAGCAGCAGCTCGAGCGAATGATCGAACGCCGAAAGGCGTGAACCGAGCTGGCTATTGGTTGCTTGAATTACTCGATACTGGAACCCCTCGGACGCAGCTCGCTGTCTGCTGCTACCTTCGTATTCCAGTCCAGACGACGATGGCGCCGCACCCGGTCATGGTCTGAAACTCCGCAGGAACCAGCGAAGGTTGCGTGTACACCTCGACCGCCCGAAGCTCGTTGGCCCAGACCAGCGAGTTGACCGGGAAGGCCGGGTCGTTCAACTGGCGACTCCCGTCGATGACCAAATCCGGCCGGCACAGGCCCGGGCCCAATCCGGGACCGCCCCGCATCAGGACGTCGTCCCCTCCCCAAGTGCTCGGCACGACCCGAACACCCGGAAGCGTTCGAAGCAGGTCTGTCAGCAAGATCGGGTTGCGCCGCTCGATTTCCTTCTCGTCGAAGAAACGCCCGACGCCCCTTCGCATTCGCCGTTCAAAGTCCGACAGAGGGCGCGTGTAGACGCGCTGCGCCGTCACCTTGATCGTGTCGAGCGTGATCGCGAGCTTCGTGAGCTCGACGTCTGCGGCGCCCGGGGTGCCGGCAACGATGTCCACCGGTTGCCGCGAAGGCGCGAATCCCACAGCGCGGGCCTCCAACGTGTGTGTGCCCTCGGGCAGGTTGCCGAGGGTGAACTCGCCGTCCGCGTTCGTGACCGTCTCGATGCCAGTGCCCCATACCGTTACATGCGTGCCCGGGATCGGCCGCCCCGTTGCGCCGTTCACGCGCCCGCGAACGCGACCCGCGCCGCGTAAAAGAGCGACCGGCATCGCCGAGTCGGATGTCGAGGCCGACGTCCGCGTGAGAGGAGCAACGAAGACGTCGCGATGGTAGAACCCGATCGAAGGCAGCGTGATCTCGAACGCCGCGCTGCTATCGCCCGCACTGGCGCCCTGCATCAGAATCGACGTGGCCAGCGGCAGCCCACAAACCGCGGCCAGGCCGTTCGCCCCACTCGACGCTTCGATCGTCGGAACGTGACGAGAGATCGACTTCTTCTGGATGACGATTTCGGCCCACCGGATGACAAGTCTTCCGTCGGGCCGCGGCATCGAGTTGTCGGCCCCGCGAACATAGCCAAGGAAGAGCCCCGTCGAGTCGCTGGTGCCATTGCGACCGCATAACGAGCGCGCGATCGTCCGAGCCGATGGAATCGCGAGCCGCATATGAATCGGCGGTCCGGCGCTGACACTCAGACGGAACGTCGGCGGCAGCAGGCCGAGCGAGTCGAGCTCCGCGTGGAAGAACCCGATCAGGTAGGTCCCGTTCGGGACGCCGGTGAACTCGAACGTCCCGTTGGATTCCGTGTTGTAGGTTCTGATCCAGGGCGTTCCGGTTGCGGCGGCGATTTGCACGTTCGCAGCGGCAAGCGGCCGCATCCTGAGGCTGTCAAACACCACGCCGCGGATGACCGACTCCCCGGTCGTGGGCGTCTGGGCCTCGCGAGCAACGGGGACAGTGAGCAACAGCGCTGGAAGCAGGAATCCCGCCCGCATCACCGCTCACCTCGTGGTTTGTCAGCCCGGTCCAACCCTACGCGGCGGCCGCCCGGATGGCTAGACTCTTACATGCCACCACGCGGGCTACCGCGCCATCGATCGGCTGTAGTCACCATCCTACTTCAAATGTCCCCTATCGGCATCGACGTCACCACCATTCGTCCACGTCATTTTCGCTGGGACCTCGCCGGGCGGGTGGCGACCGTAACACTGAGTCGTCCCGAGCGAAAGAACCCCCTGACGTTCGAGGCGTACGGCGAGCTGACCGAGACGTTCCGCACACTCTCCTATGTCACCGACGTGCGCGCGGTGATCGTTACCGGCGCGGGCGAGAACTTCTCGTCAGGCGGCGATGTGCGCGAGATCATTGGCCCGCTCGTGGAGATGAAAGAGTCGGGGAGAACGGGAGACATCCTCGCGTTCACTCGTATGACCGGCGATCTCGTGAAGGCGATGCGCCACTGTCCTCAACCCATCGTCGCGGCGATCGACGGCGTTTGCGCGGGTGCCGGTGCGGCCATCGCGCTCGCGAGCGATGTGAGGATCGGGACGCCTCGCAGCAAGGTCGCGTTCCTCTTCTCGAGAGTCGGGTTGAGCGGAGCCGACATGGGTGCGTGCGCCCTGCTGCCGAGGGTCATCGGTCAGGGGCGGGCGTCCGAGCTGCTGTACACCGGACGATTCATGGAGGCGGCCGAGGCGGAACGGTGGGGCTTCTACAACCGCCTGGTCGAGCCGGCGGCGCTTGCGGAGCAGGCCGCCGCGCTGGCGCAATCGCTCGCCGAGGGCCCAACGTTCGCGCACGCGATGACGAAGAAGGCGCTCCACCAGGAATGGAACATGGGGATCGACGAAGCCATCGAAGCCGAGGCGCAAACGCAGGCCCTCTGCATGCAAACCGAGGACTTCGCGCGCGCCTACCGGGCATTCGCGAGCCGATCCACTCCGGCGTTCACCGGAGAGTGATGTGACGCTTCAGGCGCCCGCGATCGCTCACCTTGCGTGGCCGTTCTTCACGGACGCACACCGCGAGTTCGCTCGCGACCTGGGCGACTGGGCGCAGGACGCGATTGCGCCGCTGGTCGAGCACGAGCCAGAGGACGTCGACGGTACGTTCCGCGAGATCATTCAGCGGTTAGGCAAGGCGGGCTGGCTGAGATATGTGGTTCCCGAACCGTTCGGTCTCGCGCCTGCGCGGCTCGATGTCCGGACGCTATGCCTCGCTCGCGAGACCCTCGGCCAGCTTCATGGCATGGCCGATTTCGCGTTCGGCATGCAAGGCCTGGGGTCAGGGCCCATCTCGCAGTTCGGGAGCGAGGAGCTGAAGAGCCGCTATCTGCCGCGTGTCGCATCGGGCGACGCGATCGCCGCGTTCGCGATCTCCGAGGCCGCCGCCGGGAGCGACGTCTCGTCGATGCGCACGTCCGCTCGGCGCGACGGGCCCGATCTCGTGATCAATGGCCGGAAGACGTGGATCTCGAACGCGGGGATCGCCGAGTTCTACGTGGTGTTCGCGCGCCTCGAGGGTGTCGAGCGAGGTTTCGTCGCGGCGGTGGTCGACGCCGACAACCCCGGACTCCGCGTGAGCGAGCGGATTCTCGTCAACGCGCCCCACCCACTCGGCACGCTCGACCTGATGGATTGTCGGGTTCCGGCCACGGCGATCGTGGGTGAACCTGGCAAGGGCATGCGCGTAGCGCTCGGAACGCTCGACATCTTTCGCTCTACGGTGGGCGCGGCCTCGCTCGGGTTCGCGCGTCGCGCGCTCGCGGAGGCGACCGCCCACGCCATGGCGCGCGAGGCATTCGGCAAGCGACTCTCGGATTTCCAGCTCACGCAGGCCAAGCTGGCCGAAATGGCGGTGGCGGTCGATGCGAGCGCCTTGCTGGTCTATCGCGCGGCGTGGACCCGCGATTCGGGAGCCGAGCGCGTGACGCGCGAGGCGGCCATGGCCAAGTTGTTCGCGACGGAATCGGCACAGCGGGTGATCGACGACGCGGTCCAGCTGTTCGGTGGCCGCGGAGTGGTCGTCGGCGAGACGGTCGAGCGGCTCTACCGGGAGATCCGCGCGTTGCGCATCTACGAGGGAACGAGCGAGATCCAGAAGCTGGTGATCGCGGGGCAGATCATTGGGGAAGCAGAAGAGCGTGAAAAGTGACGCCACCAAGGTCATCCTGAGCCGTCAGGCGAAGGATCCTCATCCCCCGACAGAGGGCTCTATCGGGACGGTGAAGATCCTTCGGCTGACGCCTCAGGATGACAAGGCTCGCACATGACTACCGTATCGCCTAACGCGCCGACGGGCACCTCGGCCCACGTGGACACGTTCTGCCGCGATCATCTGCCGCCCGCGGAGCTCTGGCCACGCATGGACTTCAGCTCCCTGCGGGAGCTGGCCTACCCGGCGCAGCTCAACTGCGCTACCGAGCTGCTGGACAAGATGGCGGAGGCCGGTCACGGGGATCGCACCGCGTTTCTCTTCCCGGGCGGACGGTGGACCTACCGAGACGTCCTCGAGATGTCCAACCGAATCGCGCACGTGCTCATCGAGGACCTCGGCGT
>JBKOYV010000030.1:0-8838 GCA_046725585.1 Gemmatimonadota bacterium | reverse complement strand
CCTGATGCGCGCTAACTCTCACTCGTGCGTGTCCCCTGCGACCACCCGATTCGACCATCGACTCTGGAGCGGCGCGCGCCGTTCGCCGACTCCTGCGACGTGGAGGATGCGTGATCGTCGCGGGCGGCATGACGCTGGCCGTGCGTGCTGGCGGCGCCCAGTCAATGCCGCCGCACGCCCTCACTACGCTTCCACCTGATGATCCCGCGTACGCCCAGCTCGCGGCGCTCGATCGCGTCGGATGCCGACCGGCACGCGTATCGCCGCATCGGCCGTTCTTCGTCCGGGACGTGCAGCGCGCCGTTGCGCGGTTTTCCGGAAACGCGGCGTGCGGCGGTCCTGTGGCGGTGGCGCTGGCGGCACGTTTCACGAGACGCCCTGCACCCGACTTGCCGCACGATGTCGCCACCGACCTAGCGGCCGCAGTCCGTGAGTCGGCCAAGGATACGTTGGAGACCTTCAGGATCGGTGGCGAAGCCACGGTTCGCGGCACCGCGCTCGGACGCGGTGAGTTCGAACCGCTGTGGGCGGGCGTTCGTCCGCGTGAGGAGGGAACACCACCGGTCGTGCTGGACGGGCGGGCGCGGGTTGGGTGGTCGGCGTCCGACAAGCTGGCCGTTGTCGCCGAGCTGTATGGGCAGACGTCTCGCCGCAACGATCCGACGGTTCGACAACGGGCGCTCCGGAACACCTCAGGCATCGTCGACGTCGGTGAAGCCTACCTGAATGCCGCGTTAGGCCGACTCGACGTCTCCTTCGGTCGAAGCTGGGCGGCGTGGTTAGGCGACGACCGGGAATCGATGGCATTGTCGGCCAACGGCCCGCTGATGGATCGCCTGGAGCTCGGCATCCGATGGCGGGTGGCCGAGGTGCGCGCAATCATCGGAACGGTGAACGACGTGACCATGACGGCCGAGCTCGACAGCCTCGAGGCGGGCACGCCGGACACGCGCTTCAAGCGATGGCTCTATGGTCACGTGCTCACGGTCAAGCCAAACGACCGCCTCGAGCTATCGCTTGGCGAGACGATGCTCTCGTCGCGAACGACCGGTGGTTTCGACCTCGCGTACGCAAATCCGCTGATGGCGTACATCATTGCTCAGAATGACACCGCGCGTGAGGGCTCCGACCCGCGCGACAATCTCGTGGTGTTTGGGGCAGTGAGGGCAAGACTCGGGCGCGGGCACTTGGGTGCCGAGCTGGTGGTAGACGACTTCCAGATTGATTCGCAGGATAGGGAGAAAACCGCCGATCAGCTCGCGTGGCGGCTGTACGCTTCGGCTCCTGTGCCTGTCGGCGTTGGCAGCAGCGTCCGGGCAGAGTACACGCGTGTCGACAGCTATACGTACATGCGGGACTTCTACACGGACGTCTACCAGCAGTACGACAAACCGTTGGGCTCGGTACTCGGGCCTGGCTCGGACCAGTTGCGCGTCGGCGCCGAGACGTGGATAGGCGGAGGTCTTCGGATTGCCGGCGGCGTCGGGACCTGGCGACAGGGGGGCCTTCGCATTGACCAGCGTCCGGCGAACGGGCCTAACGGCAACGCCGGAAAGCCATTCCCGGCGGTAACGCCAGCCAGGCCCGAGGTGCAGACGGCTCTTCTCGCCGATATTGGCGCCGACTATCTCACGCATCCAATTCTGGGTTCCGTACGGCTGCAACTGGCTCAAATTCGAAACGCCGCCAACGTGTCCGACGCCGCGGCCCTATATGTGCGGGCAATCGTCAGCGGATCCTATGCGTTTCGATATCCGTAACTCCTCGCCAGAGCAACGAGGCGCGCCAGTGCGTGGTAGATCGTCGTCCCCGACGAAGGCACGCGCGTGGGTGCGGGTGGTCGTTGTCGGAACGGTGGCGACCGCGCTGCTTCGCGTGACCCCGATTCGCGCGCAGAACGTGCCGCCGCCACCCGTGCAGGACACGCTGCCGCGTCGCAGCGTGGGGGCGCTCCGCCCCGGCGACCTCCTCAAGATTGCTGTCTTCCGCGACAAGGAGCTGAGTGGCGATTACCCGATCGATGCTCGCGGATACGTGCAGATCCCGGGGCTTGGCGTCATCAAGGCGGCAGGCCTCGAGCCGACCGAGGTAACCGATCGGTTGCGTCTCGCGCTCGTGGAACGCGGTTTTGCGCGCCCCGAGATCTCGGTAATTCCGATGATTCGTGTGTCCGTCCTCGGCGAAATCAGGGCGCCTAACGTGTACTCGGTCGACCCGGGTACGAGCCTGCTGCAGCTTCTGACCGTCGCCGGTGGTCCGAGCGAGCGCGCGAAGCTGAAGGAAACACGGGTGATTCGCGACGGACGCGCCTTCCGCGTGGACATGGAGAGCGGGCTCAAGGGCAGCGCGGCCGGACGAATCGTATTGTATTCGAACGATGTGGTCGTCGTCGGGAGGAAGAAGGGACTCACGGGAGAAAACCTCGGCGTAACGCTCACCGTGGCGTCGCTGCTTCTCACCATTCTCAACATCGCGTTTCTGCTGCGTAACAACAATTGAGAGCTCCCTATCTCGCTCCTGTCACGCCTGGTGACGACGGTGTCGTTGGAGGCGACCCGTTTTCAGTCCGGGACTTCATTCGTGCCGTACGTCGGCGCTGGTGGGCAGTGCCGCTGGTGTTCGCCGCGTTCGTCGGATTCGGAATCTGGCGAACGATGCGCGAGCCGCACATCTACCGCGCCGCAACGACCGTTCGAATCGAGAACGCGACATCGCCCATCGCGGGCGTTCAGACGAGCGCGCCGACGTACGACTATCGCATCGACCCGATGGTGTCTGAGCAGCAGGTCATCAAGAGCCGAATGGTTGCGGAGCGGGTTGTGAACGCGCTCGGGCTGCGCCTGCGAATCGTGCAGCCATCGAGTCTGGAACGCGCGCAGCTGTTCGGAACCGTACCACCGATGATCGATTCGTCTACGCCGCCGGGTGATCTCCGCGTGACCTTCTCGGATCGAGCGTACACGTTGAGCTCCGGCTCGATTCGCTACGCGAGTGCTCCGTACGGCGCGGCCATCGCGGGCGCTGGCGTGAGGTTCGTCGTGCCGGAGCGTCCAGCCGTACGCGAGCAGAGCGTATTGCTCGAGATCCTCCCGCTCACCGCGGCCGCGGCCGAGGTCCGCGGGGCCATCGGCACGAAAGTGTTGCCCCAGACGAACATCATCGAGATCTCGTACTTCGGGACCGAGCCGGGGCTCGTGCGCGATGTCGCGAACACGGTCGCGAGCGAATACGCGAAGGTATCGAGCGAGATGCAGCGTGCGAATGCTCGAGCGAAGAGTCTGTTCATTGCGTCATCCCTGCGCGACCAGCGGGTGCGCCTGGATTCGGCGCAGGGAGCGCTCAAGGATTTCAAGGAGCGCGAACAGATCGGAGATGTAAACGCGGAGCAGTCGGCGCTGGCGCAGAGTATTCATCGCATGGAGGACGCGAAGCAGGCCGGCCTGGTCGAGCAGAAGATCTATTACACGCTCGTCGGCAAGCTTACCGCGGCCGATACTGCGGACGAAGAGCTGCGCCGGCTCGTGGGCACCGATGCCGTCGAAAGGAATCGCTACATCGCGAATCTCTACGACCGCTGGTTCAACCTGATCAAGGAGCGCGAGACGCTCTATGCGCGCGGCCGTACGGACGCGAACGATGATGTGAAGGCCGTGCAGCGACTGATCGGACGAACGAAGGAGGACCTTCGGAGCGCGAGCGGGCTCTACCTGCAGGCGCTCGAGTCGCGACTCGGCTCGCTGGACAAAACGATCGCGGATCTGCGTCTCGAGACGGAGAAATACCCGAAGCTCGAGGCGGAACAGGCGCGGCTCTCGGCCACCGTCGGGACGATGCAGCGCACGTTCGACAACCTGCAGTCCGAGTTCCAGCTCGCGCGCATAGCGGAATCCGTCGATGGCGGCCGCGTTCAATCGATCGACGAAGCCACGCTGCCGACGTTCGCCGTGTCGCCTAACAGGAAGCGCGCGATCACGTATTCGGCGTTCGTGGGTCTGCTGCTGGGGTTCGCGCTCGCCTTCGGGCTCGACCGCATCGACGACTCGGTGAAGTCGCCCGACGAGCTTCGCGACCAACTGGAGCTGCCGTTGCTCGGTCTCATCCCCGTGATTCGAGCGGAACGACGGAGTCGCCGCGCAGTGGACGCGACGTTGTCGCGCTTGATCACCCAGGTCGATCCGCGGTCCCCGGTCGCCGAAGCGTATCGGTCGATGCGCACGAACCTGGCGTTCGCGCGCGCGCAGCAGTCACCCCAGGCAATCGTGGTGGCGAGCCCGGGACCGGCGGACGGTAAATCCACCACCGTGGCAAACCTCGCGATCACCTTCGCGCAGCAGGGACAGCGCACGCTGCTTATCGACGCCGATCTCCGACGTGCCGTGCTGGACAAGGCATTCAACGTCGGGCGGTCGCCGGGGCTCACGGAGGTCATCATCGGCGAGAATCCCCTCGAGGATGTCGTGCACGAGACGAGCGTGCCGAATCTGTCGGTCGTCGCAAGCGGTCGATTCCCGCCGAATCCTGCCGAGCTCTTGGGATCGATGCGGATGCAGGAGATTCTCCACGACGCCAAGGCGAATTTCGATGTGGTGCTGCTCGATTCGCCGCCACTGCTTGCCGTGACGGACGCCGCCGTCCTTTCGACGATGGTCGACGGGGTCGTCCTCGTGATTCGCTCCGAGCGCACGAAGCGCGACGCGGTCCGCCGCGCGCTCGGTCACGTCCGTTCGGTACGTGGCCGCCTGTTAGGCGCAGTGCTCAACGACGTGGACATGCGAAGTGGTGCGTATTACGGCAGCTACGGGCATTATTACTACTCATATTACGGCAACGAGCGGCGCAGCGGGCGCGATCCGCGCACGGCGGTTCGGCGGTTGCGCGAGCTCGTCGGCGGCGGATCCGAGAACGGCGGGAGCCACCGCGATGAGTGAGGCGCGGAAACGGTGAGGAGCGGCCAGAGCCTCGTGCTCTTCGATGCGCGCGACGCGCTTGCTGTCGCTCTGCGCCTGGCGTTCGGGCGTCCGCGGCCGGAGGACGGACGCGCCGACTGGTCGCTCGTGTTCGATGCGGCGTCACGCGAGCTGTTGGCGGCGCTGGCGTGGCATCGGTCAGGGCTCTTCATCCGGCGTCACGCCGATCGCGATCTGGCCACGACGTGGCGGCGCGCCGCCATGGCGGCGCACGTTCGTGGAGGCCGGCAGCTCGAGCTCGTACGCGACGCCACCAGGGCTCTCGATGGGGCCGGGGTCGATGCCGTCGTGCTGAAAGGGTTGTCGTTAGGCCACCGACTCTACGGTGATCCGTTTGTCCGCCCCATGGCCGACATCGACCTCCACGTTCCAGCGGTGCAGCGCGCACGTGCCGCGATGACCCTGCGCCGACTCGGGTGGACCAGCATTGATGGCGAGGCCCCGTGGCACGAGACGTGGTCGACGATCTACGGCGGAGCGGAGTACCATCTCGAGCTTCATTCGTCGCTCGTCTCCGATCACCTGGCACATCTTTCTGTGCCGGCGCCACTCTCGGCCCGCGAGGAGATCGCCGGCGTCGTGCTCCCGGTGCACGTGGGCGACTTCGTTGGGCCGTACCTCGCGGCGCATCTGGCCACGCATCAGCTTCCCCCGTTGCTCTGGCTGCTCGACTTCGCGACGCTCTGGACCACGATGTCCGACGCGGCGCGCGGTCGCGCCGGCGACGCGGCGCGCCGCGCGGGTCTCGGCCGGTATCTCACGTGGGCCGTCGATCGCGGGACGCTCGTGGAGCGGGTCGCGGGCGGTGACTGGGACGCGTTAGGCGCCCTTGGCATCGATGCGCGGCGGCGACGCGACACGCATTCTATCTGGCGTCACGTGGCACTCGCGGCGTCCAACCTCGATCGCGTCCGTCTCCTCGGTGCGTTCGCGGTGCCGCGCCGCGTTCGCGGCAACGTCCGCGCGCTCGCGATCTACACCCTGGCGAGACTTCGAACGCGGCTGGGCTCCCTGGGCGGCGCCTCCCGGGTCTACAGCGCTGGCCCGCGCGCCGCCGGGCAGGCTGCGGGTGGCGGGCCGGAGCCGCGACCGTTGCCGCTGGGGCGCGACGAGATGGTGGGCCTAACGCGCGACGTCCTCGGCGCCGGCGGTGCGTTGCATGTTCGGGCCCCGGGCGGCAGCATGCGTCCAACCATTCCTCGCGGCGCCCTCGTGCGCATCGGCCCGGTACCGAGCGAGGGCGTGACAGCAGGCGACGTCGTGCTCGCGCTGACCGCCGACGGCGAACCGGTACTGCACCGCGCGATCGCCGTGCGGCACGACAGCATCCTCACACGAGGCGACGCGTCCATCACCATCGACCCGCCGGTCCCATTCGAGCGCGTGATCGGCGTCGCGACGCACGTCCGGGACAATGGCAACGACCGGGCTCTGGGGCGCCGCCCGTCGCGCTCGCTGACGGTCTCGGCGCTCAAGGTGCGTCGTCGCCTCGCGCGGATGGTTCGTCGTGCTCGCTGAGTCCACGCTGACGCGTGTCGCCCCGGTCGCGGGCGTTGCCATCACGCACGAGTTAATGGACGGCATCGAGCTCGAAAACGTCGCGACCGTCGATTGGCGTGGGACGAGTGAGTCGAGTCGACCACTCATCATTCGGCACGAAGTGGGAGACGTGAGCACGCGCCGAATGACGAGAGTGCTGGATGTCCCGCCCTGGTGCACGTTCCACGTGGACGAGCGAGGAGAGCCGGCCTCGCTGTTCCACGCGGTGTTCGGCGAGGTCGATCGGCTGCTCGCTTGCGAGGAGCCGGGGAGCCGATATGTGGTCCGGTACGGCGCAATGCCGCATACGCCGGTCGTTGCGCTGCAGTCAGAGCTGACGGCGTTCTCGTTCGCGCTGGCGGCGCGCGGGTTCGGCCTCATCGCGCACTCGTGTGCGTTCATACTGCCGGACGGTGTGGGCGTGTTGTGTCCCGGCATGTCCGGGGCGGGGAAGACGACGCTCGCGCGCCTCCTGCGAGACAACGCGCCTGCCATCAACGTCCTCACAGACGATCGCGCAATCGTGACGCTCCAGGACCGCCTAACGCTTTGGGGATCGCCGTGGCCGGGGGCCGCGCGTGTGGCGGGCTCCGGGTCGGCGCCCCTGTCGGCGGTGATGTTCATCCGGCACGGCAATGCCGTGGCGCTGCGCGACGTGTCGCCGGGCGAGGCATTCCGTCGAATCGTGAACTCCCTCGGAATGCCCCTGTGGGAGCCGGCTCGGTGTGGGCGCGCGCTCGAGATCGTCGACGCCATCGTGTCTCGGTCCACGCTCCTCGAAGCGGCGTATCCGCCCACAGCGGACGCCGCACGGCGGGTGAGTCGCGACCTGGCGCGCGCGGTTCGTTAGGCACATGGCCGCCAGGGAGAACGTCCCGGCCCCGCTCTGGCGCCGCGCAAGCTCGGTGATCGCGAGGCGGGTCGCGGGTGAGACGGTCCTCGTGCCCCTCGCCGCTCGCACGCCCGATCCCGAGTTCAAGAGCGCCCGGCTCTTCGTGCTCAACGAGACCGGCGAATACCTCTGGTCGCTTCTCGATTCCCCACGCTCGAGCCTCGAGTTGGCGCAGAACTTGACACTCGAGTTCGAAACTGCGGCCGGCCGCGCGCATTCGGACGTGGAGGTGTTCCTCGCGGCGCTGCGCGACATCGGTGCTGTCCGCCAGGTCACCGACGGTCAAGCCGAGTGAAACGCATGCGCTTGTCGATGGATCGGTTCGAGGAGAAGCTAGGTGCTCGCGCGAGACGCGAGCGCCAGCCGCTGTCATGCCTCTTCGAGATCACACCGCGCTGCAACCTTCGCTGTCACTTCTGCTACGTCGCGCTGGATCCGTATCAGGGCCCGTATCTCGATACGGCACAATCGTGCAGGGTTCTCGACATCGTCGAGCGCGCTGGTGTGCTCTGGTTGACCCTCACCGGCGGCGAGATCTTCTCCCGTCGCGACTTCGCCGCCATTTACGAGCATGCGTTGGCGAAAGGATTCCTGGTCACGCTCTACACCAACGCCACGATGGTCACGGAGGGCACCGCCCGGCTTCTCGCCGAGCGCCCCCCATTCTCCGTGGAAGTCAGCATCTATGGGGCGGACGCGGCACATTACGAGTCCACCACGCAGATCCCGGGGTCGTTCGCGCGCTTCGAGCGCGGCATCGAGCGCCTGCGCGCGGCAGGCGTTCCGCTCCTCATGAAGTGTCCAATCAGCACCTTCGCCGCCGATCACGTGGAAGAATTGGTGGAATGGTGCACCGCGCGATCGCTGCCATTCAAAGCCGACCCGGTGATCGACGCTCGGCACGATGGCGGCCAGCAACCGACGCTATACCGGATCGAGCCGCGGCGTGTCCTGGGGCTCCGCGATCAGCTCTACGAGCTTCGCCATGGTCAGCCGAGACCCGCCGGTCCGTTGCCCGAGTGCTCGGTGCGCGGCGACGCCGGTGAAGTCGAGGAGCTCTACACGTGCGGCGCCGGTCGCATCGCGTTTTTCGTCGACGCCCTCGGGAACGCCAGTCATTGCGTGATCGATCGGCAGCCCTCGTTCCCGATCCTCGAGATGCCATGGGACCAGGTATGGTCCGAGATGGGCGGCTGGGTCACACAGCCCTTACCGGCCGATGCGCCGTGTAGCGGATGCTCCCTCCGCGGCGGCTGCAGCAATTGTCCCGCGCGCGCCCGGCTAGCAACCGGGAGCCCGTTCCTGAAAGACCAATACCAGTGCGATATTACGCATGCGATCCATGGGTTGCCGCCGTCGCGGCCGGCATCCCGCCCACTCGCGGCCTGTACCGCCTAACGTGCGGAGCCAGCATGAGGCAGAGCCATGACACGTGAGCAG
>JBKOYV010000345.1:0-7954 GCA_046725585.1 Gemmatimonadota bacterium | reverse complement strand
TTGCCGGGGGGAAGCAGCCCCGCCGCTGGTCCGGGCGTGGCGGAGGCTCCCGGCCGGCTCGCCGCGGGCGGGTGGAAGGCGCACGCCGCGAATGACAGTGCCGCAACAGGCACCCAGCGCGAAGCGTGAGTACGGTTCATGACGTACGCTACGACGCGCGATCCGAGGCGTCCACTGCGGACATCGGGACTGGGGACTGGGGACTCGGCAAGGAACCTTCTACCGCCGAGGAAGGCTCCGCGCGAGTAGATGCATCCCGGCCGAGTCCCCAGTCCCCAGTCCCCAGTCCCCAGTCCCCAGTCCTCAGTCCCCAGTCCCCAGTCCCCACCTCGGAGCGGACGGATGTTCGAAGGGTTCGTTCAGGCGACCATCGACGCTGGCGAAGCGCAGATCCGGGTTCGACACGGCGGCTCGGGTCCGCCCGTCCTCCTGCTGCACGGCATTCCAGAGACGCACGTCATGTGGCACAAGGTCGCGCCGCAGCTCGCGCGCGACTTCACAGTCGTCGCGGCAGACCTCCGTGGATACGGCGACAGCAGCAAGCCGCGCTCGACGCCCGACCACACTCCGTACTCGAAGCGCGCGATGGCGCGCGATCAGATCGAAGTCATGCGACAGCTCGGCTTCGAGACGTTCGCCGTCGTGGGCCACGATCGCGGCGCACGATGCGCGTACCGCATGGCGCTGGATCACCCGCAACGCATCCGCAAGCTCGCCGTGCTCGACATCGTGCCCACCGGCGACGTGTTCCGCCGCGTGAACATGTCGTTCGCCATCGATTTCTGGGTGTGGTTCTTCCTTGCGCAGCCAGCGAACCTTCCCGAGCGCATCATCGGTGCGAATCCGCAAACGATCCTCGACTACATGCTCGATGGCTGGTCCGGGATACCGAATGCGTTTCCCCCGGAAGTGAGGGCCGAGTACTCACGCGCGTTTGCGAATCCGGCGACGCTGCATGCCATTTGCGAGGAGTATCGGGCCTCGGCTACGCTGGATCATCAGTACGACGAAGCAGATCGAGGCCACAGGCGGATCGTCTGCCCCGTTCTCGCGCTGTGGGGCGGGAAAAGTGCACTCACAAAGTGGTTCGATGTGCTGGCTGTGTGGAGGGATTGGGCGGATGATGTCCGTGGCCGCGCGCTCGACTGCGGACACTTCCTCCCCGAGGAGGCGCCCAACGAGACGTCCGAGGCGCTCCGTACGTTCCTCTCGTCGTGATGATAGGTTCAGTGCCAACAGGAGATCCTGTGTCGATCCCATCGCTCAATCTCTACGATCATGCGTACGGCGACTTCTCGAGCGACGCCCAAGCGGCCGTTCGGCGAGAGACGTACGGCGAGGATCTCGGGCAGACGAGCTGGCTCACCGCTCCGGAGTGGCTCGGCTTCGCCGACAAGCTGGGCATCGGCGCGAGCTCGAACGTCCTGGAAGTGGGCAGCGGATCCGGCGGGCCCGCCGTGTACCTCGCGGTGCAGCGCGGTTGCCGCCTAACGGGCGTCGATCTCAACGAGCACGGTGTCCGCAACGCAACGGCGTTGGCGGAGGCGCGCGGCGTGGCCGATCGCGTTTGCTTTCGGGCCGTGGACGCGAGCCGTCCGCTGCCGTTTCCCGATGGCAGCTTCGACGCGGTGATCTCGAACGACACGATATGTCACATCCGCGACCGCGGTGCCGTCCTGCGGGACTGGTTTCGCGTACTGCGGCCCGGCGGTCGGGCCCTCTTCACGGATGCCCTCGTCGTAACGGGTATCGTCTCGCATGAGGAGATTGCCACGCGGAGCTCGATCGGCTTCTACCTCTTCGTTCCGCCGAGTGAGAACGAGCGGTTGCTCGAGGCCGCTGGCTTCGCCGTGCTCGCGGTGGAGGACGTGACACAGAGCACGGCGGACGTCTCTCGGCGCCGGCGCGACGCGCGCGCACGTCACGAACGCGCGCTCGCGGAGCGGGAAGGGCAGCAGAACTTCGACGGACTGCAGCGCTATCTCGAATGCGTGCACACCCTCTCGGCCGAGCGTCGCCTGTCGCGGTTCGCGTATCTGGCGGAGAAACGTTAGGGCGAGCTTCACTCGAGACCTGATCGCTCGTTCATGTTCGGGCGCTTGCGTGACTCGCGGCAATCATCGACTCTCATGCGCATGACCGCCGTGCCCGGCCGCCTCGTGCTGCCCCTTGTCTTTCTGCTCGCCTCCTGCCGGGGCGGGGCGGCCGATTTTCCGGAGACCGCACTCGGCCACGTCGGTCAGGACTGGCTGGCGGCGCACAATCGAGGGGAGGGACACGCGGCCGTGCACTTCACAATGTTGAACCGGGGCAGCGCGGGTATGAGTGGCGCGCAGATGGACAGTGCAGTCCGCGCCGGAGTTCAGCTCGCCCAGCGGGTGGGGCCGCTCGTGCCTGTTCGGCTCATGTACTCGAGCGACACCATGGTCGTCATGCTGCTGCGTTCGCGGGACGACAGCCTGTGGAGCGCGCGGTTCACACCGGCCGTGCAACCGAGCCTCGTGAAGGTCGATGTGGAGGTCCGCCGGGCACAGACGGCGCGCGACGTGACGATCACACGCATTCCAGACCCGAAGCCTCGTTAGGCGAGACGACACTCGTGACTCTTCCGGTTCTTCAGGTTGGCCAGAAGGCCCAGCGCTCGCTGACGCTCACCGCCGAGCATGTCGAGACCTTCGCCAGGCTTACCGGCGACTACAACCCGCTGCACTTCGACGCGGAGTTCGCAAAGGCCACGCGATTCGGCGGGCTCGTCGTGCAGGGCGGGCTGACTACGGGACTCCTGCACGCGCTCGTCGCGATGGATCTGCCCGGGCCGGGCTCCGTCTTCCTGAGTCAGAGCTGGAAGTTCACGGCGCCGGTCTACATCGGCGACACGATCACCGCCGAGGCCGAGGTGGTGAGTGTCCACGCATCCAAGCCGGTGACGCAGCTCAAAATCGTGGTGACGCGGCAGACCGGTGAGGCGGTGCTCGAAGGCGAGGCGTGGTGTTACACGATGCGCCCGTCGTCCGGCGCGTAACGCCTAACCCGCAGTCCGGTCAGTCCGGAAGGCCGACGCGCCGGACGACCGCTCGGAAGCGCGCGTCCGACCGAATGGGATCCCACCGGCGGTCGCGGTTGAGCCAGAGGACCCAGTGGGTCCGTTCGTCCACGGCCTTGCTGAGCCACACGAAGGCCGAATCGCGCTGACCAAGCGCTGCATGCACGAGCGCGACGGCGTACGCGGTCACGTACTGCGAGCGTGACAGTGAGTCGAGCACGTCGAGCACCTGCTGCGCACGGTCGCGACGGCCTTGCTGCGCGTACACGTACCCCTCGCCGGCGATGGTCGGCACCCATGCGCGCAGGGGACCCATCGCGGCGAAGCGCGCGAGCGCGCTGTCGAGCTGTCCATTGAACTGCAGCACCCGGCCGAGGTACAGGTGGGCAACCGGGAATGTCGAGTCGGTGCGCAGCGCGATGCGAAGCTGTCGTTCCGCGTCTGCCTGTTTCCCGCTGTAGTGCAAGACCCAGCCCGCCGTGGCGGCGGCACCTAACGATAAAGGGTCGAGCTCGAGCGCTCGCCGTTCTTGCGCCTGCGCCTCGTCGAAGCGGCCCATGGCCGCGAGAAAGAGCCCGTACCACTCGTGTGCGGTGGGATAGCTCGGATTGATGGCGAGCGCACGCCGGTACTCGCTCTCGGCCGCCGCCCAGTCCCACGAGTAATACATCGCGACGTAGCCGAGCGTCGCGTGCGGCTCGGCGATGGTGGAGTCGAGCTCGAGCGCCTTCGCGGCCGCGGCCCTCGCTTTCAGAAACGCATCGTCGGGGCGAAGGTACCCGCTGTAGCCGAGCTGCGCGTACGCGTCCCCCATGCCGGAATACGCGACCGCGTACGTCGGCTCGATGTCGAGCGCGTCCTGGAACGTGGCGACCGCTTTGAGGAGATTGGCCGGCCCGCGCCTGCCTAACCAGTATCGGGCCTTCACGTACAACGTCCGGGCGCGAGGGTCGATCAGGTGGCCGGTTCGCTCGGTGAGCGTGGTGTCGGCCGGGGTGAACGCCATGCTATCCGGCCGGACGGGCCCCGTCGCTCCGGAACGATGTCCCAAAAGCTTCGCGCGGTATGCGCCCACCGCGATGATGGCGACGACGACGGCCAGTACGAGCGCGCGGCGTCGCATGCGGCGCGGACGCGGTACACCTTCGCCGGTGGTTGATTTCGGGGCGTTAGTCGGCGGAGCTGCCCGTACGGGCGTGGAGGTTGACGCGGTCTCGGTGCGTGCGCGGATCTCGCGAATGAGCGCACGAGTTTCCGGCGCGGGCTCTGCTTCGAACTCGGCCGCGAGACGCCGCGCGAGCTTGTCGTAGGCGGCAAGCGCTCCCGCGCGGTCACCGGATTGGTCGAGGAACGCGATCTCGCGGGCCACTTCGGCCTCGCTGTCCGGCGAGAAGCCGGCTGCGCGCCGCGCCATGTCGAGGGCGCCCGATACGTCACCATCCGCCCGCCGTGCTTCCGCGACGGCCCAGGCGGCCGTTGCCGCCATGCCTCGCAGCCGGGTGCGTTGCTCATCGACCCACTGCTCGAAGGCGGGGCTCACGTCAGACAGAAAGACCCCGTCGAGAAAATCGCCTCGATAGAGCGCGATGGCGTCGGCGCTCCTGCCCGCCTTGCATGATCGCTCGAAGATCCGAACGTCCAGCGAGATGGCTCCGGGCTCGAGTCCAATCTCTTCCTCCCCACGTGTAGCGACGACGTCGTCCCCGAGCACACGCCGCAGGAACCGGAGCGCCTGCCGCAGCGCCCCGCGGGCGTGCTGGTCGTCCAGGTCCGGCCAGAACAGTGCGACCACGGTGTCGCGCCGTCGGAAGCGCTCCGCGCCGGTGAGCGCAAGGTAAACGAGCAGCGCGCACCGCTTCGGCTGGCGGAGGAGCGCTCTCATGTCACGCCCATCGGTGGCGTGGAGGTCGAGCGCGCCGAGTGTCCGCAGTGCGATCATCGCTCGATCGATGACGAGGGAACCGGCACAACCGGCGGCGGTCACGCTCCAAATCACGGCTGGGTCACGCCGGTGGGCGACGCTCCAGCCGTCCTGCTGCGGCCGAATCTACCCCGCCGCCATGCGGTCGCCAGAACCGCGCGACCTCACTGGCATTGCCGCACGACCACTCAACCAATCGGGAGGTCAGCATGCGTGGCAACCGAACGCCGATGGAGGCCCTCGCCCTCACCGTTCTTCTTGCCGTGACAGCGTGTTCGAGCACGGGGGACTCGCGACTGCCAACGCCGCCACGCGCCGTCCAGACGGCTGCATCCAACGGTGTCGCCTGGGGACCGGAGACGCCGAACTTCAACCTCGAGGTGATTTTGCGCGGGCAGGGGTTCGGCCATGTGAAATTCCGGCAGCCGAACGACGCCGAGAAGGTCGTCTACCTCGACACGTGGGTGAGGGGCCTGGCTCCTAACACGAGTTACCTGCTCCAGCGTGCGGTCGATACGACGATCGACGACAACTGCACGAGCTCGGCGTGGCTCACGCTCGGGAAGGGAGCGGTCGCGCAGTCGATCGACACCGACGACCGCGGAACGGGCAGGGCCGAGCTTTTCCGGAGCCTCGCGGCCTTTCCGGTTGGCGCGACGTTCGACATTCATTTCCGCGTGATCGACGCGATCACGTCGGCGGTCGTGCTGGAGAGCGGCTGTTACCAGTTTACGGTGACGCTGTAGACGTCTGGCCGAAAACCTAGCGCCGGCGCCTGGATTGTCCGGCGTTAGGTGCGCTTGACCCGCAGCGCCGACCAGGTGTCATCGATGGCGACCAGCGCCACCGGCTGGAGCCCGAACGACTTGGCGAGAGCCCCGACGGTGTCGCGGTGGAATTGCTTGTCGCCTTTGCGGTAGGCGATCCAGATCGTCGTCGCCGGTCCGACGCTCTTCATCGTCGTCGGCACGGATGCCTTGAACTGAGCTTCGTCGGTCGCGAACAGAAGCACGGTGTCCGCCGTGCCGGACGCGCGGGTGGTGACCTTCGCCGGGCTTCCGTCGAGCACCTTGCTGTAGGCAGGAGGTGCGTTCACGAGCAGCGCGGTGCCGCCCTTGATGAACAGCTTCTGCCAAAGTGGTTTGGTCGACGGGGCAGGCTTCTTCGACGGGGCTTTCTTGTTGGCGGGCACGGGCCGACTCTTCGGTTGAGGGAAACGGCGCCGCCAATCTACGTCGGCCTCGCCGTGGACTCCACGTCTGCCCCCAACGGAACCAGGCGTCTTGCTCGGCAGCCCGCGGTCATTCGCATTCCTCGCAAGCACTCTCCGGTATTCGGCACGCAGCTTCGCGCGGACGCCGGTCATCACGGTTGCGCTGGTGGCGACGATCGCCGTGGGCGTGGGCAGCAACGCCGCCGTTCAGGGATTCAACCGCGGGCTGATCGCTCGCGACATGCCGTCGGTCCAGACCAACGGCGTCGTCTCGCTCTTCGCGCGAGAGGCGAATCGCGAAGTCGCTCCGCTCTCGGCCGATGATTTCCTGTCGCTGCAGGGCCACACCGAGATCTTCGCCTGGCTCGGGGCCGCGCGAGAGTTTCAGGCGAACGTCGAGCTCACCGGCCAGGACGACGTGATGTCGATCGCGGCGGTTACGTCGCCGGTGGCTCGCCTGCTCGGATTGTCGCTCGCCAACGGGGCGATCATCAGTCACCAGCTCTGGGAAACGGCGTTTCAGGGCCGGGCGGAGATCCAAGGGGAGCGCATTCGGATCGACGGCCAGGAGACTCGCATCGGCGGCGTGGCTCCTGCCTGGCTCGACGGGCTCTACCTCGGCCGCGTCACCGACGTCTGGGTGCTGCTGCCTAACGACAGCCTGACCGGCGCCGATCGGCGCAGCAAGATGCTCTGGGTCATCGGACGTCTGCGCTCCGGCGTCTCGGTCGGCCAGGCCTTTGTCATCCTGAGCGAAGCGCCTGCGCTGAGGAGCGCAAGCGACGAAGTGAAGGATCCTCATCATCCCGGTCGAGGGGCTTCTGCTGGGACGACGAAGGTGGCGCTCGCGTCCGGCGACATCGCGATGGCCGAGTACACTGGCGTATCTCCCGAGGTTGTTGACGGCCTGACGCGAGTGCATACGCTGCTCGGGCTCGCAGCGGCGACGGTGTTTCTCATAGTATGCGCCACCGTCGCGTCGTTTCTTCTCGCTCGGGCGTCGGCCCGGTCGCGTGAGACGTCGGTTCGCGTCGCGCTCGGTGCCAGTCGAGTCCAGCTCGTTGCGCAGCTGCTCTCGGACAGTGTGATCATCGCCGCGGCCGGCACGGCGTTCGGCCTGCTGCTCGCGTTCTGGACGTCGCGGATCGTTCCAGCGCTTCTGTTCGAGTCGGACGCCAGCTATCTCGTGTTCGTACCCGATACGCTCGGCATTGTCGGAGCAGCGTTGCTGTGTGCCGCCGTGACGATCGCCTGCGGCCTAACGCCGCTGCTGGAGGTCCGGCACGATCGCCCGGCGGTGGTGCTTCGCCGCGAGAGCATGGGACCCTCCGTTGGCACGAGCCGGCTTCGCGCAGCCCTTGTCGTAGGGGAGATGACCGCGTGCTGCGTGCTCGTGATCTCCACGGGTTTGCTCCTCCAGAGCTTTCGCAGCGCGGTCCAGACGAGAGTGGGTCGACGGTTCAGCCACTCGATTCTCGCCACCGTTCAGTCGAGACCGGAGGCGCTCGACTTCCTCGACTACTTCGACGACATCGAGAAAGAGGCAAACACGGTGACTGCTCGCTCGCCCGTTGCCTGGGTCGCGAGGCCGCCCGGAAGCCGGCCCACGTGGCGATCGTTTCGGGTCGAGGTGCCGGGAACGGTGCTCCGCGATGTCACGATGGATGTCGAGGCCTTCACTCCCGAGACGCTCGAGCAGATTGCGTTGCCGCCGGCTGCCGGCCGGCTGTTCGGAGCACGGGACGGTCCGCAGAGCTGTCGAGTCGCGGTGATCAAC
>JBKOYV010000407.1:0-31471 GCA_046725585.1 Gemmatimonadota bacterium | reverse complement strand
ACACCAAGAAGTAGACTCTGCGCTGTAGGTAGACCGGGGCGGGCGACGATCGTCGCCCGCCCGGTCGAATCCAACCGCGGATTGGAGCCTCCACCGGCGAATGTGAGACTACACGGGCGGCATGAACGTGCCGATTCAGGTGCACCCGCATCGGTGTCCCTTTGACCATTCAGCAGGCCCGCATGTCGGTCGGTTTGTCCGCACCCGTGGGTCCCACTGATTCAAAATGTTACGCCGCGCGTGACACCTCGCCTGTAGCGACCCAACAACACTCGCCTGCGACCGGGGTCAACACTGCTGCGAGCCGCCTAACCAGGTTGCCGAGCTCCGCGCGCCCTAACTGTCAGCCGCGACGTCGCTTCCACCGAAGTGCCCCACCCGCTAAGGGCGGTGTGCCGGTTGCCCTTTTCCACCGCCGCAACGCTGGCCGAAACGAGTCGCTCGTGCCGCCCAGCGCTGTGAGACAACGAGTCAGCATCGACGCAGATGTCAGGGTGACCGACCGCATTCGCAACGGTTCGCCCGATGGCTCGGCCAATCCCTAACGAAAACGGCACCCCGGTCGCGAGGCCGGTCCGCAAAGCCATGGGTCTCCCCGAGATCGCCAGGCCGCCGCAGGGAAAACGGTGGAACCTAACAACTGCGGCAGATCTGCCAGGCACTCAAGGAGACCTCTTCGATGAGACAACGTGTTTTCGCGACCGCCCTCATAGCTGCGCTGGTTTCAGCCTGCGGTGAAGGGGGAGGCATTACCGAGCCACACGTACCTGCGAAGCTGACCGCGGTAGCGGCGATCGGAACCGACCCGACGACGGGCGCATCGATCGAGACGGACCTCGACGACTACGCCCCAGGGGGCACGGTCACCCTCGTGGGCCGCGGTTGGGCGCCTAACGAAACCGTGCACCTCGTCATGACCGAGGAGCCGGACAACCACGCCGACGTCGAGCGGGATGTCCAGACCGATGACAACGGGATGTTCACGATCCACTTCTACGAGGTGCAGGAGAGCGACGTCGGTGTTCGCTTCACCCTAACTGGAACCGGAGCGACCTCCGGAAGCAAGGTGACCGTCCAGTTCACGGACGGACGCAACATCTCCGCGCTTGAAATCTCCCCGGTCAGCCCTGTCGCCGGCACGAGCGTGACGACCACCGTCCAGGTCCTCCTCAACAACGGTAGCGGCCCGCAAGTCTGGAACGGAACGAAGTGGGAGATCAGGAACGCAGCCAACGTCGTCATCGCGTCGAGTCCGGCGCCGTGCATCGACACGCCGAATCACACGCTCGGTGACGCGGACGAGTTCAGCGGGAACAAGCATCAGGAGTCGTTCAACTTCACGGCTCCATCAGCCGGAAACTATACACTGACGGTTTCGGTGTACTCGACGGTCAATTGTGCGTCGGCATCCGATGCGACAACCCAGTCCCTCGCGTTCACCACGACGGGATCGACGAACAACCCACCCGTCCTGAACGCGATCGGCAACAAGAACGTCAACGAGCTCACGCAGCTGGCGTTCACGGCGACGGCGACCGACGACGGCCTGCCGACTCCGCCCGGGCTTACGTTCTCCCTCGCGAACCCCGCGTCAGGCACGTTCCCGGCTGGTGCTACGATCACGGCCGGTGGCGATTTCGCGTGGACGCCCACCGAAGCGCAGGGCCCCGGGACGTACCGCGTGAAGGTCGTCGTGGGCGATGGCGCGCTCACGGATGAGGAGGAGATCGAGATCACCGTCAACGAGGTTCAGAGCAACCCTGTGCTCGACGCCATCGGCAACAAGGTCGTTGACGAGCTCACGCCGTTGACGTTCACCGCCACCGCGTCGGATCCGGACGGCGGCACGCTGACGTTTTCGCTCGCAAACCCGGCAACCGGAACGTTCCCGGCCGGTGCCGGGATCACGTCCGGCGGCAACTTTGCCTGGCTGCCTTCCGAGGCGCAGGGGCCCGGCGTCTACCGCGTGAAGGTCGTGGTCACCGACCCCGACAACAACAAGGCCGAGGAAGAGATTCAGATCACGGTGAACGAAGTGAACGTGCCGCCGGTGCTCGCGGCGATCGGCAACAAGAACGTCAATGAGGAAGTGCTGTTGTCCTTCAACGCGAACGCGTCGGATTCCGATCTGCCGGCGCAGACGCTCAGCTTCTCGCTGGCCAATCCCGCGAGCGGGAACTATCCGACCGGCGCGAACATCACCTCGGGCGGCGCTTTCACCTGGACGCCGACGGAGGCGCAGGGGCCCGGCACCTACCGCGTGAAGGTCGTCGTGAGCGATGGCACGGCCACCGACGAGGAAGAGATCGAGATCACGGTGAACGAGGTCAACGTTGCGCCGGTGTTGACCGTTCCCGCCGATTTCAGCACGCAGTGGGGAGTTGCGCTCGCCAACAAGATGGCAACGGCGACGGACGCCGACATCCCCGCGAACAACCTCACCTTCTCGAAGGTGTCAGGACCGAGCTGGGTTACGGTCGCAGCGAACGGCACGATCTCGTTCGGCAGCATCACCGCGTTGGATGTTGGCGTGCACACCGTGCGCGTCCGCGTCGTGGACGACGGCATCCCGCCGATGGCTGACGAGGAGGAGTTCAACATCACCGTCGAGAATCGGCCCACGCAGCTCACCTACAACGGGAAGACAGCCGGGCAGTACAGCGACGAGTCGACGCTCAGCGCGACGCTGGTGGACAACGGTGTCGGCGGTCTGAACGGAACGCCGCTCGTAGGCAAGACGGTCGACTTCTACTACAACGGCGCGCTCGTCGGCTCGGGAACCACCGACGCAACCGGCAAGGCGTCGTACGACTATGCCATCCCGTCGGCCGCAGGCAACGCGACCGTGCAGGCGAAGTACGCCGGCGACGGCGGGTACGACGCGTCGAACTCCGCCGTCACGACGTTCGTTGTCAACCGCGAGAACGCAGAGGGCACCACGATCTCGAATGCCGGTTCCGCGCAGTTGGGCGCCCAGAGCTTCGTAGTCACCGTCGGCATCAAGGAAGCGCGGCTCGGCAACGGGAACGAGCCTGACCCTAACGACGGCCAGCTCCCGGGGTCAATCGCCAATGTGCCGTCAATCACGGCATCTGCCTCGGGCATCTCGTCGAACGGCAACATTGCGGGGAGCTGCACGGCCGGAAGCGTCAGTGGGTCGGGCTACGGTGCGGTGAAGAGCTTCACCTGTACCTTCGGCGACGGCGTGACCCAGATCCCGGTCGACGTGTACACGCTGACGTTCACTGTCGGCGGGAACTACTACACCGGCACCTACGAGGACGTGTTCTCGATCTGGGATCCGGCCGCTGGCTTCGCGACGGGCGGCGGGTCGTTCATGCTCGACGGCGATCGCGTGTCGTTCGGCTTCAGCTTCACCATGACGAAGGGCAAGACGGCCCCGCGCGGTGGCATCGTCGTCGTCCGACACCTCGCTGGCGGTGGCGTTTGCCGCGCGAAGAGCAACAGCATGGATTCGCCGGCGGTGGTGAATAACATCGTGACCCTCGGCGGCAAGGGGAACTACAACTGCGTCGTGAACAACGTCACCACGATCAGCCAGGGCAACATCAACCTGATCGCGGTGGGCGAGGACTGGGCAACGTCGGGTGCGGGCGCCGACAAGTTCCGTGTGAAGGCTATGGACCTGCTGAACATGTCCACCACGGTGGTTCTCGCCGGCGGCAACATTCAGGTGCCGCAACCGGGTAAGTAGTCGTTACGCAGTTCGACGGATACGAAAGGAGGGGCTCCGAGAGGAGCCCCTCCTTTGTTATGCGTGACTGCCTAACGAGTCCGCATAGTGCTCGGAGCTATCGTCCCGATCAGTACGCACCTCCGACGGACGTGACACTCCGGGCCGGCACCGTGACCACGAACGCATCCTTCGCATCACCGCTCGGCGCAATCCTGGCGAGCGCCTTCCAGCGCACATCGCCCACGGACTGCTCGCCCTCCAGCGACCCCGTGAACGCCAGCCCATTCACGTGCACCCGCACCGTCCTGGTCTCTGCCGCGTTGTTGATTATCACGAACGATGCCTTCCCTCGCTTGTTGTCCGTGAATGCCGTGACCATCACGAGCGGGTCATCGGTCGATGCCTCAACGCGCAAGGCCCCGCGCTGCACCCAGCGCGCAAAGTGGCCGATCGCGTACCCCGTCCCGGTGATCAGCACGGACGACGCCTCTATGTCCACCAGCACGATCGTGTCCTCTTCCTTGAGCAACGATCGCTCTGCCCCGAAGTGCTCCGTGTTCGACTTGCTGTCCCACATCTCGTGCATGCCGAAGAACGCGCTGGCGTTCGCGTAGGCGAGCTCGTCGTGGATCTCGATCGCGCGCGCACGCAGCGCATCCATCGACCGGGGATCGAGGCCCCCGTGTGATACCTCCGTCATCCACACCGGAACGTTGTATTGCCGACCGAGGTCCCGAAGCGCGCGCCGGTCCGCGAGCGAAGCGGCGTCCGGCCGACCCACGCCGGGACCGGCAAGAATGTTCGCCATGCTGGCATACGGCGACTCGTACGGGTACGGATGATAGCCGATCGCCCCCACGTACTGCCTCGCGTTCGGATCGGCCAGGACCTCCCGCGCAACCGCCGCCGACTGCGCCGCCGAGTACTCCGATGCGATGACGAACTTGGTGGGCATGCCCGCCGTCCGAAGCCGCGCTCCCGCGCGCTTCACAATGTCCGTGATCTCCTTGGCCGAGCCGCCTCGCAGATCCACGTTCCCGTAGAGCGCTTCGTTGAACAGGTGATGGTAGCGCGGAATCTCGCCCGTAATGTCTCGCCATTTGAGCACCGTACTGACGACGTACTCGGCGCATTCATCGAGGTAGCGGTTGTAGTCGGTCGCTCGAATCGGCTGAAGCCACTCGGCCGCGAACAGGCTGATCCCGTTCCCGGGATACAGGCCGTCGGCGCCTAACGCGCGCGCCGGCGTCAGGAGCTTCTCGTTGATGGTGCGGAGGCCGTTTAGCTCGAGCGCCGCCTCGTTCAGGTGCATCGGGTCGGGGTCATCGTTCTCCGGTTCCCATCGCCCGATCCCGACGTTGCCGAGCGTGAGGCGGACGTCGCGGTAGGCGGCCTCCAATGCGCGTGTGCGCAGGGGAGGGGGCAGCTTGTCATCGGCGCCGTTCTGATAGATCAGGGGCACCGTCGTCGCGCCGAAGCCCTCCATCACCTGATGCGCGGAGGCGGCGTTCACTTCCACACGCACCTCGGCCGCGCCGGCCGCCGGCCGCGCGACGGGCGCCTGCGCGCCGCCTGGGGCACCGTTCGCGCCGAACAGCACCAACGGCAGGGCCCACGCCCGAATCGCCCGCCTCGCCCGGTTCATTGTGGTGCAGCCACCATGTTGATGGTGATCTCCTTCGATTGCTCGAGGTCCTCGAGAAACATCACTTCCGCCTGGGCACCGAGCACGCGGTCCTCGATGACCGCGTCGAGCTCGAAATTGATGGCAAGGCCCAGCGGGTTGTAGTCGGTGGATCCGATGCGGGTCCAGCGACCGTCGACCACGCTCGATTTCGCGTGCATCATCTCGCCGCGCCACTCCCAGATGCGGACGCCATTGCGCAGCAGCCGACGATAGTACTGTCGCGTCGCGAGGCGGATCCACGGATGATCGTACCGGCTCGGGACGAGCACTCGTACGTCCACTCCGTCCCGCGCCGCGCCCGTGAGCGCCTCGACCTCCGATGCGCTCGGCATGAAGTACGCGCTCGCGATCCAGATCGACCGCTCGGCCGACACCGCCTGGATCTGCAGCGCGCGCGAGATTCTGAACCGTCCCGGCTCGCCTTCGATGATGCCGACCAGCGCGGGAGGATGGACGCTCGGATCGAGGTGCGTCGACCGCGCGCGCCGTGTCAGATGTCTATGCGAGCCCCGCCGCTCTTTGCCGCTGGCTCGGCGCCACATGCGGTCGAACGCCTGGATCATGTCACCGGCCGCATCCCCTTCGATCAACACGGCCGTGTCGCGCCACGGCGCACGACGCTTCGTGAGGACGCCCGTCTTCCACTCGCGACCGATACCAATGCCTCCCGTTACACCCGCGCGATCGTCGACCACCAGCAGCTTTCGGTGGTCGCGCGGCACGAGCCCGAGCCAGCGACGGAATCCGGGCGGGTTGAAGAACTGAACCTGGGCGCCGCCGCGCGCGATGGCGTGGAAGAACGCGTACGGCGTCCCCAGGCGGCCTATCCAGTCGACGAGAAGTCTGACCCTCACGCCCCGCTGTGCGGCGGTCACGAGGGCGTCGGCGAACTGCTTGCCCACTTCATCGTCGCGGAAGATGTACCCCTCGAGGCTGACCGCCTGTTCCGCGGTCTCGATCAGCTCGAGCATCGCGCTGAACGTGGCCGGTCCGTTTCGAAGCAGCGCGACGCGATTGCCACTGGATGCGTCCGCGGCCGCGATCCGCCAGAGGCCGCGCGCGAACGATGGCGTCCCGACAACTTCGACGCCCGCTCGCCGCTCGAGGTCCCGGGGAACGGCGGCTGCGGCGAGCCGCTCGACGATCGAGCCCGTGTGCCGAACGGAGGTAGCGAGCTCCGATTCGCCGCCGCCAGGCTGGGCGGCCGGTGCCGGAACCTCCTGCTCGGGTTTTCTATCCATCCCAATCGCGCGCGAGACGCACCATCGCGGGCACGTCGAGCGGCTTGCCAAGTACCGGGCAGCCGAGCGCCGTGGGGGTCTTCCCGGCCGTGTCGCCTGGAACATCGCCGCTCACGAACACCACGCGCTTCGACAACAGCGGGTGGTGCTCCTGAAGCCACGCGTGGAGCTCGAACGCGGTGCCGTCGCCTAGCCAGATGTCGATGAAGAGGCCGTCAGGAGGCAGCTGCTCGATGCGCTCCTTCGCCTCCCGAACGCCCTCGGCTGTGTACACACGGAGACCGTTGTACTCGAGTTGCCGCCGCACGACCATGCGGACTGCCGGATCGTCGTCGACGTAAAGCACGGTTGGCATCTGTCCTCCATCTAGCGACGGCCGACCGAGGCCGATTCAAAAGCATAACATCCCACGACGTGAGGCGCGCTCGTGCCAACTCTCCTCGACCCGGCGTCGTACGCGCAACGCCACTTGCCGGCACGGACGCGAGGGGCGATATCACGCCCATGCTAGCCATCGACCTTTCGGGTCGCCGCGCCCTGGTAGCCGGCGTCGCCGACGATGCGGGATACGGCTTCGCCATCGCGAAGGCGCTCGCCGAGGCTGGAGCCACGGTCTGTGTGGGAACGTGGCCACCAGCGCTCAACATCTTCATGAATCTGCTCGAACGCGGGAAGCTCGACGAGACCCGGCGTCTCACCAGCGGCAAGCTGCTGGAGTTCGAGCGCATCTATCCGCTCGATGCCGCGTTCGACACGCTCGTGGATGCGCCCGAGGACATTCGGACGAACAAGCGGTACCGCGAGGTCGGCGACTTTTCCGTCGACGGCCTCGCCTCGCGACTCACGAGTGACTTCGGCACGCCAGCCCTGGACATCGTCGTCCACTCGTTGGCAAATGCGCCGGAGGTCAAGAAGCCGCTGCTGGAGACGTCGCGAGCGGGGTACCTCGCCGCCGTGAGCGTGAGCGCCTATTCGCTCATCGCGCTCGTGAATCGCCTCGGACCGCTGCTCAGGCCTAACGCGTCGGTATTGTCGCTGACGTACATGGCGAGCGAGCGCGTGATTCCGGGTTACGGCGGCGGGATGTCGTCGGCGAAGGCCGCGCTCGAGAGCGATACACGCACGTTGGCGTACGAGGCCGGCCGCAAGTGGGGCGCGCGCATCAACACGATCTCGGCGGGCCCGCTCGCGTCACGTGCCGCCAGCGCGATCGGCATCATCGAGCGGATGGTGCAGTACTGTTCAGTGAACTCTCCGCTGACGAGCGAGCTGACCCCGATGGACGTTGGCTACACCGCCGCGTTTCTATCGAGCGCGTTCGCGAGTGGCATCACCGGCACGACCATCTACGTCGACAAGGGATACCATGCCATGGGCATGGCACCTGCGGCCGTCGGATGACCGGATTCCGGATTGGGGGCGGGGAAAAAGGCTCCTCACGCTATGCCGGGAACTGATGACCGAGAACCGAGGACCAACCACTCAGGACTCGTGACTCGCCACCAGCCGTGCATCACGAGAAGTCTGGGCGAGTCGTCGGTCCTTGGTGGTCGGTCTTTCGTACTCGGTCATCAGTTTCAGACGGAGGCGGGTCAGATCAGTGATAATGCCTGCCGGCCTGCCGCTCGTTGCGGACCTCGTCGAGCAGCAGGTCGCCCAGCTCATCGAGCAGCTCCACGATCGTGACACGGACTTCGCTGGAGAGCGGGCGCTCGCGAGCGCTCCGGGAGCTGGTGCCGGTAATGAGCCAGCACACGTCGGCCTCATACGTGCGCACGACCGTTGCGAGGAACTCGATCGCGGCGGGCTCGTCTGCGGAGGAGATGACACGCTCGGGGAGATAGACGTCGGCGATCGGGCGTTCGAGCCGGCGCGCAGCTGCGGTGACATCGCCGTCATCCTGTCGCGCAATGAGCGTGCGGATGCGCCCCGCGATTTCGTGCGCTACGTTGCGATTGGTGAGGTGGAGCGCCATGCGGGTCTGCTGGGATGGTGGCGGAGCGGCCGGTTCTCCTGAAACAAGACCTGCCTAACGTGGCAGATCGCGTGCCGGTCCAGCGGTCTCGGCCGCAAGGCCGCGGGCTCGGCAACCAGCGAGGAGACTTTGAGATGCAAGATGAACGCAAATCGGCCGACCCGAACGACCCCAGTCGACGCGAATCGGATGATCTTCGGGTCGATGAATTGGATCCCGTAGAGGAAGCGTCCGACGAGAGCTTTCCGGCGAGCGATCCTCCGTCGTGGGAGCCGCTTCATTCGGGTCCGCCCAGCAACCCCGACCTCGATACCGGAAATCGCTGACGCTCTCGACCGGCACCGCGCTTGCTCGGAGAGTCTGCCTCGTCAGCGGAGAGATCGGACGTGAACAAGCGACGAAAGCAGCGGATGACGTGGATGCTCGTCGGCGCAGGCTCGGCCATGGCCGCGGGTGCCGCGATGAGCGGCCTCATCGAGGGCGGGTGGCGCGCCATTCGGCAGGAGGAGCCACCCATTGACCCCGAGTCGTCGACGACCAGCTGGGGGAAAGCGGTGGCGTGGACCGCGCTCACCGGTGTGCTGGTCAGCGTCGCGCAGCTCGCGGCGCGGCGCGGCGCTGCCGCGGGGTGGCAGCGAGTGACCGGCCGACGCCCGCCGCGAAGCAGACGGGCCGTCGCGGCGAAGTCGCGTTAGGCCTTGGTCCGAAGGCTCCGCGCGATCAGCCCGAGTCCGCCGGCGAGCAGCGCCAGAATGACGAGCGTGTTGAACAGGCTCGTCGGGCGAAAGAAAATCGTTAGGTTGGTGATGATCCCGAGCAGGATGATGAGCGCGCCGCAGCCGGTCAGCAGCCAGCCGAGCTTCGAGCGGCCGTCGAAGAAGAGCAGCGCGATGCCGATCAGCAGCGGGATGAGCGAGAGCCCGAACGCATTGTACCCCCAGAGCTGCCAGTAGCCCGATGAGACGGTGACCTGCTGGAGGAGCAGGTACCCGCCGCCGATGGCCATCGCGAGGCCGGTGAAGAACTCGCCAAGTCCTCCGGGCGTTCCGCCTGCGCCTCGCGGCTTTTCCGCGCTCGGGCTACCAAGTCCCGATTCATCGAGTGCCATCACGCATCCTCGTCAGTCCGGATACGATGATGCGCGTCGAGATGCCTTTCGCGCCAGCGCGTCCCGGCGCGGTCAGCGTCAGCCGCGCACCGGCCAGGGCGCGTCGACTCGGGTGGCCTCGAGGAGGAAGCTCACGACCTTCCGCGCCGCCAGCCGCACCTTCTTGAGGCGACGCCAGACACGCGAGCCAGGTGTCTGGCGCGCCGTCAGCGCCGCGTGCAGCTCACGCGCGTGACGGAACCGGTCGTCAGGCAGCGACTGCAGGCAGCGCTCAATGGCCTCGATCAGGTCGCGCGGGGCGTCAGGCGCGGCGAGCCGCAGCGGACGGTGTCGCCCCTCGATCCTACGCTCGGAAATCTGCTGCACCGTGTCACCCACGTACGGCAGCTCGCCCGAGAGCATCAGATAGCCGAGGACACCGAGCGAGTAGATGTCGCTTCGGGCATCGATGTCTACTTCGCCAGCGGCCTGCTCCGGAGACATGAAGTGCGGCGTGCCGAAGCTCCGACGCAGCTCGCCGGGCGGCGGGTCGTACGAGCGACGCATCGCCACACCGAAATCGGCGACCATTGGCCGAATCGACTCGCCGCTGATCTCGAGCAGGATGTTCTCGGGCTTGAGGTCGCGGTGCACGATCCCCTCGCGGTGCGCGTACTCGAGCGTCAGCGCGAGGTCGGCGAGAATGTGACGTGTCTCGTCGGGGCTCAGCTTTCCGAGACGACGGATGCGCGCGCCGAGCGATTCGCCAGGTACGTACCGCATGACCATGTACATCAGGTTCGGCGACTCGCCGAAGCTGTGCAACGGCACGATGCTGGGATGGGAGAGTTGTCCGGTCGTGCGCGCTTCGCGCCGGAATCGTTCCGTGTCATCGTGACTTGCGGCGAGATCCCAGCGAAGCACCTTGATGGCCACGACGCGATGAAGCGCGAGGTCGCGAGCGAGATACACCGATCCCATTGCTCCGCGGCCGAGCAGACGCACGATCTGGAAGTCGCGCGCGAGCTCGCGCGCGAGGAGCTCCGCATCGAGGTCGCGCGTCTCTACGCCTTGCTCGTCGTCGGCGGATTCGTAGCCGGAGGGCGTGAAATGATCTGTCGGGTGGGACATGGTTCGGTACATCTCCTACGAGGAGCGCGCTACACGAGTGACCAAGCGCCGCAGCCCATCGACCATACCACTCAGGAAAGTCCCGTGCCGTGGTCGATGATGCAGTAAGACGAATTAGCGAAACGACTTACCACACGACGCCCAGTTTGAAAACGACGATCCTCTGTCCGAAAATGGGACGGTCTGAACCGCAATCGATACCACCACATTGAGCCAGACCGAACCGCGACGAGCCTTTCTCCGCGCAGAGTGGCGCGACCTCGTGATGCTGAACTACGTCGCGCCAGAGGAGCTGCTCGCACCGCTGGTACCCGCGGGTGTCGATTTGGATCGCTGGCGCGGAACACTGTACGTGAGCGTTGTCGGTTTTCTCTTTCGCGACACGCGCGTGCTCGGCGTACCGATCCCGGCGCATCGCACGTTCCCCGAGGTGAACCTCCGATTCTACGTTCGACGCGATGAGGCTGGTGAAACCCGACGCGGAGTTGTCTTCGTTCGCGAGCTCGTGCCTCGGCGCGCGATCGCGCTCGTCGCCAGGCTGCTGTACAACGAGCCCTATCGCGCGCTGCCCATGCGATACGCCCTGGTTGCGGGTTCGGCACGTGGTGCGTTCGAACGTGCGTACGAGTGGCGCGCCTCGTCCGAGTGGACAGGGTTGAGCGCGCGCACGCTCGGGCCGCCGCGGATCCTCGCGGCGAACAGCGAGGAGGAGTTCATCACCGAGCACTACTGGGGCTACACTCGCCAGCGCGACGGCGGAACGGTCGAGTACCGCGTTTCGCATCCGTGCTGGAAGGTGTGGACAGCGACCGAGCCCCGACTCGCCGGTAATCTTGTGCCGGTGTACGGCGATGCGTTCGCCCGGATCCTCGCCGGCCCCCCTCGCTCGGCCTTCGTCGCCGACGGTTCGCCCGTCACGGTGTTCGCGCCGACCAGAATTCGTTAGGCACCGCCTGACGTCTCGCCCGCCGGCGCCGGGCGGATTCCCCGGATCGCCCGTCGCGCAGCTCGCCAGATCGTCCGAACGAGGAGGACGAGCAGCACGAGCACGAGGAGAGCGACGCAGAGCGTGATGTACGGGTGATGCCACACGGCGTACGCGATCGTCGCGACTGCGCTCAACTCCGCCACGTTCGCCACGCCATTCGTGACCGGCTCTGGCGAAGTGTCGATCGTGTAGCGGAGCCCGAGCTTCGTCGCATGAGTGGCAAACCCAAGCCCACCGCCGAGCAGCGCCGCGGCGGTGATCAGCGCCGCGTCGCCGTGCCAGGCCGTGAGCACCGCGAGCGCCGCGGCGGCGGGCGGGCGAATGGCGGTGTGAATCGTCTCCCAGACCGAGGCGACGCCGGGGATCAGCGTAGCCAGAAATTCGACGACGGTCAGCACGCTGGCGAGCGCGATGACGAGCGGGTGGCTGATCGCTCCAAGTGCGCCTGGCAGTGAATCGATCCAGCCCATGCGGCTCGCGATGCCGGCGAGTGCGACGGTCGCGTAGGGACTTATGCCTGACGCGTATGCGATGCCGAGCGCCTGGACGAGTGTGGTAAGTGAGCTCATGATGCCTCGTGACTCCGCGCTGGTCCTCGAGTAACGCTCATCGGCATGAATCGCGCGAGTCGGTACTGGAAAAACGGGCCGGTCCCGACAAGTTGGTACGGCGGGGCGTTGGAGTCTGTTCGCCAGACCGAGTATGGGTGACAGAAGTTGCTCGACGCCATGTTCACCAACCAACCGATGTGAACGACATGCACGACATCCTGCAGGATTTCCCGATTGCCGCCGACCCGTTACGCGTGTATCGCGCCGTCAGCGACCCGACGCTGCTCGACGAATGGTGGACCGTGCGATCGAGCGGCACGCCCTCCTTGGGCGCGCGCTACGACCTGGACTTCGGGCCCGGCTACAAGTGGGGGGCGGTAGTTACGAAGGCGGAGCCCGGCAGCGCATTCGAGCTACGCATGACCGAGGCCGATTCCGACTGGCTCGGAAGCCACATCGGCTTCGACCTCGAGCCCTCCGCCGACGGCACTCAGGTGCGCTTTCACCACCGCGGCTGGCCCGAAGCCAACGCGCACTATCGCATCTCGTGCCACTGCTGGGCTATGTACCTGAGAATTCTTCGTCGACATATCGAGCACGGCGAATCGGTGCCGTACGACCGGCGACTCGACGTGTAGACGACGCACTCGCGGGCGGTAGGTTTTCGTCATGCCCGTCTTCAAGAAATCCATCTTCTTCTCCGAGTGCGATCGCTGCCACGTCCGATTCCACATCGGCGCGGGCGGTGTGTGCGAGCGGTGCCGGAAGATCCTCTGCGACAATCACCTTCACGGCTCGCTCGTGCGCCGCATCCAGGTTTCGTTCGGCGCGCCGCCCATCTGCATCTACTGCCGCGCACAACGGTCTCCCTCGGCGCCTAACGCCGACGCGCCGCGCTCGTGACGGCGCGCGCAGCGAAACGGCTGGTCGAGCTCATCGCGAGCGTCGGTGCGCTGGCCGGTGCGCCGCGAACGGAGGCGCAGTCCACGCCAACGGCAAGCGGGCCCGCCCGGACGATCCTGGCTATCGGCGCGCACGCGGGTGACGCCGAGCTCACGACCGGGCTGCTGCTGGCCAGGCAACGCCGGCTTGGCGACCGCACGGTCATCCTCCACCTGACCCTCGGCGAGGGCGGCAATGCGAAGCTCGCGCCGGAGGCGTACGGTGAGCAGAAGCGACGCGAAGCACTCGCCGTCGGGGCCGCGCTGGGGGCGGAGGTGCTCTTCGGGCCGTACAAGGATGGCCAGCTGCCTGACGACGACGGCGCGCGCCGCTATCTAGCGGACGTGATCCGGCAAGTGCGTCCGACCCACGTCCTGACCCACTGGAGCGCGAGCATCCACAAGGACCACTCGGCGACGCATCGCGTTGTCGTGGATGCGGTGCTGCTCGCTTCACTCCCGGGCGTCGTCACGAAGCATCCGGCGTGGCGCGGGGTGCGTGCGGTGTGGTACGCCGAGAACTGGGAGGATCCGGACGGGTTCCGGCCGTACATCTATGTTGGTGTCGCGCCCGAGGACTCCGTGCGGTGGCGCGACGCGGTTTCGAAGTACGAGTTCGTGGGCGGGAAGATCTCGTCGTTCGCGTACCTCGACTACTACTCGGCCCTCATGACGATTCGCGGTGCCGAGTCGCGACGAGGCCGGGCTGTTTCGTTCGACATCGATCAGATCGGGAAGAAACGGATTGTCGACTCGCTCCCGTAGCCGATGAGTTGCACGCCCCACGGGCGGGTCTGATGCTCGGCGAGCTTTTTTCCAAACAGCAATGAAACGGAAACGGCACCAAACGGCCGGATCCGGCTTTGCGTTCAAGCTTGCTTTAGCAACAGATAAAAAGGGGGTCAGAGTCGTTTGAACCGATCAAACGACTCTGACCCCATTTGAGCTTTTTGATATCCGCTCGTTGTGTGGCGGACCAACCTGCTAAGCAGTATCCGGCAGCTTTCGCCTGATCCGCTTCATTGGTGTTCCCCGAAAAGGCTCGCCTCGCAGCGATGTTCAGATGATTCCTATTGAATCAAGGGGTCAGAGCCGTTGATCCCAGCCCTTCAAGGGCTCTGACCCCTTGATCCCGCCTCGCAGCGATGGTCAGATGATTCCTATCGAGAGATTGGACCTCCGAACGTTCCCGACCAGCCGATCGCGAGCCCGCCAGGCATCGGCGAAAGCTGCAGGCCGTCGAGCAGCGCAGCCTTGATCGGCTCAGGCGCCTTTTTTTGCTCTCGTTTCGACTCACGACGCGCATAACGAGCGGCGACCGAGCGGCCCATCGCGTAGCCCGCCGCTATCCCTACCCACGTGTCCGACGCCCAGTGGCGACGATCCGTCATGCGCGAAAACGTGATCCCCGTGGCTGCGGCGTAGAGCACTGGCTCGAGCAGTCCCATGTGGAATCGCGAGTTCCAGAAAGTCGTGCACACCCACGCGTTGGCGGCATGGCCGGCGAAGAACGAGTGATAGTTCCACTCCCCGCCCGGCGTCTTGATCGCGTACTGATTGCCATTGTTCAGCGAGGGTCGCTCGCGCGAGACCGTCGCGTACATGAGTGCGCGAATCGAACTGCTCGCCTGCCATCCGGACAGACAGCCCCAACCCGCCTCTCTCAGCTTGCGGTTGTCGCTCACCATGCCTGACGCGATCAGCACGGCGGAGATCGGAAGGAGCCGCTGCCCCGTCGACAGGTCACCGAGCTCAGGATGGTCCTCGTCGAACGGCGCGAAGGCGCGGACGACCGCCGCGTTAGGATGTCGGACGATCCAGGAGTCGATCTGATCGTCTTCGGGCCACAGTGCCACCGCTCCGGCGGCGACTCCAATCGTCGCGATCCAATCGCGCGGCTTCGCGCGGACGGGCGAGGTCCAGATATAGAGCACGTCGGTCAGCGCATTGCCTAGCTCCTGTCCGGTGGTCCTGAACGTGACTTGGGCCGAGGCGCTCGTGGCGAAGGTCAGGCTGAGAACGAAGGTTCGGGCAATGATCTTTGGCGGTCGCATTTGGTGAGTCTCCGATTCCTTGCGCCGGGAGCGGCCCCGGCAGCCTCGGAGCTGTAAAAGCAAGACGCACGCCCAGCCGCGACGCTGGCTCGAAGAGACCCGACCGCTAGATTCGACCGTTCGCTAACCCCCACTCACCTCGAGGTCTTGTGATTCGATCTGTCCGGAGACGCCTGTTCACGCTCGTTGGCGCGCTGGTCGTGCCGGCCGCCGCGGCTGGGGGCGCTGCCCAGGTTCCGGCCGCGGCCGCACCTGCGACGGTCGTTCGCGCTGCTCGCATGATCGATCCGAAGACCGGCAACGTCATCCAGAACCCGGTCGTGGTCGTGCAAGCGGGCCGAATCGTGAGTGTCGGCCCGAGCGCGGCCATTCCGAGTGGCGCGAAGGTCATCGACCTGGGCAGCCTCACGCTGCTTCCCGGCCTCATCGATGCCCACACGCATCTGCTGCAGAACTATCGCGGCGAGCTTGGCGGCGATGACCCGAACATGATCCTCACCGTCACCACGATGAGCACCGCGAAGCGCGCGCTGCTCGGTGCGAAGATGGGGCTCGAGGACCTCGAGGCCGGCATCACGACGGTTCGTGACCTGGGTAACTCCGGCTTTGGCGGAGACGTCGCGCTGCGGGACGCGATCGGTGCGGGTTGGGTCGTGGGACCGCGAATTCGCGCGGCGACGCGCGCCATTTCCGCCGCGGGTGGGCAGTTCGGCATCGTGCAGCCGGAGACGCAGAAGATCATCGAGCAGGAGTATGCCGTGGTGAGCACCGTCGACGAGGCGCGGCGAGCCGTTAGGCAGGCGTTCTACGACGGAGCCGACCTGATCAAGGTCATCGTGAACACGGGCCCGCGTGTGGTGTCACTCGCCGAGATGAAGGCGATCGTGGAAGAAGCGCACCGGGTGGGACGCACGGTCGCGGCTCACGCGATCGGCGATACCGCCACGCGCATTGCGGCGGAAGCAGGCGTGACGTCGATCGAGCACGCGTACACGATCCCCGACGACGTACTGCGGATGATGGCGCAGAAGGGGATTTACCTCGTGGCGACGGACTATCCCGCGGAGTTCTACGTGAACGCGTTCGGGAGCTCGCTGACGCCCGAGCAACAGCGTCGCCAGCGCGAGGGCGCGACGCAGTTCGCAAAGTCGAACGCCGACCGTCTCATGCGGGCGGTTCGCGCAGGCGTGAAGGTGGCGTTCGGCTCGGACGAGTACTACGACGTCCCGGGTCGCACGCGGGGGCAATCCAGTCTGCTCACGCTGCAGGCGTATCAGGAGGCGGGGATGTCGCCGCTCGAGGTGCTCCGAGCGGCGACGGTGAACTCGGCGGCGCTGCTCGGGTGGGGCGATCGCGTCGGGTCGATCGAGGCGGGGAAGCTCGCCGACATCATCGGAGTCGACGGTGATCCGCTGAAAGACGTCAAGGACCTGCAGCGCGTCAGGTTCGTGATGAAAGGAGGAGATGTCATCAAAGGGGCAACCGCGAAAGAGTAGCTGCTCGCCTCCCGATTCCCGACCTGTCCCGAGCGTCAGCGACGGATCTTCCCGACCTGAAGCGCCTTGCCCACAGCGGCTTTCGTTCGCTCCCCATCACGCAGCGCGATCTGACCGTTGACCACCACTGCCTGAATCCCCTCGGGGTACTGGAACGGTTCCTCGTACGTTGCCTTATCGATCACGGTTGCCGGGTCGAACACCACCAGGTCTGCGGCGAGCTTCGCGGCGATTAGACCACGGTCGGCGAGCTTGAGACGGGCGGCGGGCATGGCGGTCATCTTCTTCACCGCCTGCTCGAGGGTGAGCGCCTTGCGCTCCCGCACGTAGCGACCAAGCACCCGGGGAAAGGTGCCGAGCCCGCGTGGGTGAGGGCTGCCCCGGCGGGACGGGCCATCGATCGCGAACGCACCGCCATCACTGCAGACCATGCCTAACGGGTGCGCCAGGATCCGGTCGAGATTCTCCTCGCTCATCGCGAAGCCGACCATGCCGGTGCTGCCATTGCTCGCGCGAAGCAGCGACACGGTGGCGTCGTAGGGATCCATGCCCTTCGCCGTTGCGTAGGCGCCGAGCCGTTTGCCGGCGGCGGTGGAATCCGCGCCGCGGCCGGCGCTCGAGATGAGCACGTTGTCCCACCCGCCAATGAGCTCGACCTTCGCGAGCGCCTCGCGCCTGATGCGGTCGGCGGTCGATGAATCGTCGAGCCGGCGCAGGAACGCAGTCGTGCCGCCATCCCGGCTCCACACCGGAAAGAGATTCGTTAGGCCGGTCTGGTAGGCGATGTAGGGGTAGCGGTCGAACGTGATGTCCATGCCGCCTCGGCGCGCATCGTCGATGCGGCGGAAGACCTCGTCCAGCTTGCCCCAGTTCCGCGGGCCCTGCGTCTTGAGGTGCGAGATCTGGAGTGGACACTTCGCCTGGCGCGCGACGTCGATCGATTCGTCGATCGCGTCGAGCAGCCGGTCGTCCTCATTGCGCATGTGGGTCGCGTACGGGAGCTTCGCTGCCGAGAGTGGAGCGCATAACGCCGCGAGCTCTCCTCGGGACGCGAAGGCGCCCGGGGTGTACTCGAGTCCCGATGACGCGCCGCACGCTCCGCTGGCGATCGCGTCACGAACCATCTGCGTCATGCGCTGCAGCTCGTCCGGGGTCGCCGGCCGGTCGTCGTTGCCGACCACGATCCCGCGGATGGTGCCGAGTCCGATCATCGAAGCGATGTTCACTGAGCTCGGTAGTTTGTCGATCGCGGTGGCGAGGGCCGCATACGACGCATAGCCCGCCTCGTCGTCCTCCGATCGTCGCGAGGGGAACCGCGAGCTCCCGTCCTGGCCGACAACGATCGTCGTAACGCCCTGGCGGATGACCGACTCGGAACGCGGATCGGAGAACAGCGAGCCATCCCCATGGGAATGGATGTCGATGAACCCGGGTGCCACGGCGATGCCGCGCGCATCGAGCTCGATAGCGCCCTTTTCGGCGACACGCCGCGCGACGGTCGCAATGCGACCGTCCCGAACTGCCACATCCATCTGGATGGGGGGCGCGCCTGTCCCGTCGATGACGTTGCCGCCGCGAATCACGAGGTCGTACGCGGCACGGCGCGGCAGGATGATCGACGGCACACCGACCATGGCGGCGACCGCCGCTCCGGTGCCGGTCAGAAAATCGCGACGAGTAGTCAGGGATCTCGCTCCGAGAAGACAGGGGCTACTGACACGCTTGCGACCATCGAGGACAGATTCCCGGATGGCCGCCGCCCCCGGATGTTGCATGAGCGCGACCGCCGCCGCTAGCGGCTCTGCGTCTCGACGATGCACTCTTGCCCAGGAGACGACGATGTTCGCTCTCTCGCACGCCCGCCGCATGTCGCTCGCGCTCGGCACCCGTGACGGACATGCGAAAGGGCAAGCCACCGCGTTAGGCCGGTCGGCCAGCAGAACGCCCGGCGCGTGACGGTCTCGCCCTTGTGCGCGGGACTGGAGAAGCCGAGCATCTGGAGACCGAACTCGCCAGCGAGAGGCGTTCATGCAGAGACGCACCATCGTTTACGTGGCTACGGCAGCCGTCGTAGCCGGCATCGCTTTCGCCTTCGCGGCGTGCTCCGACACATCCGCGCCGCCGGCGAACGACACGCTGTCGCCGTCGTACGCAAAGGGCGGGGGCGCGAACAAGGTGAAGTCGATTTCGGTGTCGCCTTCGAGCGCGACCGTCGCGGCTGGATCTACGGTGCAGCTGACGGCGACGGCGAATCCGCCCGGATCCGCCACGACGTTTACGTGGAGCTCGTCGAACAGTGCGGTGGCGACGGTGTCGACGACGGGGCTCGTGACGGGAGTCGCCGCGGGCACCGCATCGATCAGAGCGTCGGCTGGCGGCAAAACGGGAACGTCGACGATCACCGTTCCCGCGCCGCCGCCACCACCCGGCTCGGAGGTGCTCATCGGCGCGGGCGACATCGCGGTCTGCGGGTCGACTGGCGATGACGCGACATCTAACATCCTCGCCTCGACGAGCGGCACCGTCTTCACGCTCGGCGATAACGCGTACCCTAACGGGTCGGCGACGGACTACGCGAACTGCTACGACGGGTCGTGGGGCCGCGTGAAAGCGCGAACGATGCCAACGCCGGGCAACCACGAGTATCAGACTGCTGGTGCCGCCGGGTATTTCGGCTACTTCGGCAGTGCGGCCGGCGATCCCAGCAGGGGCTACTACAGCTACGACCTTGGCGCCTGGCACATCGTTGTCCTGAACAGCAACTCGGCCTGCACCACCATCAGCTGTTCGGCTACGTCCGCACAGGTGCAGTGGCTGAAGGCGGACCTCGCTGCCAGCACGAAGTCATGCACGCTCGCGTACTGGCACCACCCACGATTCAACTCCGGCGCGGAGCACGGCAACCTGACCGCCGTCGGCCCATTCTGGGACGCGCTCTACGCAGCCGGTGCCGAGATCGTGTTGAACGGCCACGAGCATCTGTACGAGCGATTTGCGCCGCAGACGCCTAACGCCGTCGCCGATCCCAACGGCATCCGTCAGTTCACGGTCGGCACCGGTGGCGCAGCGTTGTATTCGTTCAGCTCCACCATTCAGCCGAACAGCGAGCGCCGCAACAACAGTTCGACGGGCGTTCTCAAGCTCACACTCAGGTCTGGCGGCTACGACTGGCAGTTCATCCCGGCCACCGGATCATTCACGGATTTGGGATCGGGAACGTGTCACTGAAACGGGGAGAAAACTGGTAATCGGTTAAGGTTCCGAAGCGGCAACCGCGAACGGCAATTGCGAAACGGCAACCACGAACGCTGAGCGCGCTGATCTGTCGAACGCTGTGACCGCTGAATCGTTCGATGGCGAGCCGCCCTACCGGCGCACGAACTCAATCACATGAACGATTGACGTTTGTTGGTTCTTTGTTTTTCCCGAATAGCACCCTCAGCGTGTTCAGCGTCGCTCGCGTCTGTGACCTCAGCGTTCGTGGTTGCCGCTTGCATTACTCGCGCATCGCCAGTAGCGGGTCGACTCTTGCCGCTCGCCTCGCCGGCACGAACGACGCGATTGCGGCGATGGCCGTGAGAAGCCCTGCGACGCCGACGAAGGTCAGCGGGTCGGTCGCGCTCACGCCGAACAGCAGTTTGCTCAGGAGCCGCGTGAGCCAGTAGGCACCCGCGCCGCCGATCACCACGCCGGCGATCGCGAGCCGCACGCCCTGCTGCAACACGAGACCCGACACCTGGCGACCGGAGGCGCCAAGTGCGATCCGAATCCCCAGCTCACGAGTTCGCAGGCTCACCGCGTAGGAGATCACGCCATAGATCCCGACCGCGGCGAGTATGAGGGCGATCGACGCGAAGACTCCGAGGATCGTCGTGTAGAAGCGCGGTCGCGAAACCGACGCCGACACGAGCTCCTTCACTTGACGGAGCTGGCTGAGAGGCAGATCGCGGTCGAGCTCACGAACCTGCGCGCGAATCGCCGCCATGACGGTCGAGGGGTCTGCCGTCGATCGCACGACGACGGAGAAGTTCGAGAACGTCGGCTGCATGTACGACGCGTACGTCTCGGGGAACACCTCCTGGCTCAGTCCGCGCCGCTTCACGTTGCCGACGACCCCAACGATCTCACCGCCCAGGATCATGTTCCCGCCCGTGGAGGCGGTGTCCTGCTCCCACCCAAGCTCGATCCGCTTGCCGATCGGGTTCTCGTTAGGGAAGTAGCGCTTGACGAATTCCTGGTTCACAATCGCCACGACCGGCGCGCCGCTCCCGTCGCGGTCGCTGAAGTCGCGGCCGCTGATCATCGGGATGCCCATGGTCGCGAAATACCCCGGCGTCACCATCGCGATGTCCGTGGCCTTCCGCTGCGCCGGTCGATCCGGTGGCGTGCCTACGACGTGGGCCGTCGTCCGCATCATGATGTTGGTGAGCGGCATTCCCGTGACGACCGCGGCGCCCTGCGTGCCGGGTACGCGCTGCATCCGCTCGAGGAGATTGCTGACGAGGACGCGACGCTGCGCGTACTGCCCGTACTTCGTGTCCGGCGCCGCAATGGAGAACGTGACCACTCGTTCGGCGCGGAACCCGGGGTCGACCGCGAGGAGGTTGCCGAAGCTGCGAATCAGCAGACCGGCGCCCACCAGGAGCACGACGGCCAGCGCCATCTCCGCCATGACGAGCGTGTTGCGCACGCGGCGACTGGCCACGCCGCCGCTCGAGCCGCGCATGCCGTCCTTGAGCATGCCGCTCACGTTCGCCCGAGCGGTGTGGAGGGCGGGGAACAAGCCGAACAACACACCGGTGAGCGCCGTGACGCCGGCTGTGAACAGCAGCACCGAGCCGTTGACGCTGACCTCATTGATGCGCGGCAACCCTTCCGGGGCCATCGCCAGCAGCAGGTCAACGCCCCACAGCGCGAGCAGCGTCCCGAACACGCCGCCGACTACGGCAAGCAATACGCTTTCGATCACCAGCTGCCGAACGATCCGCCACGAGCCGGCGCCAAGCGCCGTGCGCACCGCCATCTCCGATTCGCGCGATGCCGCGCGCACGAGCAGCAGGTTCGCGACGTTCGCGCACGCAATGAGCAGGACGAACGCGACCGCCCCCAGCATGACGTAGAGTGCCGGGCGAACATCGCCGACCATGTAGTCCTGCATCGGGATGACCGCGCCCGACATCCCGGTGTTCGACTCGGGGTATTGCTGCTCGAGGCGGCGGGTGATCGTGACCAGCTCGGACGTCGCCTGGGCGACCGTCACGTTAGGCGCGAGGCGCCCAATGATGCCCATCCAGTGCGCGCCGCGGCCCTCGGGATTGAGGTCGTCCGACGAGAAGACGAGGGGCATCCACAGGTCCGGACGATCGGGAAAGCTGAATCTGGGCGGCGCGACGCCGATCACCGTGTAGCTGTTGCCGTCGAGCGCGATGGTCTTGCCGATGATGCGTCGGTCGGCCCCGAAGCGGCGCTTCCACAGTCCGTCGCTCAGCACGACCGTTCGCCCCGCCCCCTGGCTATCCTCGTTGGGCGCGAAGCCGCGCCCGAGCGGTGGTGTGACGCCAAGCAGGCTCCAGAACATTGCGCCGACGCGCGCGGCCTGGACGCGCTCCGGCTCGGAGCCGCCGGTCAGGTTCATTGGCTGGGCATCGATCGCGGCCACCGACGAGTACGACTTCGACTGGGTCCGGATGTCGAGGAAGTCCGGGACCGACGAGACCATGCGATTGCCATCCCGCATGTTCGTCACGCGGACGACGCGCTCGGGGTCGCGGAAGGGAAGTGGCTTGAGCAGCACCGCGTCGATGACGCTGAAGATCGCCGTGGTCGCGCCGATCGCGAGCGCGAGAGTGAACGCGGCAATTGCCGTGAAGCCGGGCGTTCGCGACAGCTTCCGCGCGGCGTAGCGAATATCTTGAATCACGCTGTGTGACCTGGATGAGGCCGGAGAAAACGATGGAGTGCCTGCGAGATGAGTGCTCGGCCTGAACGAAAGCTTCGTGCCGCGGGCGAGTGTGGCGATGTCCTTGCGTCACAATGGTTTGGCGCGCCGCTCGCACCGGAGCCGGGCGGGGCGATGTGCGGTCGTGGGACGAATCGTCCCGAAGCCGAACGGTCGACTGGCTCGGCCGTGGACCTGGTCACGAGCGACTGACGATGGCAGCACCGCGAGCCGGCAAGCGGGATGGTCGAGGTGGTACAGGCGCGAAGACCGCCCTCCGCGACTTCCATCCGATCGTGCGCCGGTGGTTCACTGAAACGTTAGGCACGCCGAGCGCGCCGCAGCAGGCTGGGTGGCCCGCGATCGCGAGTGGCGAGAACGCGCTCATCCTGGCCCCGACCGGCACCGGGAAGACGCTGGCCGCGTTCCTCTGGGAGCTCAACGCGCTCATCACGGACGGCCTCGAGCGTCCGCTCGCGAACGCGATTCACCTGCTCTACATCTCGCCGCTCAAGGCGCTCAACAACGACATCCAGCGGAACCTCGAACGTCCGCTTGCGGAGCTGCGAGACCGCTTTGCGGCGAGCGGAGAGGAGTTTCCCGAAATCCGCGTCGCGGTGCGAACGGGCGATACGCCGGCGTCGGCGCGCGCGCGGATGATGCGAACGACTCCCCACATCCTCATCACGACACCAGAGTCGCTCCACATCCTGCTCACGAGTCTGCGCGGTCGCGGCATGTTCAGCGCGCTCCGCGCCGTGATCGTGGACGAGATTCACGCCGTAGCGGGCACCAAGCGCGGCGCACACCTCGCGCTCACGCTGGAGCGGCTCGAGCACCTTGTTGGTCGTCCATTGCAGCGCATCGGGCTGTCGGCCACGCAGCGTCCACTCGAGGAGATCTCACGGTTTCTCGTCGGCGCTCGCGAGTGCCGCATCGTGGACTGCGGACTCGTCAAGCAGACCGAGACGACGATCGTCTCACCGGTCCCCGACCTGAGCGACGTCTCGGGCTCGGTATGGACCTCGGTCGCGCCGCTGGTGCTCGAGCGCATTCGATCGGCACGGACGACACTCGTCTTCGTGAACAACCGCGGACAGGCCGAGCGCATGGCTGCGCGGATCAACACGCTGGCGGAGGAGCAGGTGGCGCTCCCGTATCATGGCTCGCTTTCCCGCGAGCGGCGACTCCTTCTCGAGCAACGGCTCAAGGCCGGTGAGCTCCGCGCGCTCGTGAGCACGAGCTCTCTCGAGCTCGGCATCGACATTGGCTCCGTGGACCTCGTCATTCAGCTCCAGAGCCCGAAGCGCGTGGCGAACGGGCTGCAGCGGGTGGGTCGAGCCGGCCACACGTTAGGCGCGGTGAGCCGCGGCGTGTTCGTCCCCACGTTCCTCGACGACGCGATGGAGCTCATCACGATCGTGCAGGCGATGCGCGACGGCGACGTGGAGCCGACGCGCGTGGTGAACAACGCGCTCGACGTGCTCGCGCAGGTCATCGTCGCGGCGGTGTCGGTTGACGAGTGGACGTCGGCCGACCTGTTCGAGGTCATCAGGAAGGCGTATCCGTATCACACGCTCACCCGTCCGGCGTTCGACGAGGTGCTGGCGATGTTGTCCGGCAAGTATCCGTCGGACCTCGCGGCCGAGCTCGCGCAGCGCGTCACGTGGGATCGGACCACCGACCGCCTAACGGGCTCACGCGCCAGCCGGATGACCGCGGTCATCTCGGGAGGAACGATTCCCGACCGCGGTCTGTACACCGTCAACCTCCCGGACCGCACGCGACTCGGCGAGCTGGACGAGGAGTTCGTACACGAATCGCGCGTCGGGGACGTCTTTCAGCTTGGCTCGAGCACCTGGCGAATCTCGGCCATCGAGCACGACCGGGTGATCGTGACGCCAGCGCCGGGTGCACCGGCGCGGATGCCGTTCTGGCACGGCGAGTACATGGCGCGCTCGTTCCACCTGACCCATCGCGTGGGCGAGCTGCGGCGCGCGGTGGCGGCGGTCGATCCGGAGGACGATGCGGCGCTCGCCGTGATCGCGGCTCGCTATTCCGCCGACCGTGCCACGATCCAGTCGCTCGTCCACTACGTGCGTGAACAGCGAGCGATCTGCGGCTCTGTGCCAGACGATCGCGAGCTCGTGCTCGAGCAGTTCCGGGATGAGGTCGGCGCCGTTAGGCTCGTGCTGCATGCGCCGTTCGGTGGCCGTGTGAATGCGCCGTGGGGAATGGCTTTGGCCCAACGACTGAGGGAGGCGCTGGCCGGAACGGGAACCGGGAACAGGGAACTGGGAAAGGAGGCTCCTCGGAGGCACGGTTCCCCGTTCCCGGTTCCCGGTTCCCCTGACGTTCAGATTCAGACAACCGACGATGGGATCATGCTTCGTCTCCCGAACCTCGGCGGGCGGATCCCGATCGACGCCATCCTCCGTCTCGAGCCCGCGGAGGCCGAACGGCGCATCCTCGACGAAGTCGGTACCACGTCGCTGTTCGGCGCCCGATTCCGCATGAACGCCGCCCGTGCGCTGCTCCTGCCCCGCGGGAATCCGCAGCGTCGCATGCCACTGTGGCTTCAGCGACTCAAGTCGCTCGACCTGCTGCAGACCGTCCAGGGCTATCCGTCGTTCCCGATCCTCGTCGAGACCTATCGTGACGTCTTGCAGGACGCGTTCGACATGTCGGCGCTCGCGACCGTGCTGACCGACCTCCAGAGCGGCGCCATTCGCGTCCGCGTCGTGGAGCTGGACCGGCCGTCGCCGTTCGCCGCGTCCCTGCAGTTCGGGTTCGTGATGGATTGGCTATATGTCGACGACACGCCGCGCGCCGAGCAGCGCGCCGCGTACCTCTCGTTCGATCGAGCGCTGCTCGACGAGGTCATGGGAAGCGAAGGCGCCGATCCCGAAACGACCGACGCAATCGCCGAGGTCCTCGACATTCGGTGCGGGACCGCGCCGAACCGGCGCGCCCGAAACGCGGACGAGCTCGCGGTGCTCATCGACCGAGCGGGTGACGTCACGCTCGAGGAAGCTCGCGACCGCGTTGCGGAGCCTGCACGATGGACGCGAGGCGACCCGCTCGCCGCGCTGCTGGCGGAGGAACGGGTGATTCAGGTCGATGTACCGACTGGCGCCGGGCCATCGCCGCGCCTGATCCTGACGGAGACGTTCGCTCGTTATGCGGCCGCATTCGGTGCGGATGCGGGTAGCGTCGTGCGAGCGGGTCCCGAGCTTGAACCCAGGTCGGTCAGCGATGTCGTCCCCACCACGCTTCGCGAGCCGTCGTTGAGTCGCGGAGCCGCACGGCGGGAGATCCTCGCACGATGGCTCACGATTTCGGGTCCCGTTTCAATCGGGGAAATCCGGTCGCGCTACGACCTGAGCGAGGCGTGGGTCGCGAAGCGGCTGGACGAATGGCAGCGAGAAGGGAAGCTCGTGCGCGGCTTCTACGGGCAGGATCGCACGGTCGCGCGATGGTGCTCGCGGCGGGTGCTCGAGCACGCACGACGGCGAGCTCTCGCGAAAGCGCGACAGCAGATCACGGCGGTCGGCTTGCCGGACCTCGTGGCGTTCCTGCAACGGTGGCAGCACCTCGATCCGCGTGACCGCCTCGCCGGGACGGAAGGTGTGGCGATCGTGGTGCGACAGCTCGCCGGCCTCGTGCGACCGGCCACGGCCTGGGAGCGTGACTATCTGCCAGCGCGCGTTAGGCCTTACGACGTCGCTGCGCTCGGCGAGCTGACGCAATCGGGTTCCGTCGTCTGGATCGGCGACAGCCGCTCGGCGGACCGGAGCGACTCGCGCGCGCTCACGGGACTTCGGTTCGTCGAACGGGGTACCGCGGCGCTGTGGATGGCGCCGGACGACGCGGGCGCCGGTCTTCCGGCAGGAGCGCCGCTGAGCGAGGGCGCCGAGAAGGTGCTCGCGGCACTTCGCGGCTACGGCGCGTCGTTCATCAGCGACCTGCAGATCGCCACCGGCCTCACGATGCTCGCGCTGCACGATGCGCTGCGCGAGCTCGCCGCGGCCGGTCTCGTCACGAACGACAACGGGGAAGCATTGCGCGAGGTGATCCGTTTTCGGCCACTGCTGCCCGGGAATCGGCGCGACGATCCCGACCCGACGCGGTGGCTGCCAGCGGACTTCTCTCCGTCGCCGGGACGCCCGATCGTGCAGCGCCGCCCCAACCTCCGTCGTCTGCCCAGGTGGCGCCGTCCCGATCTTCCGGGCGGCCGTGACGGTTGGGTGGGCCGATGGTCACTCGTTAGGACTCCCGGCATCCTCGGTCCCACTCAGGACGACGAGACGCGTGCGGAGGCCATCGCTCGGCAGTGGCTCGACCGGTACGGCATCGTAACGCGCGACTGGTGGCGGCGTGAGCGCCCTGCAGCGTCATGGCGTGAGATCTACCGTGAGCTGCGGCGGCTGGAGCTTCGCGGTGAGGTGCGGCGCGGGTATTTCGTGCGCGGGTTGGCCGGCGCGCAGTTCGCTACCGCGACCGTCGTGGACGCGCTGCGCGAGGTCGCGGACGACGCGAGCGCACCCGCGATCACGATGTCTGCGAGCGATCCGGCCAACGCGTACGCGTTGCCCTTGGCCGCGGGGGATGAAGACCGGCCGGCGTTGGCTCGCCCGCGCGGCCGAGGCGCGCTCCTCGTGACGCGTCGCGGGCGAGCGATCATCTCGGCTGAGGGGCGGGGAAGGCGTGTAGCGATCGCCGCGGACGCGAGCGAAGATGACGTGCGACTCGGGGCGGAGTCACTGGTGTCACACCTGCTACTCCCGGTTCCAGGACTGCACCGCCGTCATGACCTCGAGATCGAGACGATCGACGGCGCGGCCGCGACGAAGAGCCCGCACGTTGACGCGTTCGTGGCGGTAGGGTTCCGCCGAGACGGTCTCACGCTGCGGAAAGCAGTGGACTTTGGGGCCAGATAAAGGGGCGGAAAGACCCCTTTGATCTCGCTCCTGCCTAACGCTGAACCAGACGCCGGGCCTCTGCCACTACTGGTAGCCCCCGCACCACGCACATGACCACGGTGGTGTACACGCTCGCATAGGCGAGCCACGTCACGATCGGCCCGATGTGGCGAAAGAGACCAGGGGCGAACGCGAGAATCAGGAGCGAGAACGCGAGCGTCTTCGCGCCGCCATACAACGCTCGGCTCAGTCGCGAGCTCACGAGCAGCGTGCCGACCTTGGACCGCATCATGGTCGTTGCGCCGAAGGCCGTCATGCCACGCTCGAGCGCCAGTGCACGGATGCCGTCCACGAGGATACCGCGGGCCGACACGAGGATCGCGACCCACAGAGGTACCCACCCGAACTTCGCGAAAACGATCCAGTACGACATCTCGACGACCCGATCGCCAAGAATGTCCACCACCGCGCCGAGCTTGGAGGTCTCGTTTCGGCGGCGGGCGACGTACCCGTCCAGCGCGTCCATCCAGATGAGGACGATAGTGAGGACGAACGCGGCGAGGTACATCCACTTCGTCCGAACGTGCAGCATGGCCACGACGGCGAACGAGAGCAGTGTCCGGATGAGCGTGATGTAGTTCGCCATGCGTGGCGGAATCGCGGGTGAGCGAGCTCGTCCCAGACGGTACCATGAATTTGCTAAGGAGTTCCAGGCACGTCCATTTTACTCTGCAACGTAAAGTACTTGATGCGTAAGACGCCGGGATGTATCTTCCCGTCGTTGACCGTTCGGAGTACCGGAGTGTCTGCCCTGACCCGTTTGCTTTTTCCAGCGCCCGCCGAGGTCCGGAGCACCGCGAGCATCTTCCGGTGGTGGGAATCGCGACGCCTAACGTACAACGTGATCGTCGGCGGTACCGGCCTCGTTACGCTGGCGGCCGTGAAATTCATCGCGCTCCTCCCGCCGCTCTCGATGAGCCTCCCCGTGTTCTGGCCCGGGGTGCTGATGTACGGGTTCTTCGCTAACCTGTTCTACTCGCTCGGCTTCGTGACCGAAGCGGCGATGCAGCGCGCCTGGCACGAGGAGACTCCGCGTGTTGGTCCGGCGCTCTTTCGGCAGGGGCTCGTCTTCTCGGTCGGTCTCACACTGTTTCCGATCGCGCTGATGGGCATCAGCTGGGCGTTCCAAGTCCTGCGGTGGATCCTGCGCTGACATCGCCGCGGCTCCAGGCATCGCCGTCGGACAAGCCTTTTTCGGAACTGCGATGAAGCGGACGTTGCGGAAACTGCTTCATCGCAGTTCGCTTGTCCTAACGCGATGCTGAGATCCGCGGCTATTCACTCCGTAACGCGACGATCGGATCGACGCGACTTGCCCGGAGTGCAGGAATCGCCGCCGCCGTTGCCGCCACGGCGGTCAGCGCCAGGGCGACGAAGGCGAACACTGCGGGATCCGTCGTGCTCACCCCGAACACCAGCCGTTCGAGAGAACGCGTCGCCACCAACGCGACGGCTGCGCCGATCGCCACGCCAATGATCGCCAGCGTCACGCCGTTCCCGACCACCAACCGGAGCACGCTCGAGCGCTGGGCGCCGAGCGCCATGCGAATCCCGATCTCGCTGGTGCGCTGCGCTACCGTGTACGCCAGCACGCCATAGATCCCGATCGCGGCGAGCAGCAAGGCGACGACTGCGAACAACGACAACAAGGCCGTGTTGAACCGGGAATCGGCGACCGAGTCGCCGAGCAGCTCGTCCATCGTCCGCACGTTCTCGAGCGGGAGATCCCGATCCATCGACCATACGATCCGGCGCAGCGTCGGTACGAACGGCTTCGCATCCGTTTTCGTGCGCACGAGCAGCCAGTTGTCGTTGAAGGTGAACTGCGCGAGCGAGAAATAGGTTGCCGGGTCGGCGGCGGCCCGCGGCCCGTTAAATCGCTCGTCGGCCACGATGCCCACGATCTCGTATGACGCCGGCATCCCCTTCCACCACGACGAGCGATCGATGCGACGGCCGATCGGGTCCTCGTTAGGGAAGTGCAGCCGGGCGAACGCCTCGTTGATCACGACGACGCCGGGTTGGCCCACCGCATCCGATTCCTGGATCTCGCGCCCGCGGAGCAGCTTCGCACCCACCGAGCGGAAATAACCGGGCATGACTGGTCGAATGCTCGATTCCGGCTCCTGCCCGCTTGGTGGCGGCTCCCGTCCGGCGACGGTGAAGCTCGACGTCCAGCCGGGCGCGAGCGGATGCTGCATCGCCACCGCCACGGACTGCACTTCGGGCCGCGACTCGATGCGACGGTACAAGTCGGCGTAGAACGCGCGCACGCGATCACCATCCGCGTAGCCGCCGTATCGGGACTGCGGCAGCTGAATCTGCACGACGAGCATGCGATCGGGCACGAACCCCGGATCCACCCGCTGCATCTTCCAGAAGCTCTTCACCAGCAGCGACGCGCCGACGACCAGCACCACGGCCAGCGCAACCTCCGACACCACGAGCGCCTGCCGAAGACCGCGCTGCGCCAGCCCCCCGCGCATGCCACGCCCGCCTTCACGGAGCGACGCGATCGGCATCCCCCGAGACATCTGCAGGGCGGGGAGGACGCCGAATATCACCGCCGTGACTACCGCGAGCCCCAACAGGAAGAGCAGCACATGACCGTCGATCCCGATCTCGCTCGCGCGAGGAATCGACGTCGGCGCTTTCGCCACGAGGAGCTTGGTCCCCCAGTACGCGACGAACAACCCGAGCACGCTTCCGATCGCGGTGACGACGAAGCTCTCCGTGAGAAACTGGCGAGCCAGCCGGCGACTGCCGGCGCCTAACGCAGTCCGCACCGCCACCTCACGGGTCCGCGCGGCCGCGCGGGCGAGGAACAGGTTCGCGACGTTCACGCACACGATGAGCAACACCAGCGCGACGGACCCCAACAGGACCAACAACTGCGGTCGCACGTTGCCGACGATCGCTTCGGTCATGGACTGCACGCGCGCACCGCGCTTGGCGTTGAGCGCGGGGTACTCGGTCTCGAGCTGCTTCGCGATGCCGGCCACCTCGTGGTCGGCCGTTCCCATCGTGACGCCGGGTGAGAGTCGGCCGAGAATCGTGAAGCTGTGCTGGCCGCGCGTCTGCGGGTCGTTAGGCTCCCCGGCCGGATACCAGACGGCGGTGGCGCCCGGAAAGGTGAACCGCGGCGGCATCACGCCGACGATCGTCGCCGGGTTGCCGTTCAGCGAGATCGACGAGCCGATCACGTTCGGGTTCGCGCCGAGCCGCTGCTCCCAGAAATCGTTGCTGAGGATCACCACGGGCGGCGCGCCTGGCCTGTCCTCGTCGACCGCGAACGATCGCCCGAGCAGCGGCGAGACCCCGAGCATCGGGAAGAGGTTGGCGGTCACCGGGGCTCCCGACACGATCCCGGGCTCGAACTGCTTCCCTGTCACGGTCGTCTGCTGTACCGAGAACGCCGCGAGCTGAGCGAACGACCGGCTGCGCGCACGGATGTCCGCGAAGTCCGGATAGGAGCTCGCACGTCCGACCTTGGCCGAGTCGCCATCCGTCGGGGTTCCGAACACGAACACGAGGCGCTCCGGGCTCGGGTAGGGCAGCGGCCGCAGCAACACCGCATTGACGATGCTGAAGATGGCGGCGTTGGCACCGATACCTAACGCGAGCGTCAGGATGACCACGGCGGAGAAGCCGGGCCAGCGCACGAGCGTGCGCAGCGCGTACCGAAGGTCCTGAGAGAGCATCG
>JBKOYV010000375.1:0-7638 GCA_046725585.1 Gemmatimonadota bacterium | reverse complement strand
GCCATCCTGAGTGCCGTGAAGGACTCATCGATCCTCGAGAACAACATCGTCCAGACCGTCGCGTCTGCGGCCGGCACACTCTCGGCGATCATCTTCGTGCTACCGGGACTCGTGATCGTGGGATGGTGGACCGGATTCCCTTTCTGGGAATCCTTCCTCATCTGCGTCAGCGGCGGCATCCTCGGCGTGTTGTTCACCATCCCGCTACGACGCGCGCTCGTGACGACCTCCGACCTTCCCTACCCCGAGGGCGTTGCGGCAGCCGAGGTGCTCAAGGTCGGCTCGGGGACGCGGGGTGAGACGAAGGACGAGACCGGCGAAGCGCGTGAAGGCCTCGTTGCGGTGATCCTCGGCTCCGTCGCCTCGGCGGCGCTCGCGATCATCACCGCCACACGCATCGCCGCGGCCGAGTTCAATGGATTCATTCGACTCGGCGGGAACGCGTCGACCGGCTACAACATCGCGTGGTCCCTCGCGCTGCTCGGCGCGGGGCACCTCGTCGGCCTGTCCGTCGGCATGGCGATGCTGGTGGGTCAGATCATCTCGTGGGTTATCGCGGTGCCGATTCTGACGTCGATGGGGACGCCCAGCCCCGACCAGTCGCTTGCAGCCTACACGACGACCATCTGGCGCACGCAGGTTCGCTTCATTGGCGCGGGGACGATCGCGGTCGCCGCGATCTACACGCTGGGCCGGCTCGCGAGGCCTGTTGTCGGAGGGTTGGTGAGCACCCTCGCTGCGTCGAAGGCGAAGGCCACCGGCGACGAGACGGACCGCGACCTCTCGCCGCAGTGGATCATAATACTCACGGCCGCGTGCCTCGTCATCGCCGGGTATCTCGCCTTCACGTTCGCGCGCTCGACCGTGCTCGCACCTAACGCGGTCACGCTGACGATCATTGCAGTGCCGATCGTGCTGCTCGTCGGGTTCCTGATCGCCGGCGTGTGCGGGTACATGGCGGGGCTCATTGGCGCGTCGAACAGCCCGATCTCGGGGGTGGGCATCCTCTCGATCGTGCTCGTCGCGTCCACGCTCACGCTGGCGGTCGCCCCGACGGACCAGACGCGCGCGCCACTCGTCGCGTTCGCCCTTTTCGTGACAGCAATCATCTTCGCCTGCGCGACGATCTCGAACGACAACCTGCAGGACCTGAAGACCGGCCAGCTCGTGGGCGCCTCACCGATGCGGCAGCAGATCGCGCTCATCGTCGGCGTGGGCGCGGGCGCCGCGGTGATCCCATCGGTGCTGAACCTGCTCGCCAAGGCGTACGGGTTCGCCGGCGCCGCGAACGTGGGCGTCGTCGCGCCGAATCCGCTGCCGGCGCCACAGGCGACGCTCATCTCCGCGCTGGCGCAGGGCGTGATCGGAGGGCGGCTCGACTGGAAGATGATCGGCATCGGCGCGGTCGTGGGCGTGGGGCTTATCATGGTCGACGCCACGTTAGGCGCGATGAAGAAGCTGCGAATTCCGCCGCTGGCGGTGGGGATCGGGATCTACCTCCCGATGTCGGCGACATTTGCGGTGATCGTGGGGGCGGTCATCTCGCACTGGTACGACAGGCGCGCCCGCGAGACGCCCAATCCCGACCGGGCCGAGCGACTGGGCACGCTCGTAGCGTCGGGACTCATCGTCGGCGAGAGTCTGTGGGGCGTCATCAACGCCGGGTTGATCGTGGGCCTCAACAAGGACGCGCCCATCGGACTCGTACCGGAGGACTTCGCGCCGGCGCGCTGGCTCGGGGTCCTTGGTTTCGTCGGCGCGATCGTGTGGTTGTACGGCTGGATGCTGAGGCGTTCGGCGCGCGCGTCGGCCCGCTAGCGCCCGCGGATGAGGAACCCGGCCGGCGACCCGGAGTTCGTAGCGGTCGTCGCGAAGCTTCGCCTGCCGCGGTGAGGTGAGGTTGCTCCTGCAAGCGCGATCGGCGCCCGGCTCGAGTGGAGATGTTCGGCATCGGTGCGCCGGGTGTGTGAGCCGATCCGCGGCTTCTTGCCGCGTTCGGAATTGGACACACACCCGAGGTGCCACAATGCGCACTGCCGCCCTTCTTCGCTTCGCGCTGCTCGTCACGCCGCTCATCATGCCAGGGGGCCTGGTGACCGCGCAGACCTCGCCTTTGTCACAGGATTCCGACAGAGCCAAGCCCAGAGGATGGCTCGTCGGCGCCTCGATTGGTGTGCCGGCATTCGATGGCGACGCCTCCCCGGAGCTGTTCACCGTCGCAGTGCACGGGACGCAGCTGCGCCCCGGCCGGCTGGGCGCCGACTTTGCACTCGGCACAATGCCGCGCGCCCTCACCGAAGGACTCGCGGTCGGCTTCGCCCGGGCTGGTGTTGCGCTGCCGTTCCAACTCTCGCAAGGCGTGCTGTTGCTCCCTTCGGCTGGGGTAAGCCTTGTCGGTGCGGCGGGCAGCGAGGACGCGGGAGGTACGACCGGTCTGAACGCGGGCCTTGCCGCCGTGTTTTTCGGCGCGAGCTCCGTCGGCCTGCGCACCGGCGCTACGTGGCACCGGTTCGGGGACAGCGGAGCGTCGGTGTTACTCTGGGAGCTGGGACTGGTTCGCATCCCGCGACCGCGCTAACACGGAGTTCAGCGACAACTCTATCGGGAGGCTCATGGGTCCTCAGCGACGAGCGAACGCCGGCACACGCGTCGACGTGCCGAGGATCGGTCTCGACGATCCGCGATACCGAGCGGTCGTCGACAAGCGGTTCAACAAGCGATTTGCTGCGAGCCCAGACTACGTGAGGCTCGTACGTTCGGCCGACGAGGTGGTCTCCGCCGTGGAGGATGCGGTGAGCGAAGGACGACGTCTCGTCGTGACGAGCGGAGGACATTGCCTCGAGGGATTCGTGGCGGATCCCGACGTCCGGGTGATCGTCGACGTGTCGCCCATGAAGCGCGTGTACTACGACCGGCGCATGAATGCGGTAGCCGTCGAAGCCGGTGCGACGGTGGGCGAGACGTTCCGCGTGCTATTCGACCGGTGGGGCGTTGTGGTTCCGCTCGGCGAGTATCCCGCGATCGGCATCGGTGGACACGTGGCGGGCGGCGCCTTCGGGTTCCTCTGCCGGCAGCTCGGTCTCGCGGCGGATTATCTCCACGCCGTCGAAGTGGTCACCGTGAACGAGAGTGGGCGGGCGAGCACGGTCGTCGCGACTCGCGAGCCGTCCGATCCGCATCACGATCTGTGGTGGGCACACACCGGCGGGGGCGCCGGCAACTTCGGCGTCGTCACGCGGTACTGGTTTCGCGCGCCTAACGCCTCCGGTAGCGATCCCGCCACCCTGCTCCCGCGGGCCCCGGAGTCGATCACGACGCTTCGAGCCGAGTGGAGCTGGAGCGAGATCGACCAGGCGGCATTCCGCCGGCTCATGCAGAACCACGGGGCGTGGTGCGAACGAAACTCCTTCGCCGATTCGCCTAACGCCTCACTATGGGCACTGTTGGAGATCCATCGCCGTCAGTTCGGAAAAATCGTGGTGCGTGGCGTGAGCACGGCCGGCCCCGGGGCCGAACGACAGATCGATGACCACCTGGCGGCGTTAGGTGAAGGGGTGGGTGCACCGGCGGCGAAGGAGCTGGCGCACATGGGCTGGCTCGAGTTCGCTCTCGACCCGCTTCCCGATCTCTTCGCCATGCCGCCCGGCGGGGTCAGCGTGAAGGTGAAGGACGCGATGCTCAGGAAGCGGTTCACCGACGCCCAGATCGATATCGCCTTCGATTACATGACGCGCACCGACCACGACGTCATGGGTGGCGTGCTCGGGCTCGCGACGTACGGCGGGCGCGTCAACACCGTGGCGCCGGACGCGACCGCGTCGGCGCAGCGGAGCTCGATACTCGATAGCGCATGCAACACGGGCTGGATGGATCCGGCCGAAGAGGCGAGGAACCTGGCGTGGGTGCGCGCGTTCTATCGGGAGCTGTTCGCGGACACGGGAGGCGTGCCTGCGCCGGGCGACGCGTACGATGGCGCGTTCATCAATCATCCCGACACCGACCTCGCCGACCCGACGTTGAATACGTCGGGCATCCCGTGGCACACGCTGTACTACCAGGGGAACTACCCGCGTCTGCAGCGCGTGAAGGCGAGATGGGATCCGCTGAACGTATTCCGCCACGCGTTGTCCGTGCGGGCGGAATAAGCGTAGCCGCTCACGGAACGACTTTCGGGGCCGGACCGAGCACGTTCACCTCGAGCCGAGACGCGCTCCCGGTGGAGTGAAACACGCGCTGCGTCGTCGCCCGGTAGTCCGACGGTTTCGCGTGGTAGATGTCCATGAACTGGCCCGGATTCCGGTCGACGAGCGGGAACCAGGTGCTCTGGACCTGCACCATGATGCGGTGTCCTTTGCGGAAGGTGTGCAGCACGTCGAGCATCTCGAACTCGATGTGGGTCCTCGCCTCGGGCACCATCGGCTCGGGCTTCTCGAGGCTGTTCCGGAACTTCCCGCGCAGCACATCGCCCCTGACGAGCTGCTGGTATCCTCCCATCGATTCACCGGGGCGTAGCGGTCCTGTCCCGGTGGCGGCTGCTTTCTCCGGCGCGTCGTCGGGATAGACGTCGATCAGCTTCACGACCCAGTCCGCGTCGGTGCCGCTCGTGGACACCCAGAAGCTCGGGCGCACCGGGCCGGCGATGGTCACGTCTTCGGTGAGCGCCTCGCTTTCGTAGACCAGCACGTCGGGGCGTCGCGACGCGAACCGCTGGTCCTGGATCATGTAGTCGGTGGTTCGATCCGTGGCTTGGCGCTCGATGAACGGCACCGGGCGCGCCGGGTCGCTGCGGTACTGGTCGAAGCCGCTGTCCGCTTTGGGCGGATCGAACGAGAGGCCACCCCGTTCGTGCAGGTACAGCGCGCGAGCGGTCGTGCCCTTCGGGGGCCAGGCGTCGAATGTCCGCCAGCGATTGGTGCCGGTCTCGAAGACATACGCTTCGGGCAAGCGTCCGGAGCCCTCGCCCTTGAGCACACCGCGATAGAACGGCGCCGCGATGCTGTCGCGGAAGAACGCGCTCGTCGCCGATCCGAACGAGACGTCGCCTAACGACGCACCGGTGCCGCGGGCCCACTGGCCGTGCGACCACGGGCCGATGACGAGTACATTCGATGCCCCCGGCGTGCTCTTCTCGATCGTCCGATAGACGTGGAGTGCGCCGTACAGGTTGTTAGCGTCGTACCAGCCGCTCACCGTCATTATGGCCGGTTTGATGTTCCGGAGATGCGGGAGGATGTTGCGGGCCTTCCAGAAGTCGTCGTACGTCCCGTGCTGAAGCACGTCGTTCAGGAACGGCACGGAGTCCTTGAGGTTGCGCGTGTTGATGCTGCCAGCCGAGCCGCCGTCGAGATAGAAGCGATAGCCGTCACGCGTGCCGAATTGCATGTCGCCCGGTGGGTTCGGCGTGGGCGCCGGATGGCTGCGCCCCCAGCTCGCGAAATACTCGATGCCGTCAAGCACGAAGGCGCCGTGGAGATGGATGTCGTCTCCTCCGAACCAGTCGGCCTGGGGTGCCTGCGGTGAGACCGCCACGAGCGCCGGGTGCGCGTCGATGGCGCCGGCCGCTGCGTAGAACCCGTTGTAGGAGATGCCCCAGAGTCCCGCCTTGCCGTTGTTGTGCGGCACGTTCTTCACGAGCCAATCGACGGTGTCGTACGTGTCGGTGCTCTGATCGATGTCGGTCGGTCGGGTCTTGTTATCGATGTGCGGCGTCATGTCGACGAACTTCCCTTCGGACATGAAGCTGCCGCGGACATCCTGGATCACGAAGATGTAGGGGTCACGGCGCAGCAATTCGGCCGAGCCAAGCCGAGCAAACGTGTCCGCGCCGTACGGCCCAGCGCCATAGCGCGTGCGGGTGATGAGGAACGGGTAGCGTGCCGTGGTGTCCCTGGGCACGTAGACGGCGGTGTAGAGCCGAACGCCGTCCCGCATGGGGATGCGGTACTCGTACTTGGCGAAGAGCATCCGCGTCGTGTCGCCGGGTGACTGGGATGCTGCGGGCGTGGCGGCACCTAACGCGACCAAGAGGAGGAAGGCGGGGCGGACGAAATGGGTCATGTGCGGGGCGGGCGGTGGGATCAAAGGCGTCAGAGTCATTCGAGATCGAGATCGATTTCAAATGACTCTGACCCCTTTGATCCTAAATCGGGGTCTCGCCCCCGCCAGTGCCAAGGTCTCCCCGCCCGAGGAAACGGCCGGTGCCGAACGTCTAACGCGTTTAGCAGCACGAGTTCATGTAGAATCATCAGTACTCGATCGACGTGGAGGAGCTCCCATGGCACGCGCTCGCCGCACTCGCAAAAAGAAGGCTGCACCATCCCGCCCGACCACCAAGCCGTTTTGCCGAAACCCGGCACGGGTCCCTCCGGTTCTCCCTCCGCACGTGATGGCCGACACCGGTCGCGCCGCGGCAATAATCCTCACGAAAGCGAAGTGGGTGAACGGAACGGTCCTGCACTACTGCTTCTTTGGTGGAGGGTCGCACTACGCCGTTCCCAAGAAGCAGGCGGACGCGATCCGCGACGCGTTCGCAAAGTGGAAGGCTGCCGGGATCGGCCTCGAATTTCAGGAGGTACAGCAGCTCAGTGAAGCCGAGGTCCGCATCGGTTACTCGACGGCGGATGGCGACTCGGCCTCGTCGGTCGGGCGTGAAGTATTGAACGTGCCACTGAACGAGCCGACCACGGTGTACGGCTGGGACCTAACGACGCCGTATGGTCGCGGGACGGCGCTCCACGAGCTCGGTCACGTGCTCGGGATGGAGCACGAGCACCAGAATCCGTTCGCCGGGATCAAGTGGCACGAGCAGGCGGTGTATGACGCGTTGGCCAAACCGCCTAACAGCTGGGACCATGCCACGACCTTTCACAACATCTTGGAGAAGCTCTCGACGCAGCAGGTGCAGGGGTCGAAGTGGGACCCGGATTCGATCATGGAGTACGAGTTCGACCCTGGTCTGATCGACGAGCCGGAGAAGTACGACAAGAACGGCCTAACGCCGCCAGCAACGCTGTCCAGGGCCGACAAGCAATGGGCGCGCCAGTGGTACCCACCGCTCAGGGCGACGCTGCCGAAGCTCCAGCCGTTTCAGGCGGCGACGGCGGATCTCGCGGCCGGCCAGCAGATCGACTTCGCCATCAAACCCGCCGAGTCGCGGAAGTACACGATCGAGACGAAGGGGGCGTCGGACACGCTGCTCACGCTGTTCGAGGACATCGACGGCGATCCGCGGTTCCTTGCGGGCGACGATGACAGCGGCGAAGACCGAAACGCCCGCATCACGTACAAGTTGTTCAAGGGGCGGAGCTACATCGTGCGGCTGCGGCTCTACTATCCGGGCCAGTCTGGGAAGACGTCGGTGATGTACTCGTGAAGCGGGGACTGGGGACTAGGGACTGGGACTGGGGACTGGGGACTGGGGACTCGCCCGGGATGCTTCGTTGCGCGCGGAGGGGTCTCCGGCGGTAGAAGGTTCCCGGCCGAGTCCCCAGTCCCGATGTCCCCAGTCCCCATCAGTCCCTAGTCCCCGCTAATACCGCCAACTCTTGAGGTCCGCCCCCGGCGGCGCCGTCTGAAGCATGCGCTCGACCGCCCACGGCAGCACCATCTGGGGATAGCGAAGTCGCGAATACGCATTCG
>JBKOYV010000031.1:0-16548 GCA_046725585.1 Gemmatimonadota bacterium | reverse complement strand
CGAGAACATGCTCCTCGGCGCCGAGGTCGCGCGGCGGGGCTGGATCGATCACGCCGAGTCACGTCGCCGCGCGCTGGCGCTGCTCGAGCGGTTGGAGCATGCCGATCTCGATCCGGACGCGCGAGTCGGGGATCTTCCGCTTCCGGCCCAGCAGGTGGTGGAGATCTGCCGGGCTCTCGCGGCGGACGCGCGGATCGTCCTCATGGACGAGCCGACCAGTCGCTTTCAGCGCGAGGACGTCGAGCGGCTGTTTCGTCTCGTCAGGCAGCTGGCCGCGCAGGGCATCGCCGTCGTCTACATCAGCCACTTCCTCGAAGAAGTTCGCGAGATCGCGGACCGCTACACCGTCCTGCGCGACGGCCGCACGGTGGACACCGGCCTGCTCTCGGCCACAACGGATGAGCAGATCGTCACCCGGATGGTCGGCCGGGAGATGGCGCGCCTCTTTCCTCAGCGGCCCCCGAGAACCATCGGCGATGTCGTGCTGTCGGTGACCGACCTTTCCACGCCGCCCGGGCTCGTGCACGCGAGCTTCGACCTTCGTCGCGGTGAGATCCTTGGGATCGCCGGCCTGGTCGGATCGGGACGCACGGAGCTCGTCCGAGCGCTGTTCGGAATGGGGCGGGTGACGTCGGGTCAGATCGTCGTCGACGGCAGGACGGTCGATGTCCACCGAGGAAAGCCGGCCGCGCGGCTCCGCGAAGGGTTCGGCTACCTGAGCGAGGACCGCAAAGGCGAGGGACTCGCGCTGCCGCTCTCCGTAGCCGACAACCTCACGGCGACGCGACTCGGCGCATTCTCCCGTCGCGGCGGCTGGATCGATCTCGGCGCACAGCGCGATGGTGCGCGCCGCTGGATCGATGCGCTGAGCATTCGAGCGCGGTCGCCGGTCGACCGGGTCCGCACGCTATCGGGCGGGAACCAGCAGAAGGTGGCGATCGGCAGGCTGCTGCATCAGGATGCGGAGGTCCTGCTGCTCGACGAGCCGACGCGCGGCATCGACATCGGCAGCAAGGCGCAGGTCTACGAGATCATCTCGCGGTGCGCGGAGGATGGAAAGGCTGTGCTGGTGGTGAGCTCGTATCTGCCGGAGCTGTTCGAGCTATGCGACCGGATCGCGGTGATGAACCGCGGCCGCCTCTCGCCCGCACGACCGGTTTCGGAGTGGACGCCGGAGTCGGTGCTGGAAGCCGCGATCACCGCTGCGCCGTCAGCCTAACGCGCGCCTATTGTCAACACTTCGAGGCCTCTCCACTTTGCGGCGAGGACGAAACCCGAGCACGCGAGGTCGCCATGGGCGATTGGTTCCACACCCTACCGTTAGGCTGGATGGCTCTCGTGGTGTTAGGCGGGACCGCGCTCGGTACCGCCGCGATCTATTGGATCGTGATCCGTCTCGCGACGGAAGACCGGGTTCGCACGTTCAAGGGCGTCTCACCCGGGCTGCTGCCGCCGCTCGGCATCATCTTCGGGTTGCTCGTCGCCTTCACCGCCGCTCAGGTGTGGGGAGACCTCGATCGCGCCAGTGCGGCGGTGAACCGCGAAGCCAGCTCGCTGCGCGCGGTCCTGCTGTTGTCGAGGGCGTTTCCCGCCACTGCGCAAGCACGCATGCGGGCGCTGATAAACCAATACATCCAGGAAGCGGTTGAAGTCGAATGGCCAGCTATGGCGCGACAACGCGAAACGCTCACGATGATCCCACCCGTGGTCGGTGACGCGCTCGAGCTGGCTACCGGGCTGCCCGTCGCCGACGCAGGACAGGCGGCCGCGCAGCGAGAGATCGTCGCCAACCTCGACAACGCGCTCGATGCGCGCCGCCAGCGAATTCTCGTCAGCCGATCGGAGGTCAACTGGGTGAAGTGGCTGGCCCTGATCGTTCAGGTGGTGTGCACCCTGACGGGCATCGCGATGGTCCACAGCGACAACCGTGCAACGGCACGATTAGCGATGGGCTTGTTCGCGACCGCGGTCGGCTTCTGCATTTTCCTGCTCGTCGCACACGCTCGACCGTTCACCGGTCAACTCGGCGTTCCCCCGGCGCCGCTGCTCCAGGTCCGTCCGGATTAGCCTTCAGCCCCTCAATCGCCCTGACCAGTGTAACCAGTGTAATTCCGGCCCCGGCGGAGCGTACCACTCGGCGAGGTATCGCTCCAACGCATCGACAGCTCGCCCTGCGCATCGGAAGCCCACGTACCCGTCCGGTCGGACGAGGTACTGTGCCGCATCGTCCACACCGAGCCGCGCGAATGCTTCACCGCGATCGTCGACCAGTGCCCCGCGCTCCGAACGGCGGGTGAGATGCATGATTCGCATCAGGCCGTTCCGACACGCCGGATGACTACCAAGACGCTCGGTGTCCCATAGCTCCCCATCGCCGCACAGCACCAGCGTCAGACAAGGTCCGACGACTGCCTCCTGAAGCTGGACAGTCTTGTCGTCCAGCGTTAGGCAGGCATCCGGGAAACGATCCCCGGCGCGCGGACCAGCGTCCAGTCGAGGCTCTGCTTCCGTAACTGCCGGACTTCGGCGATATCGAATCCCCAGCTCGGAGATGAATCGGAACCCGACGGCTCGCAGCCGCGTCGATGTCAGCACTCCGGGGACTACGCTTGCCGCAACGGTCCGCCGGAGCCACGACGTGAGCGCGCTGTCCGACAGCGATCGCACGAGCACACTGAAGATCCGATCGGTGTAGCGAAGGAGCGTCCGACCCACGGGCCACCGCTCGGCTTCGTAGGAGTCGAGCAATCGCGGCGTCGCCAGGCCTTTCACCACCAACGCAAGCTTCCAGCCCAGGTTCCACGCATCCTGAATCCCCGTATTCATGCCCTGCGCGCCGACCGGGCTGTGGATGTGAGCGGCGTCGCCTGCCAGGAAGATGGGTCCGCGCCGGTAGTGCGTCGCCTGACGATGGTGCAGGTGGAAATGCGCGAGCCACGCCGGGTCGCGGAGACGAACGCCTCCCTCAGTCGCGCCATCGACCACCACCTGCAGTTCCTCGAGCGACAGCTCGGTCGTCAGCGGCTTGTCGGCCGCATCCGCGCTCGTTCGCGTGGTCTTCGTCGCGCCGCCGGCCATGGCGATGACGCGCCACGTCGCCGGCCGACCGAGCGGAAAGAAGATCGCGATCCCGTGTCGTCCAACGAACGGATGCAGGGTGTTCGGGACGAACGACACCTCGGGGGGCGCGTCGCCTTCCACATCCCCAAGCATGAAGTCCTGGAGGTAGGCGTCCCCTTCGAACGCGATCCCCGCACCTTTCCGCACCGCGCTGTGCGCGCCGTCGCAGCCAATGAGGTACCGGACCCGCATAGTCTCCGTGCGACCGTCGCCGTGCCGCAGAGCACAGTCAACGGTATCCACGTTAGGCGTGAAATCGACGAGCTCGACACCACGCTCGATCGTCACCCCCTGCGAGGCGAGATGATCGCCGAGGAGCCGCTCCGTTTCCGCTTGTGAGACGAAGAGAACGAACGGGTACTTCGTGTCGGTGCCGGCGAATCCGCCAAGCTCCGCCTCCGCCGCGACGCGTCCCTCGACGTGGAGCATGACTCGCGCGCTCGGATTCCCCAGTTCCACGAGCGCGTCGCCGAGCCCGAGGGTCTGCAGAAGCTCCAGGGTTCGCGCTTGCACGCCCAGCGCGCGCGACTCGTGGGCGCGGTCGAGCGCGCGGTCGATGATGCGCGCACGAACGCCGAACGAGCGGAGCCGCGCAGCGAGAGCGAGCCCGGTCGGCCCCGCTCCGACGATCAGAATGTCAGTGTCAGTCGTGGTGACCTCGCGTTGGGACATTCGCTCGATGAACTTTGACATATACGACGCGTTCGCTACGATATCATGTCGATTTGCGGGCGCGAGGCGGGAGACGGTGCTTCGGATTCGTGCGTTGGGCGGGCTCTCGGTCGAGCAGGATGGCAGTCCTGTTTCCGGTGCCGCCGCACAGCCCCGTCGGCAGGCAATCCTCGCGGTGCTGGCGCGCGCCGCAGGGCGCGGCGTGTCGCGAGAGCGGCTGCTCGCGCTTCTGTGGCCGGACGCCGATGAGGAAAGCACTCGCAGCGTCCTGAGCCAGGCGATCTACATGCTTCGCCGCGACCTCGGCTCGGCCGACGCGATCTGTGGCAGCCGCGAGCTGCGACTCGACCCGGCTGTCATCGAGAGCGACGTCGCGGAGTTCGAGGACCTCTGCAACTCGGGCGACCTGGAGCGTGCGGTCGCGCTGTACACCGGACCCTTTCTCGATGGCTTCCGGCTGCCGGGCAATCCCGAGTTCGATCGTTGGGTCGAGGGCGAGCGCGACACACTGGCCTACCGATACACCGATGCACTCGAGAAGCTCGCCCGCGCCGCCGCTCAGCGAGGGGATGCGCTCGCTGCGTCTGTGTGGTGGCGCCAGTTGGCCGGGCTCGACCCGCTCAACGCTCGCGTCACGATCGAGTTGATGCGCTCGCTGGCCGCCGCCGGTGATCGGTCAGGCGCACTGCAGCAGGCGAGGATCTACGAGGCGCTTCTCGCCCAGGACCTCGATCTCCCGCCAGACAACGCCGTGGTAGAGCTGGCTCGGAAGCTTCGCGAGGAGTCGGCGCAACCCGGGCCTTCACCCCGAACGCCCGCGAGTCCCAAGAGCCCCGCCGCGTCGCCTCCCGCTTCGGCTCAAGCGTCACCCCTCCCGCCAGCCATCGAGGGAGACGCCGAGCCGGCTGCCGTCGGCTCGGCCGTGGCGGCGGAAGCGCCACCAGTCTCGCAACCGGCGAGCGCGCCTAACGCGGCACAAACGCCGGCGCGCATCCCGTGGCGGAAGCGACGCCTGGCCACTGGCGTGCTCGGTGGTGTCGCCGCGGTCGCAATCGGCGCAATTGCGACCCTGATCGCGCGTCACGCGGGCATGTGGGACTCCCCGCCAGTCGTCGCCATCGGTGATATCGCCGATTACCGTAGAGCGGCGGGCGACGAGATTACGGCGCCGCTGACTGACATGCTGGCCACCAATCTCGCTCGCGCGACATCGCTTCGCGTAGTCAGCTCGGCGCGCATGCTCGAGATGCTCGCACGCGCGCGGAGCGAGGGCGACACGACCGCCGTGTATCCGCGGGCGGCGCGGCTCGCGGGCGCGAGTCAGATGATCGAAGGCACCGTCGTGGCGTTGCAGGACGGCGGGTATCGTCTCGACCTCCGCCGCGTGAGCTTGGCCGACGGCACCATCAAGGGCGCGGAAACGGTGCGCGGCGCGGACGTCTTTGCGCTCGCGGACAGCGGAAGCGCGAGGCTGCTGGCCACGTTCGGTTCCGAGCCTGTGACCGGCTCGATCGCTGATGTGACCACGCGCTCGCTCCCGGCGTACCGACTCTACATGCGGGGTCTGCAGCGCTACCAGGCCGGCGACAGCCCGGCCGCGCGCGAGCTCTTCGAGGCGGCGTTAGGCGAGGATTCGACGTTCGCGATGGCCGCCTATTGGGCCGCGGTTTCCATCAGCTACGACTGGCGCTCGCCCGAGCGCCGGCACATGCTCGCCCACATCGATCGCGCGGTACGACTGTCGGCGAGTGCGAGCGACCGCGAGCGTCTCATTATTCGCACGTGGTGGGCGCGTGCTACGAACTCTCCGTCGCTGCGCGCGATCGCCGACACGCTCTCGCGGCGCTACCCCGAAGAGATCGATGGCCATGTACAGGCCGGAGCAGCCGCGATCCTGGCCGGCGATTTCCTCGGCGCAGCCGTCCCGCTCGAGCGGGCGATTCGACTCGACTCGGTGGTCCTCAGCACCGGCGTGCGACGCTGCGGTGGATGCGAGGCCATCGACCTCCTCATCCGCGGGTGGGTTGCCGCCGATTCCATGGCCGGGGCAGAGCGTGTCGCGCGGCGTGCGGTCCGTATCTGGCCGCGGAATCCGATCTCGTTCGCGCTGCTGGCGGAGGTCCTCGACTACCAGGGACGCTTCGATGAAGCGGAAGCGGTCATCGACTCCGCCGGAGCGCTCCGCGCTTCGACGATCAACATGTGGGCGCGCCACTGGATTCGTTCAGGACGGTTCGATCGGTTGGACCCGATGCTGAGCCAGCACATCGCGTCGAGCGGGCAGCAAGGGAATCTCCTGTACTGGTCGGCGATGAGCTTGCGCAACCAGAGACGGTTCGACGACGCGCTCGCGACGGCGCGGCGCTTTCGTGCGCTGACGGGCGAGCCTGGGGACACGCGGAGCTCAGCGCCACAGAGTGCGGCCATCGAGGCCCAGGTGCTTCTCGAGAGCGGCAAGGCGGCGGAGGCTGCCGCGCTATTCGATTCCATCGCCGCGTGGCGACTCGCCGGACAACCCGAGGCCACCTATGCCGCGAACCGCGTCTGGATGCTGACACAGGAGGCCGCCGCGCGCGCCGCCGCGGGAGACGCGCCGGCGGTTGCCGCGCTCGCGGACAGCGTGGAGGCGCTGGGCGCCCGCACGTACACGGAGCGCGACCGGCGACTCCATCACCACGTGCGCGGCCTGGAGGCGATGCTGCGCAGCGACGTCGACGCCGCGATCGATCACTTCCGTCGCGCGATGTACTCCACCACGATCGGCTACAATCGGACCAACTACGAGCTGGCCAGGGCGCTCTTGCGCCGAGGGCAGCCGCACGAGGCGGTCGCCGTGTTGCGGCCCGCTGCGCGGGGGGTCGTGCTCGAGAGCGCGAACGTCCATCTCACGCTCGCCGACGTTCATGCGCTCATGGCGCGGGCTTTCGCGGCTGCCGGGCAGCCCGACAGTGCGCGGGTGCACGGTGCGTGGCTGCACGGAAGCGGGGCGGAAGCGTCCTCCCGTTAGGTTTCCACGCTGTCAGTGTCAAAGCCTGCCTCACCGGGCACGCTCGTCCTCGCTCCGACCCAACCTGACGAGAGCCGCCCGCGCTTCCTTGACGAGGTGTTCGTGCGCCTCAACCGGCGCGTCGTACCGCCAGAGGAAGCGCTGATAGTAGCTGCGAGCCTGGTCCCGGCGCTTCAGTGCCTCAGCGACGCGTGCCTGTTCGAGGTAGGCGAACGGCTCCATGATCGCGTTCGCTTCGCGCGTCTCGCGTTGCGGAAACAGCACCGCCTGATGCCACGTGAGGAGACGTTCAGCCGCCGCGGCATCGTTCCGCTCGAACAACCACCGTGCCGCAGCGAGTCGATTCACCGCGGTCAGGAATGGATGTGCGTCGCTTCGGCGGCGCGACCAGCCGAACTCGGCGCGTTGGTGCTCGAGGGCTGCGAGTGAGTCTGCGGCCTGCGAGCGATGCCCGGCAAGCGCGAGGGCAAACGCGCCTAACGAGCGGTCGAGGAATGGGACGGTAACGCTGTCGGTGCCGCTGAGCGCCCGCCGCGCCACCGCCAGCCCACGCGCGTCGTTCCGCGCCACGGCGAGGAGGCCGTCGAGCCACGCGAGCTCGGCGCGACTCCCCGCTGGGAGCTCGTCGCGCACGTCCGCGACCACGGCCCGCTGCGCGGTCGCGAGCCCGGGATCGAGCGTGCCTAACCATGCGCCTACGACCGCAAGGCGATAACGGTAGAGCGGCCAGGCGGGATCCGGCGTCGTCGCAACGATTTGATCGATCGTGGCCAGTGCGCTCGTCCATGCTCCCCGCTGTGCCTGCGCGACCACGCGTGTGAGTCGCAACGCGTTGGCCACCGCCGGCGAGGCACCGCGGGCTAGGAATGGGCGAAGGTCCTCCGGGACACGGGGGAAGCCGTACATCGCCGCCCCAGGGCCGAACCGATGAGGATCGAGTGGTTCGGTCAACGATCGCAGCGATGCAACCGCGGCTTCGGCGGAGGCCGTGTCGCGAATCACGCCGCCCGAGCGCGCGACCCCGTCGAGAAATCGGTAGTACGCTAGCATGTCGATGCCGGTCTCGTCCTTCGATATCGAGTCGTAGTGCAGGGCAGTCAGCTCGCGGATGATTCGCCCAGACAACAGGGTATCTCGCTGCCAGAGGGCCACCCAGAGGAGATGATCGAGACCCGACACCATGTGAGGGTTGAGTGCGAGCGTGCGCTCGAGCGCCGGGCGAAGGTCGGAGTCGCGTGTGCCTAACAGCGGCCCGGTATGCGCCAGGTATTCGCTCAGCGCCCACCATCCTGGCCAGTAGTCGGGGAAGCGCTCCGTGAAGGCCTTGACGCGTTCGTAATAGGCGCTCGTACTATCACCGGTCCCCCCCATCCCCGCCTCGATCAGGAGGCGGTCGCGCTCCGGGAACTCGTTTCGATGGGCCCGATACGTCGCTCGGATCACCGAATCGACGGGAAGGGTGTTGAAGTCTCGAGCCGAGGCGTACCGCCAGTACGCGAGCCAGAAAGTGCTGTCGAGCGTGACGGCGAGGTGAAACGCGTCAGCGGCGGCGCGCCACCGCCCGCCGACGAGGAGACGCTCGCCATCCAGGAAGGCGCGGAGCGCCGGCATGGATCGCGTGGTGATCGCGGCGAGGCTCGGCGTGGGCGGATTTGTTTTTTGCCAGAGTTGCCGGAGCAATCCCCAGGCGGCGGAGTCCGTGAGCGCTGCGACGTCGTCGGGCGCCGCGGTGACCGAGATGCGTGCGAGCGGTTCGGTAGCTCCTGTGGGGCGGAGCGCCAGGTCGATGCGCGCCCGGTCTCCGACGCGCATGACGCTCCCGTAAACCACACTCCGCGCGCCGAGCCGACGGCCCAGCGCGACTGCGTCCTTGAGCGCGGGACCATCATCCGTTGCGCGCACTCTCGCGAGGATCGTGAGGGCGTCGACCGTCCGGATCCCGTCGACGCCCTCGAGACTGGCGGTGAGTGTGATGACGAGCTCACGGCCAAGCCGCGTGAGCGCCGTGTCCGGTGCGGCCGGGACCAGGGGGAAGACGGCAATCGCGGCGGCTGGCGTCGCTACGGGCGGCCGCTCGTGCCGGAGTACGAGCGCCACACCCACGGCGGCGAGAGCTACCACGGCACCGCCTAACGCCGCTTTGCGTGCTGCCGGCGTCGCCCTGAGCGTGCCCGGCCGCTGCGACACGGTGGATATGCTCTCGCTGCCTCCGAGCGCCGCGGCGAGCTCCCCCGCGCTCGGAAACCGGTCGGCAGGTTCCTTCGACAGGGCCCGCGCAACCGCGCGCTCGACCCGGTCGGGTAGGTCCGGTCTGACAGTGCGGAGCGGCGGTGCAGCCTCGTAGAGATGCTTGGCGATGAGCGCCTCGGCGGTCGGGGCGCTGAACGGCGGAGTGCCGGCCAGCATCTCGTACAAGACGCAACCTAACGAGTAAATGTCACTCTGATGAGTAAGCTCGCGCTCGCCGATCGCCTGCTCCGGGCTCATGTATGCCGGCGTGCCGAGTGCGATGCCCCGCGTCGTCATTCGACCAGGATCGTCCGAAGAAGTGGCACCGACGGCCTTGGTGACCGCGCGCGCGATGCCGAAGTCGGCGACGATCGCCTGGCCCTCTCCGAGGAGGATGTTTCCGGGCTTGATGTCGCGATGTACGACGCCATGTCGGTGCGCGTAGTCGAGCGCGTCGGCGACGTCGCGGGCAAGCCGGACGACCTCGGCCACAGGGAGCCGCCGCTCACGTGCGAGGCGGTCGCGCAGCGACGCGCCGGCGACGTACGGCATGACATAATAGACGAGCCCCTCGAACTCGCCCGAGTCGTGAAGAGGCAGGACGTGCGGGTGCTGCAGGTTCGCGGTGATCTCGATCTCGCGCAGGAACCGCGTCGCCTCCACCGACCGCGCCAGATCAGCCTGGAAGACCTTGACGGCCACCGGCCGCCTGTGTTTTACGTCGCGTGCGAGGTAGACCGTGGCCATGCCGCCACGCCCGATTTCCCGCTCGACGACGTACCGCTCGGCGAGTATCGCTCCGCGGGCGGTGAGCGGGGATGCAGGCTGATCGGCCCATGCCAGCGCGAGCGAGGCGATCGGCAACGGCTCTTCGAGGAAATCTCCCAGCGGGGCCTGTGCGCCGAGGATCCGCTCGACCTCGGCGCGCAGCTCCGCGTCGCCGCCGCAGGCGGACTCGAGGAACGCGCCGCGCGCTCCTGGTGGGAGTTCGACCACGCCGTCGAGCACCCGGTCGATCTCGCGCCAACGCTCGGGAGGTATCACCCGGGCCACGACATCCTCTGGTGTCCGCGCATCGTTAGGCAGCCGACCCGAACAGATCCGCGTACAGCCAGGACTTCGCTTTCACCCAATCACGCCGCACCGTGCGCGCCGTAATGCCGAGCGCCTCGGCGGTTTCCTCCTCGGTGAGCCCGCCGAAGTAGCGGCACTCGACCACCCGCGCCATCCGATCGTTGAGCGTCGCGAGTCGAGTGAGTGCCTCGTCCAGCGCGAGCAACATCTCTCCCCGCTCTTCGCCGCCAACAGCGGCTTCGTCGAACGGCAACGGGCGCTCCCCGCCGCCACGCTTCTGCGCGCGACCGCGCCGGGCGTACTCGATGATGATCCGTCTCATGGCCACGGCGGCGACCGCGAGGAAACGCACGCGTTCGCCGCGCGCGACGCGACTCTGGTCTACGAGCCTGAGGTAAGCCTCGTGAACGACCTCGGTCGTCGCCAGGGTCTGGTTCGGCCGGGCGCGCCCCAGCTCGCGATGCGCGATCCGACGCAACTCATCGTAGACAAGCGGCATGAGTCGATCGAGCGCCTCACGGTCGCCACCCGTGGAATCCAGGAGCAGGTCCGTTGCGCATTCAGCATTCATGCGGCCCAACCCAGCCCGGCGCCCTGATGTCCGCTTCTCGCCCGGTTCTGCATCTCAGGAGGTAGAGAGCGGCGTGAATGGACGCGCCGCCGACGCGACACACCGCGTCAACATGGGTCGGCGCGGAAGCATCCGCAACGCACCCTCGGTCGCCGAACGCCGCGTCGCCTCGTGCCAGCCAACGCGCTACCCGAAACCGGAGGACGTAATGCGACGAAACATGCTCGCCTTCCTATTCCCGGTCGTGCTGTCTGCCTGCGGCGACCAGCTCACGCCAACGGTGCCCGAGTCCGTGCCGGCGGCCATTGGACCGACGACCCCGTCACTCAGCAGCGCGGGCCCGATTATCCGCCACTTTCCCGGGGACTCGCCAGGCCCGGTGTACTACGCCGAGCTCGGCCGAGGTTTTATACCTAACGACGGTGCCTGGGCCGGAATCGTGTTCTTGCGATCGCCGGTGTGTGTACCGGCGGGATTCAACCTGCTCGACCAATTCGACATACCGGTCGCGTGGGGCTGCGAGCTGACCGTGGAGGGTGAAGATCGGTGGCATGACCTCTCCGTGCCGCCCCCATTTCAGCGACGTGATCGGGGACTCGGAGCCGTACCCGTCTACTTCGTCCGATGGTCGGAGATGCAGGCGGCCACGGCTGATGACCTCCTCACGATCGGTGAGCTGCAGGGCCTCCCCTCGTTGATGACCGGCAGTGCGAGCTTCCTCGAGCATGTCGTGCACAACACCAATCAGCCGACGAACCACGGGCACGAGACGCTCGTCACTCGCGGGACATTGGATGACGGGAGGACATTCGAGTTTCGCTACAACGAGAAGTTCCTGCCCGAGACCGGGGAGCACGTGTTTCCGAACGTGAAGATCGACTTCAAGTGAGCGCGGGGTGCTCGACGGATGGCGAGTCGGTCGGCTCGAGGATCCGAACGGCTCGTCGTTTCGCCCCCCACGTCCCCGGCTCGCCGTCGAACACGCCGGCGCACGGCGTCCCGCAGCGCGGGCACCGTCCATCGCTCGTTAGGTACCACCCGACCATGGTGTACCAATCGCGCTCGATGAGCGCCGCGCCGCATCCGTGACAGATGGTCGTCCCGCCCGCCACGTCGTGCACGTTGCCGGTGTACGCGTACCGCACGCCGTTGTCGATCGCGATCCGCAGCGCTCGCGTCAGGGTCGACGCGGGCGTATGCGGGCGATCGAGCATCTTCCAGTCCGGGTGGAACGCCGTGAAGTGCACCGGCACGTCAGGCCCGAGCCGCTCCATGATCCAACGCGTCATCTCGTCGAACTCGTGATCCGAGTCGTTCAACCCGGGAATGACGAGGTTCGTGATCTCGAACCAGACGCTCGTCTCGTGCTTCAGATACTCGAGCGTCTCGAGCACGGGCTGCAGATGCCCCGCACAGATCTCGTGGTAAAACTTCTCGGTGAAGGCCTTGAGGTCGACGTTCGCCGCGTCCATGTGCCGGTAGAACTCGGCGCGCGGTGCCGGCATCTGGTAGCCGGCGGTCACTGCCACGCTGGCGAGTCCGCGCGCACGACATGCGTCGGCGACGTCGATCGCATACTCGTGGAAGATGACCGGGTCGTTGTACGTGAACGCGACGCTTCGGCACCCGAGCTCGAGCGCGACCTGCGCTATCCGCTCCGGGGATGCGGCGTCGCTCAGCGTGTCGATCTCGCGTGACTTACTGATGTCCCAGTTCTGGCAGAACTTGCACGCGAGATTGCACCCGGCCGTGCCGAAGGAGAGGATGGGCGTGCCGGGGAGGAAATGGTTGAGGGGCTTCTTCTCTATCGGGTCGACACAGAAGCCGCTCGATCGGCCGTAGGTGGTGAGCACTATCTCGCCGCCCTGGCAGGCGCGGACGAAGCACATGCCGCGCTGATCGTCGCGCAGCTTGCAGGCGCGCGGGCAGATGTCGCACTGCACTCGGCCGTCATCGAGCCGGTGCCAGTGCTTCGTCGGGACGATCGATTCCGTCGGCATACCGCTTGTTCCAGACCCGTTGTTCGGGTCGCTCATCTACACCACGGCGTTGCGCCTGGCCGCTTCGCGGAACCACTGCGCGTTGCTTCCGTCGTCGACAGCAGATCTCCGTTGAGATACACGAGCGTGATGGTACTACCGCTGCGCTGATTCGGCGAGCCGATCGTCGGCCGGGCCTTCTTTCTCCGTCGCGCGCGTTCCCAGGGCGAGCATGTCGTACGCACCGGAGCTCGTCTCGTCGCGCCCGGCAACCTGAGCCGCCACCGTCGCAGGTGCGGCCCGAGAAGGGCCCAGCGCGAGGTGCGCCTGCTTCTTGAGCGGCCCCCGCTCCCGAGGTAGTGTCTGCTGAGGCGTCAGCTGGGAGTCGTCTGCCTGGCTTGCGTCGCCGCGCTGACGCGAGGGTGTAGACTCGGATGAGCGAGAACACGGCACACGAGACCATCGGCGAATTGTTGCGCGCGGTCGAGCATGGGGATCGAGCGGCACTCGACGCGCTCTTCCCGCTCGTTTACGACGAGCTCACTATCCTGGCGCGGCACCAGCGGCGAGCGTGGCACGGCGACCTCACGCTCACCACGACCGCACTGGTCCATGAAGCGTATCTGAAAGTTGTCGGCCAGAGGCGGATACCATCGGATAGCCGAGCACATTTCTTCGGCGTGGCGGCGAAGGCCATGCGACACATCCTGTGCAATCACGCGCGCGACCGCAGGCGGCAGAAGCGCGGTGCCGGCGCCCCACACCTGCGCTTGGGTCCCGGTCACGACGTCGTCGCCCAGGTGCAGCTGTCGGACGACCAGAGGGATATGCTCGCGGCACTCGACGAGGCGCTGCAGGAGCTGGAGCGCATCGCCCCTCGTCAGGCGCGAGTGGTGGAGTGTCGCTTTTTCGGTGGGATGAGCATCGACGATACGGCCACGGTGCTCGGGATCTCACCGCGCACAGTCAAGCGAGACTGGACCTTCGCGCAAGCGTGGCTCCGGCGCGGGATGCAGGCCAAGCTGGGTTGAGTTGGGTAACGGAGGTCCGTTGGCAAAGTCGCGCGTCGCAAGGCTGATCACGTTGTTCGAGCAGGCGCTGGAGATGCCGCACGCGCGTCGCGCCGAGTTTCTCGAACAGGTGGCCACGGAGGACGCCGCGCTCGGGAAGGAGCTGAGCTCACTGCTCGCTGCGCACGAATCGTCCCCCGACTACTTCGAACGCCTCGCGGGGGCGGTACCACGGGCGTACGAAGCCGTGCTCGACGCGACGCCCGCGACCGCGCGGTGGGAGGGTCGGCGCATTGGTGCCTACCGTCTCGTTAGGGAGGTCGGCCGCGGCGGAATGTCTCGCGTCTTCCTCGCCGAACGCGCCGACGGCCAGTTCGAGCAACACGTCGCGCTGAAGCTCCTGCGCCCCGGATTCGATACGGACATCGACGTCGGGCGCTTCCGCGCCGAGCGCCAGATTCTGGCGTCGCTCAACCATCCGAACATCGCGCGGTTGATGGACGGCGGTCTGACCGCCGACGCGTTGCCATACCTCGTGCTCGAATACGTGGACGGATCGCCCGTCGACAGTTACTGCCAGACTCGCGCGCTCACGACGAGACAGCGGCTCGATCTCTTCCTCACGATCACCGACGCGGTGGAATACGCGCATCGGAACGCCGTTGTGCACCGGGACCTCAAGCCCTCCAACATTCTCGTCACAGCGGACGGCGCGGTGAAGCTGCTGGACTTCGGGCTGGCGAAGCTGCTGGAACAGGATCAGCCTGGGGGAACGCCGGCGACGCTGACGACGTACCGCTGGATGACACCGGAGTACGCCGCGCCCGAGCAGATTCTCGGGGCGGCGATCACGCCGCGTACCGACGTGTATCAACTCGGCGCGGTGCTGTATACGCTCCTTACAGACCGCACGCCATTCGGGCGCCACGCCGCGACGCTGCCGAAGCTCCAGGCAGCCGTGTTGACAGAGGAGCACGACCCTCTGGGTAGCGCGTTCCCGGCGGATCTCGACGCGGTCGTGTCGAAGGCGCTGCGGAAGGATCCCGCCGAGCGGTACGCTTCGGCGCGCGAACTCGCGGACGACATCCGGCGCTATCTGAGGGGCCACCCAGTGCAGGCGCGCCGGCAGACGTTAGGGTATCGCGCTCGGCGATTCGTCGTCCGGAACCGGCTCAGGGTTGCGGCGGCGGCGGGTACCGCGCTGGTGCTCATTGCGTCCCTAACGACGGCTGGCATCGAGCGGGCGCGGACGCGGCGCGTTCTGGCGGTGATGACGTCGAGAGCTGCCATAGCGGACTCGATGACCGGCGTCGAGCGTGAATTGCTCGCCGTCAGTTCCGCCGCCGAAAGGCTTACCGACACGGTCGCTGCGCGCCGACTACTGCAGCGTGGGCTGACCGAGGCGCGAGCGCGTTCGGCGCAACCGGAACGTCGGGCGCGACTGCTCGACGCGGTCGGCCGCATCCATATGAAGCTGCGGGAGCACGACAGCGCCTTCACTCGCTTTCAGGACGCACTGGTCATCCGCCAGCGGCTCGCCGAAACCCGACGCGGCGACGACGGGACGCCGGTGCGAGCGAACCAACGCTTGGTCCGATCGGTTACCGGCGCTTCTGGTGATCCGCCACGCCGCAAGCTGCTATTCGTTAGGCCGCCCGGCACCGTCTTCATGGTCAACGAGAACGGAACCGACGAGCGCCGGATCACCGACAGCACTGAAACCATGACCGCGCCAGCGTGGGCGCCCGATGAGCGGGTGCTCGTCAGCCGTGTCAGCGGCGTTCGTGGCATCTACATGATCAACGCCGACGGCACCGGCTTGACACAGGTGACGGCCCCGCCGTCCGGATGGGGGGACTACCAACCCGTGGCGCTTGGCAACCAGATCGTCTTTGGCAGAGACAGTGCAGGTGTGGGAACGATCTATCGCGTCAACCTCGACGGAACCGGACTCACCCGGTTGACGTCCGGCGGCGACGCCGCGCCCTCTCCCACGGGTGATTTCATCATATACCGGAGAGGTATCGATATCTATCTGTGGGACCTGCGCCGGGGCGGCGAGAAGCGATTGACGAATACGCCGACACGATACAAGGGCCTAGGGGGCGTCTCGCCAGACGGACGCAGAATCGTGTTCACGCGTATCGATCCAGGGCGCCGCGAGCAGATCTTCGTCATGGACGTCGACGGAACCCACGCGACTCGCGTCAGCCGCGGCGATTACTATGACTTCCTCCCGCGATGGTCACCGGACGGAAAGCGCATCGCCTTCACGAGCTCACGCGATGGCACGAATGGCGTGTATACCATGCGCTTCGATGGAAGCGACGTTAGGGACGTAAGCCGAACGCCTTTGACCCTCGCCATGCGTCCAGGGATCACCGTGCTGAACGTGAACGAGACCTTGTGGGCGTGGATGAAGTACTGAAGGTGGCCGGCCCGACGTCGCGCCGCTCAGGGGCGCCATGCTGGGCTGTGACCTGGAGAGACGATGACCGGGTCGCCGCCGCTGTCCGCCGCGACGTACGCGACCGACGGATCATACGTGTCCGATGAGAAACGCGACAGCGTGAAGGCAATGAGGGTCCCGTCCGGTGACCATGACGGTCCCTCTGCATTGCGCACCGTCGTGAGCTGCACGAGCCCCGTTCCATCCGGGCTCACGGTGAAGATGTTGCACCCAGACAAGCATTTCGAGAACGCGATCCGCCGGCCGTCGGGCGACCAGGTCGGCCGGAATATGCTGCCCTCATCGCGCACGGTGATCGACTCGACGCCCGAGCCATCCGCGCCCATGACCTGGAGCTCATGATAGCCGTCATCGCCGCTCAGACTGACGAACGCGATCCGCTTCCCGTCGGGTGACCAGGCGGGAAACGCGGCCTG
>JBKOYV010000409.1:0-20999 GCA_046725585.1 Gemmatimonadota bacterium | reverse complement strand
CGCCAATTTCGCGAGATGACATCACCCTGCCCTTTGCTCGGGCGGACCCTCAGGGGAGAACTGACCGATGGCCGGAGTTTACAAGCCCGAAGGGTACACCAGTGTCGCACCCTACCTGATCGTGGATGGCGCCGAGCGCACCATTCGATTCCTCGAGCAGGCGTTCGGCGGCCGGGAGCTGCGCCGCTTCGATGCGCCCGACGGCGGCATCATGCACGCCGAGGTGCGAATCGATGACACCGTGATCATGCTGGGCGACAGCGGACCGGCCTACCCGCCGGTTCCGGCGCACGTGCACGTCTACGTGCCGGATGTCGATGCGACGTACAGGAAGGCGCTGGAGTCGGGTGCGACGTCCGTGCGCCCGCCGGAACAGAAGGGTGACGAGGACAAGCGCGGTGGGGTGAAGGACGCTGGCGGCACCACCTGGTGGATCGGCACACGCGTCACATAGTTCGCGCGTTCCATTCCGCGAGGCCGACCGATGCTGACGATCCTGCGTCACCTGCTCGCGATCCTGCTGCTCCCGACGGTGGTCACCATCGTCATTCCGCGCTGGATCCTGCGGGCGTTCGCAAACGCCGACTCGCGCTGGGCTGCCGAAGCCTGGACCTGGGCCCCGCGAACGTTAGGCGGGGTGCTGATCCTCGCCGGCCTCGCCCTCGTGACGTGGTGCATCAGCCTGTTCGTTCGCATTGGCAAGGGCACGCTCGCCCCGTGGGACCCGACCTCCAACCTCGTGGCGGTCGGGCCATACCGCTACACGCGGAACCCGATGATCACGGGAGTCTGCACGATACTCACCGGCGAGGCGCTCGCGACGGGCTCGTGGCGCCTCGGGCTCTGGGCGCTGACGTTCATCGCGCTGAACCACGTGCATTTCCTGCTGGTCGAGGAGCCAGGGCTCGAGCGACGGTTCGGTGAGCCGTACCTCGAGTACAAGCGCGCGGTCCCGCGCTGGATTCCGCGCGCCGAGTCACTCCATGTCCGTCGATCAACGCCGAAGGCTCAGCACCAGCACTCCGAGCGCGACGAGCCCGATGCCTAACCACTCGCGCGGCGCGGGTCGTTCGCCGAGAAACACGAAGGCGAACACCGCCACGAGGACCACGCTCAGCTTGTCCACCGGCGCGACCTTCGCTGCCTCGCCGACCTTCAGCGCGCGAAAGTAGCACACCCACGACGCTCCGGTGGCGAACGCCGACAGCACGAGAAAGGTGACCGACTTCGATGGCAATGCGAGCGGGTTCCGCCACTTCCCCGTCGCCGCGACGAACCCGCCGAGCACCGCCACGATCACGACCGTTCGCACGAGTGTGGCGAAGTCGGAGTCGATCCCCTCGAGCCCGATCTTCGCGAAGATCGCCGTGAGGGCGGCAAAGACCGCCGACCCGAGTGCCCATGGAAGCCATGCTGACGTCGACGTCATCGCGTTTTCACCTCGGTCCGGATGAATGTCCCGGCACCTACTGTAACACGGAGCTCGGCTCGACCGAAGTAGCGCGGTGAGCGGGCAGGTACGCCGCAAGAGCCCCCACGAGCGTCATGAACGCCGCGGCGCCCGCCAACACTCGCGGATCGAGCGCGCTGATCCCGAACACCAGCGACGCCAGCACGCGCGAGAGGGCCACGGCGCCCAGCACTCCGATCGTCACACCGATGGCGGTCACCACCATTCCTTCGCGCAGCACCATCCGCCGGATCGACCCGCCATTCGCACCAAGCGCCATGCGAATGCCGAACTCCCGACGCCGCAGCCGCACACCGTACGACAGCACGCCGAACAACCCGAGCGCAGCGAGACCGAGCGCCACGGCGGCGAACGTCGTCAGGAGCCGCAGCGTGAACACGCGCTGGGCCTCCCCACGACCGATCGCATCGGTGAGCGGCATGGGCTTGAACATCACGAGCTGTGGATCGAGCGACGCGATCACGCGCCGTACCTCGCCCTGCAGTTGCTCCAGGGAACCGGCGGCGCGCACCACCTGGATGAGCGACCAGTTCCGATCGGCCGCGAATTGGCGATGCGGGTGATACACGTAACCGCCGGACCGACCCTGCGGGTCCAGCGCCACATCGGCGACGACGCCGATGATCTCCCGGTCACCGCCGCCGGTCGTTAGGCGCTGGCCCACCGCTCGCACGCCAGGAAACAGACGGTCCGCCACCGTACGGCTCACGATCACCCGCCGCGGCACCGTCGCGTCGTCGCGTTCGTCGAACAACCGGCCGTCGAGCAGAGGGATGCCGACCACCTCGAAGTACCGACCCGACACGACCCGGTTCTGCCCGGGCATTCCCGCCCGCTCCGTGTTGGCGAGGGGCCCCGTGACGGCTCGCGTCCCCCACATATTGTAGTCGCCCGTTCCCGGCAGCTTGGACACCCCGCCCGCCGAGGCAACACCCGGCAGCGCCGCGATCCGTTCGGCCACGGTTTCGTAGAAGCGCGCGCGCGCCGTCGAGTCGTACCGCGCGTCGGGGAGATGCAGTTCGAACGTCAGCACACCCTCGGGCCTCACGCCCAGCGGGACCTGACGAATTCGCTGGAAGCTCGCGATGAGGAGCCCGGCTCCGACGAGCAGCACGAACGCGAGCGCGACCTGCGACACGACCAGCCACTGTCGCAGTCGCATCTGCACTCCACCGCTCGTGGCCGAGCGACTCTGCTCGCGCAGGATGTCGCCGGGCTGCGTCTTCGCGGCTCGAAGTGCGGGCGCGAGGCCGAACCCGACTGCGCTGAGCGATGCGATCACCAGCGAGAACACGAGCAGCCGAGGCTCGAGCGTGAGCGCCGACAACCGAGGGATGGAGCCCGCTCCGATCGCGACGATCGCCATCATCGCGAAATGGGCTACGACGATTCCGGCAAGATCACCGGCGAGCGCCAGCGTCAGGCTCTCGATGAGTGTCTGCCTGACGAGGCGCCGACGTTCCGCACCCAGGGCGGAACGTAACGCGAACTCGCGCTCGCGGTCCGAGCCCCGCACGAGAAGCAGGTTCGCGAGGTTGACGCAGATGAGCACGAGCACCAGCGCGACCGCACCGAGCATGATCTGAAGCGGCTTGCTCGATTCGCCGACGATGTCCTCCTTGAGCGGATCGAGCCGCGCCCCCGCGTACCGAGCGTCCGGGTACCGCGCGGCCAACGTCTCGCTCAAACGGTCGAGCTCTCCCTGCGCGCGCGCGATCGTCGCATCCGGGCGAAGGCGCGCGATCACCGAGAGATAGTGGTTGTCGACGTTGTCGAGATTACGGCCCGGCCCGAGGTCCATTGGCACCCACGCGTCGACGGACCCGGCAATCGGGTCGACGAATCCGTCGGGCATCACGCCCGCGACCGCATACGATCGGCCGTTCATCGTGAGCGGCTGGCCGACGGCGCTCGTTCTTCCTCCAAACCGTTCCTTCCACAGGGCGTGGCTGAGGACGACCACCGGCGCGCCGGTCTCCTCGTCTCGACCGAACGGGCGGCCGATCGACGGCTGCACGCGCACGACGTCGAAGTAGTCGGCGCTGACCGGCAGGACGCGGATCCGCCTGACGTCGTCGCCGGTGCCGATGTCCGCGCCCGTCTCGTCGTACAGGAAGACCGCCGCGATCGAGGCGAACGACGACATGCTCTGGCGGTAGTCGAGAAAGTGCACCGGGGTCACGACGCCACGGTCGACCTTCCGCCGGACATCCGTGTAATAGAGCCTAACGAGTTGCCCGGGCTGCTGGTACGGCAATGGCTGGAGCAGCACGGCGTCCACCGCGCTGAATACCGCGGTCGTCCCGCCGATGCCCACGGCCAACGTCAGGATCGCGACGATGGCGAAACCAGGATTTCGCGCGAGCGTGCGGAGCGCGAAGGCGAAGTCGCGCTGGCCGTCGTGGAGGAATCGCGTCCCGCGCGCATCGCGGACGTCATCCTTCACCCGCTCCACGCCGCCGAGCGCGAGGGCGCTCTGGCGGCGCGCCTCACCGGGGCTCAGTCCGCGTCGCTCGAGCTGCTCCGCTTCCATCGTCGCGTGGAACGCGAGCTCTTCGGCGAGCTCACGTTCGTCACGCCGTCGGAAGATGATGGACCGCACCCGCTCGACGATATCGGTCAACATGCTCATGGTCGTCCTCCATCTCCAACGAGTCGTGCGTTCATGACCCAGTCCACCGCCGCCGACATGCGCTGCCACGACGCCTGCTCGAGCCCAAGCTGTCGCCGGCCGGCGGCGGTGAGCTCGTAGTACCGCGCGCGGCGACTGTTTTCCGTGACGCGCCACGACGTCGTGACCCACCCCCTGCGCTTCATCCGGATGAGCGCGGGGTAGAGCGACCCCTGCGTCACGAGAAAGACGTCCTTCGACATCTGCTGGATGCGCTGCGCGATCCCCCATCCGTGCATGGGCTCGAGGGAGAGGGTCTTGAGCACCATCATCTCGAGGGTGCCGTGCAGCAGTTCTCCGGGCTCGCCGGCCATAGATCTCGATCTCCTTCAGATCATCTGAAGGTAGGACAGGGGCAGCCCGAAAAAGGTTGGACGTGCGACAGAACGATTCGAGCGGGGTCAGACTCCGAAGGCATCGTTCTATCGCTGTGTCCGACAGCAAGCCGTGGTCGTCTCCTGTTAGACCAAGACATTGGAGGACATCGTGCTCGACCTGCTACGAATAGCCAGCGTGATCGCGGCGGCCGTGCTGGCCTCCGGAGGCGTGGCAATCGCGCAGACGCCGAACGGCCCGAAGAAGGCGCCTCCAACGCCGGACTCGCTCGTCGCGATCACCGAGCGCGGACGAATGCTCGCTGAACACGACGCAGCCGCGTGGGTCGCGACGGACAGCATCATGGCTCGGCGCCCGCCAACCGGCACCGTCACCGGCTACGTCGCGGAACGCACCAACGGGAGCTGGGCCGTCGCATTCGGGCGAATGAACGCCGCCCGCGACACGTTCTTCACGGCGTACGACGTTGTTCAAGCGAAAGAGAATCACGATCGGTTCGACGTCAACGTCATCACCCCACCGCGTGCGGACACCGGCTACTACGTTCGCGCAACACACGCCATCGACTCGGCGAGGAAGGACTTCGGCAAGCGCGACCGCCCCTACAACGTGGCGGTGCTCGAGCGGAGCGACGGGAGTCTCTACGTGTATCTCATGCCGGCTCAGGGTCAGGACGGCGTCTTCCCGCTGGGTGCGGACGTGCGCTACCATTTCACCGCGGATGGACGCACGCTAGTGGCAAAGCGCCAGCTGCATAACGCGCTGACGGAGTTTTCTGCGCGCGGAACCGTACCAGAAGTACGAAGCGGGGATGCACGCCGCCGTTCTCGATGACATTCCGGAGGACACCGACGTCTTCCACGTCCTCGTCCGCCAGCCGCGTGTGCCCGAGTACATCCCGACGCAGGCGTTCGTGTACGCCATCTATCCCGACGGGACGATTCGCCTGTTCGGACGAACCGAGGACGTACTGGGCACGAAGGAGAGCGAAGAAGCCCTGAGAATCAGATGCCCAGCATGCTGCGCACCGCGGCGCGGCTCACCTTCCCTGCCGCATTCCTTGGAAGCTCCGCCACGAAGTGAATCGCCTTGGGCGCTTTCACGGACCCAAGCTCGGCTTTCACGAATGCGATGAGCTCCGCGGCGCTTTCCGCGGCACCATCCGCGAGACGGACGGCCGCGTGCACGGCTTCTCCCCACTTCTCGTCAGGCACGCCGAACACGCTGCACTCGGCGACCGCGGAGTGCTTCGCGAGCACCGCTTCCACGTCGCCCGGGAAGACCTTGAACCCGCCGGTGTTGATCAGCTCACGCAGTCGACCGCGAATGTAAACGTAGCCCCGATCGTCGATCGTGCCGAGATCGCCGGTATGGAGCCAGCCGTCGACGATCGTCTGGGCCGTCAGGTCGGGTCGGTCGAGGTAGCCGCTCATCACGAGGGGCCCCCGCACGACGATCTCCCCGGTCTCCCCGTTAGGCAGCAGATCGCCGCTCGGGCCCATGATCGCCACCTCGGCCACCGGGGAAGGCCTGCCGATCGACGTCAGGTTCTCGTCGTGCTCGAGCTCTCGCGCCCGCATGGCGGTGATGATCTGCGGCGCTTCCACCTGACCGTAGGCGGTTTCGATCACCGGGCCGAACACGCGCTGGGCGTCGCGGATCTGGTCCGGGCGCATGGGCGCCGCGGAGTAGATCAGGTGGCGGATGCTGCTGTAGTCGCGCGTGGTGGCGATGGGGTCTCCGAGCATGCTGTAGATCAACGTCGGCGGCGCGTACATCGTCGTCACGCCGTGCGTCTCGATCGCGTCGAGCACGCGGCGGGGCTTCGGCTCTTCGAGCATGACGTGCCGGCCGCCCACCGCCAGGATCGGAAGCACGAAACACGACGCGCCGTGCGTGAGCGGCGCGGCAACGAGGTTGACGTCGGTCGCGTCGAGCTCGAAGCAGGAAAGTATTCCCTTGACCTGGGCGTTCACGCAGCGCAGCGACTGCACGACCGGCTTCGGCGCGCCGGTGCTTCCGCCACTGAACTTGATGATCTGCGCGTCGCCGTCGTCTCGTGCGACCACGGCTGGACGACGGCCGCCCCACTCGGCAACCAGTTCGCGCACGCTGTGCATCTCCGCCGGAGCGCCGGTCGTTTTGCCGAGGACGATCGGCGCGCCGGTGTGTGAGAAGCCGTCGAGACACGACTCGTCGGCCACGAACAACGTCGGCCGAGTGGCGTCGATCATTCGGTCGAGGTCGGCGCGACTGTTGGTCGGGTTGAGCGGCACCCACACCTTGCCCGCCGCATATGTGGCGAGCAGCGCGATGAGATGCTCGACGGTGTTGCGCGCGCAGATGCCGACGCGGCTGCCCGGGTGCGGGTCGAGCGACTGAAACGCCGCCGCGAGCGCGTGGACGGCTGTGAGCAGCCGGCGATAGCTCAACGGCTCTCCGGGTCCCGCGATCGCTGTCGCGTTAGGCGTTCGCTCGACCGTCCGGTACAGGTGTTCGATCGGGTGCACGTTCTCGCCAGTTTGATCCGCTCGATCCGCCAAACCCAATGACCTTCGCCCTGAACGTCGGTCAGAGGTACCGTTCGCGAAGTATTCGCATGTGATGCGCCACGTGCCCCGCCGCGATGTGCGCCAGCGCGCGAACCGTGAACGGCTTCCCGCTCGCGATCCCCCGTTTTGCCCACGCGTCATCGGGCAACCCGCGGAAGAAACGCACCGTCGACTCCCGGATCGCGCGGAACTCGTCCACCAGGTCGCTCAGCAGCCGGTCGTCGAACCGCACCGCGGCCATCGCCACCTCCTGGTCGAAGCTCGGCAGCTCACTTCCGAGGCTGCGCGCAAACCACATCGCACGGAACACGAACAATCGCTCCGTATCGTTGAGGTGTCCGACGACCTGGCGGATGCTCCACTTGTCCGGCGCATACCGGTGGAGCGACTTGCTCTCGGTGATCCCGCGAAGCGCCGAGAGCGTCTCGCCGAGCTGCACGTCGAGGATGCGGCGAATGTCCTCGCCCTTCGGTACCTGGTCGATGTACGTGTAGTAGTACTCGGCCGCTTCGGTTCGATCCAACAGCGCGGTGGTCATGGCGAAATCCTGCCTCGTGTCGTGACTTGTGTCCTCCCTGTGGAGGACGCTACATCAAACGTATGAGCTCTCCGATTCTTGGCCTGCACCACGTGACGGCGACGGTCGACGATGCCCAGGCTGACCTCGATTTCAGCGTCGACACCCTCGGTCTCCGTCTCGTGAAAAAGACCGTGAACTTCGACAACCACTTCGTCTACCACTTCTATTATGGCGACGAGGTCGGCCACCCCGGAACGATCTGGACCACGTTCCCTTACAAAGGCAGAGGAGTTCCCGTCGGGACGAAGGGAGCCGGACAGATCACCGTCACGTCGTTCTCGGTTCCCGCCGGGTCGCTCGATACGTGGAAGAAACGACTCCGCGAGCGCGGCTACACGGCGACCGATGCCGCGCCGCGGTTCGGTGAAGAGTCGATCGTCGTGACCGATCCGTCCGGATTGGTCATCGAGCTCATTGCGACCGATGCGGATACCCGTACTCCGTGGACCACAGGCGGCATGGACGCCAAGTCGGCGGTCCGCGGGCTGCACAGCGTGTCGCTCGAGGTCCGCGATCCACGGCGGACCGTCGACTTCATGCGCGAGATGCTCGGTTTCGAGGTGGTCAACGAGATGGAGGGCCGCATTCGCGTCGCCGTGAATGGTGACGGCCCCGGCAAGAGCATGGACATCCTGCACGCCGGTGATGCCGCGTGGGCGAAGAACGGGCTCGGTACCGTGCACCACGTCGCGATGGCGATCGGCAGCGACGACGATCAGCGCAAGATCCGCGAGGAGCTCGTCGGTCGGGCGAACGTCACGGAGGTTCGCGACCGTCAGTACTTCAAGTCGATCTACTTCCGCGAGCCGAATGGCGTGCTGTTCGAGATCGCCACCATGCGTCCGGGTTTCCCTGTCGATGAGCCGGTTCCCGAGCTTGGACGCGGGCTCAAGCTGCCTCCGTGGGAGGAGCCACACCGGGCCGAGATCGAAGCGCAGCTGCCTAACGTTCGCTACTGACCGTACGGATCATACCAATGAAGCCACACGCTGGTCAACCGATCCTGCGCACGGGGGCATTGCCCGACATCGCCCAGGCGGCGATGATCATGATTCACGGGCGCAACGCCGCACCGGCGAACATTCTGGATCTCGCTCCCGTCCTCGATCGGCCCGAGTTCATGTACGTTGCTCCCGCGGCAGCGGGCGGAACGTGGTATCCATTCAGCTTCATGGCTCCGCGCGAGTCGAACGAACCGGGCATCTCGTCGGGCCTGTTCGTGATCGAGTCGCTGGTGAACGACCTCATGACGTCGGGGTTCGCGCCGCACCGGATCATGCTGCTGGGGTTTTCCCAGGGCGCGTGCCTAACGTCGGAGTTCTCGATCCGCCACCCGCGGCGCTACGGCGGCGTCATGGTGCTGAGCGGCGGTCTCATCGGGCCGCCCGGCACGTCGTGGGACGACGTGACGGTGCCCCTGGACGGGGTGCCGGTTTTCCTGGGCTGCAGCGACGTGGATCCGCATATCCCTGCCGAGCGCGTTCTGGAGAGCGAGGCGGTCTTCCGCCGGCTCGGCGCCGCTGTGACGCGCAAGCTCTACCCGGGCATGGGACACACCGTCATCGGCGACGAGATCGAGCAGGTTCAGCGCGTCATGGACTCCGTGCTGGAGTTCAGCAAAACCTGAGCAGGTAATTGGTTGGTTACTGCTTACCGATAATCAGGCCAATTACCTGTGGCTGTTCAGCGATACCCCAGCCGTTCATCGAGTGAAACCCGGCTCGGCATGAAGGTGCCGCTGCCGCGGGCGATCTCTCGATCGTCACTATCCACGAGCACTCCCTCACCGACGAGGAGCCGGTTCGTCCGGCTCACAACGGTGCCGCGAGCAATCATGGTGCCCGATGAGATCGGCCGGAGAAAATAGATGTTGAACGACGCTGTGAGCACGAACACGTCGTCGACGAGCGAGCTTGCCGCGAAGAAGGTCGCGTCGTCTAGAAGTTTGAAGTAGACGCTGCCATGCACGGCGCTCGCGGCGTGGAAGAAATCGGGTCGCACGGCCAGGCGGACTTCCGCGCGGCCTTCGCCGATCCGGATCTCGGGCCGGAAGTATTCGTTGGCCGGTGCGGCCAGGTACATCCGCTCGAGTCGGCGATGGTGCTCGTCGTGGTTGGACATGGCTGGAACGAGGCGGCACGGACGGGGGACGAATAATATTGTTGGGTATCCGGAATTCACCACAGGATCGACACACGGGCGGCCGCACCTCCATTCATGACACGGGCTATCATCGTCGTTAGGGCCGCCATCGGTCTCGCCGCGGGAGCGTTCGCGGCGGGGTGCAACACGCCGCAGGTTTCCGCCAACACGCGCACGGAAACCCCGGAAGACTCGGCCGAGCAGGTCATGTTCGGTGCGCGGTCAGTGCTGGCGGCGAATGGGACGCGTCGCGGCGAGGTGTCGGGCGACACCGTGTCGAGCTTCGATGCCGCCACGCGATTCGAGTTCCGTGGCGTGCATGCGGTGTTCACGAGCACGTTAGGCAGGCCGCTCGGGATGCTCACGGCACAGACCGGTACCTACCGGGTCGGCCACGCGTTGCTCGACACGCACGGCCCGGTCACGATCGTCTCCGACACGTCGCGGCGTCGTCTCGAAGGGACGACGGTGCGTTACGACGTCACGAAGAACCAGCTTTCGAGTGACAGCGCCTTCGTGGCGACGACCGGCTCACGGCGCCTCTCGGGAGTCGGCTTCACGGCCGACCCGGGGCTGTTCACCGTGAAATGCCTGAAGCAGTGCACCGGCTCGCTCGGACAGTGATCGGGTAAACGCCGGTAGCGGAGGCCGGGGCCGACTCCCGGATCCGGTCAAAGTCGCCTCGCAGCTCGCACGAACCTCAACGACGGAGTCCACCATGCGTCTGGCAGCGTTGGGCTCGACGCCAGCCCTGCTCCTCGCCACGGCGACGCTCTACGCGCAGGCCTCGGAACCACCGCGGCAGACGGAAGCCGACGCGTACACGCGCTACGAGCTCCTCGCCCCTGGCTCGGCCAAGTTCCGCATCATCTACGAGGTCACCGCCACCACACCGGGCGGGCGCTACTACTTCAATCCCATACGGAAAGGGAGCGTTGCCAGCGATGAGCGCGTGACCGACCGCGCCACCGGCGCGCCGCTCACGTTCGACGTCGTGAACGGCACGGTGGCGAAAGCCGGAGGCGTGCGCGGCGCGGACTCGACGCAGGAGTACATCCGCGTCACGCTCGCGCGCCCTGTCCCGCCCGATGGCGGGGAGGCCCGTGTCCTCATCGACAAGACGTACGAAGACGCAAAGAGCTACTACGTCGAGGGCGATGACCTCGTGTTCAACCGGCCACTCGGCATCAAGCGTAACGCGGTCGTGCTGCCTAACGGGTACGAGCTCGTCGCCTGCAACTACCCGTCGCAGGTCCTGCAGGAAGCCGACGGCCGGATCAAGATCTCGTTCTGGAACGCCACCCCTGCCGAGGCACCGCTCGTGCTCCGCGCGCGGAGGACCGCGACGCAGACGGCAAAGCGGTCCAGCGTCGCCCCGGCCCGCCTCGAGGAGCGCGCGTACCAGAACCGTGAGATCGTCTACTTCCTCCAGCAGCCCGAGTCACACGCGTTCGACCTGTACCACGACTACACCGAATCACGTCCGGGTACCAGCACGTACTTGAACGTCGTTCGCGCCGGCAGCACGGTCTCGAAGCCCTCGGCCCGCAACCTCGACACGGGCGAGATGTTAGCCCACGAGGTCGTTGTCGGCGATGCCATCACGAAGGCCGGGCTCGAAGTCGACAACGTCACGCCGACGACGGAGGTCGTCGTCTTTCGGTTCCCCGCCGTGAAGCCCGGCCAGTCGATTCGTCTTCGGATGTTCGAGACGTACACCGACACGGCGCGCTACAAGCTCGTCGGCGATGAGCTGGTTTGGGATCGCGGGTTCGGCCGGCCGGCGAACGCGGTCGTGCTTCCGGCGGGTTGGGTGCTCACGAACAGCACGATTCCGGCGACGGTGAGCGCAATGCCAGACGGCCGAGTTCGGCTGGACTTCATCAACCCACGCCCCGACGAGATCCAGGCGCTGATCACCGCGCGCCGGCGCTGACACCCGCCGCAGTAGGCACTTGTGGGCACTTGTCTCGGCGCCACGCACACCACAAATCCAGATCGTCGTGACGAGCCTGAACGTTTCGCCCGGAGGTGCCACTGTGTCGAAGAAGATCCTGATGATCGTCGGTGACTTCGTCGAGGACTACGAAGTCATGGTCCCGTTCCAGGCGCTCCAAGCCGTCGGCCACGCGGTTCACGCCGTCTGCCCCGGCAAACGCGCGGGCCAGCTGGTGCGCACCGCCATCCACGATTTCGAGGGCGACCAGACCTACAGCGAGAAACGCGGTCACAACTTCACGCTCAACGCCACGTTCGACGACGTCGATGAATCGGAGTACGACGCGTTGTGCATTCCCGGCGGCCGCGCACCGGAATACCTCCGCCTCGACCAGCGCGTCCTCCAGATCGTGCGAGCGTTCGTCAAGCAGAAGAAACCCGTCGCCGCGATCTGCCACGGCCCCCAGATCCTCGCCGCCGCCAAAGTGATCGACGGCAAACGGATCAGCTGCTACCCGGCCGTGAGTCCGGAAGTCCAGCTCGCCGGTGCGGTCTACGCCGATATCGGGATCGACGAGGCGGTCAGCGACGGCATCTTCGTCACCGCGCCCGCGTGGCCAGCACACCCGAAGTGGATCTCGAAGTTCCTTTCCGCGTTAGGCACCAGGGTGGAGCACGAATCGCTCGCAACGGTCTAGCGAAAGGCGGTCGGAAACGCGGCGAGCGATTGAGTCCCGTGTTTCGCGGGCATCGGCGGACGTGGATGGGTCGAGGACCGGAGCCCTGAACGAGTTCTGAGTAACCAGTCTTGAGTTTTCAGTAACCAGTCCGTCGATGAGAGATCCCTGCGACTGGAAACTGACTACTCAATACTGGATACTCAAAACTCGCCAAGGCCTCCCGAAAGTGGGCTGCCCATCCACAAGGATGGCAGCGCCCACACGGAGCTCAATCGCTCGCCATCCTTAACGCGATGCCACTCATCCCACGTCGTTCGCACCTGTCCGTCGCGGCAGCCGTCGCGTTCGCATGGGCGCACCGGAGCCAGCAGCCGCCCTGCGACGTCTTCTGCCATTCCCGCCTCGCCGCTCGGGCAGAGTCCGCGGGAAACGTCGCCGAGTACGGGTCGCACGTCCGGGCCGTCGTGGCGATCGCGCGGAGCCATCCCGCGGTCGTCTATGCCATGGCTCGCGCCTTTGCACTCGCCGGCGCATCCGATTCGGCCATCGCCTGGCTCGGTCGCCTCGGACGCATGGGCGACACGCGCGACCCTGACGCGGACTCGGTGTTCCGGCCCATCCAGGCAAGGCCAGCGTATGCCGACGCCCGGAACCGGCTGCTTGCCAACGCGCTGCCGATTCTCGATGGCAAGATTGCGTTCGAGATCGCCGACCCCGACTTCCTCCCCGAAGGCATCGCCTACGACAGCGTGCGCAGCCGGTTCCTCATGGGAAGCCTCGCGCATCGAACGGTGGCCTCCTTCACGCTCGACGGAGCATCCACGACGATCGTCCCGCATTCGGACGAGATGCTCCGCGTCGTCGGCGTGCACGTCGACGAGCGACGGAATCGATTGTGGTTCGCAACGTGGGCGCCCGACTCGACCCAACACGCCGATTCCGCCGAACGACCGAGCATTACCCGTCTCTTCCTTGCAGACCTCGCATCCGGGCGCGTCGTGAAGACCTGGGTGCCGGAGGGCGGCCGGCCTGGACACCTCCTCAACGACTTCGTGGTGACCGAGGACGGAGCGCTGTTCATCACCGACACCGAACGGGGGTCTATCTACCACCTCGGATCGCCGCAGGACACGCTCGAGCTTTTCCTGCAGCCCGATCCGGTCCAGTACTCCGTGGCCAACGGCATAACGGCCGCTCCGGACGGCCGGGTCCTCTATGTCGCGTTTCTCCAGGGTATAGCCCGCGTGGACGTCGCCTCGAAGTCCATCGCGCTCGTACCCTCGCCCGACACGGTGAGCACTGCGTCGATCGATGGACTCTACTGGTATCGTGGCTCGCTCATGGGCGTGCAGGGCATTCCGTCGCTCGCGCGCGTCGTCAGGTACTCGCTGTCGGCAGATGGACGCCGCATCACGACGGGAGCGGTGCTCGAGCGCGGCCGTCCGGTCGTTGTCCAGCCCACTACCGGGACGATCGTCGGATCACGCTTCTACTACATCGCGAACAGCCAGTACGGTCGGCTCGACAACAACACCAGCAAGTTCTCGCCTCAGACGGGCTCGCCCATTCGCACCGCCGTCCGCGTCATCGAGCTCCGCCCATGATCCCGCCCGAGCCGGCAGCCAGCAGGTCCGGACGCAGGCACGCCGCGTCGCCCAGATAAACCGGCGTTAGGCGACGTCCATCCCACACGCTGACGTGCAGCAGTACACGCACGCACCGCTCGAGCATGCCATCCGTTTCGAGCTCGGCCACACACATGAGGGGGACGTCGCTCCAGCCAAGGGCGCGCGCGGACGTCGCGGGGTTGCGGCTGCGAAGGTCGGGGGTGGCGGAGAAGATCGCGCTCACGAGATCGCACGGATCGATGCCGTTCGCATCGATGAGTCGCTCGAGCAGCTCGTGCACCGCGGCGTCGACCGCGGCGGGCGTATCGGCTTCGACCGTGACCGCGCCGCGCACGCCCCTGAGCCGCGGCTGGACGGGAATCGGATGCTCCAGTCGAGACGTCACCATCGCCAGCCGTCCTTCGCCTTCACCACGACGAACCGAGTGGCATTGGCCGGATTGTCCTGCACGCCTTCCGTGATCACGACGAGCCCGTAGAGTGTCGCGACGCTCGCAGCGGCGATGACCGCCAGCGAGCTCGACTCCGTGGGCGCATACGGCGAGAACCACGGCGTCGCGGCCTGCCGAGCCGACTCGAGCCGCACGCGCCTGCCTAACGAGGCGAGCTCGCGGGCCGCGCCGGCGGTGTCGTGCGCCACGCACGGCTGCAGCGTCTGACGACTCGTGAACAGGCGCCGGCACTGCGCGAGCGCCGTCGGGTGACTGCCGACGTACCGGATGGTCGCGAGCGACGCGCCGGGCAACGCGAGGAGGCAATGAACGACAGGCACCGTCAGCTCCGAAACGGTATCGAGCCGAGACGCGTGATGCGCAAGCAGCGTCGACGTGTCCTGAATCTCCCCGATCGTCGAGTTCCACACCGGAATGACCGCATAGTCCACTCGCCCGCGACCGAGCAGCCCGATCGCGTCGGCGAACGTCGGAGCGCCCACCGCCGTTGCGGCACCCCGCCATTCCTGGGCGATCGCCATCTCGCCATAGGCGCCGGGCTCGCCCTGATACGTCACGCGCGGGGGCGTGGCGACTCGCATCTCGATCATGCGCATACCCGAAGGACCGAAAGCGCGCCGCTCTCCGCGAACGCGTCGAGCGGGATGGAGAGTGGAACGTCGAGCGGACGCCCGCACATCGCGGCGAGCGGCGCGATCGTTCGCATCATGCCGGCGAACGCCTCGAACGTGAGCGACTGCGCCCCGTCGGAGAGCGCGTTCGCGGGATCGGGGTGCACTTCGACGATCAACCCGTCGGCCCCCACGGCGACCGCGGCGGCGGCGAGGGCGGGAACGAGGTCAGCCCGTCCCGCCGCGTGACTCGGATCCACGATGACCGGGAGATGCGTCTCCTGCTTGAGGACGGGGATCGCGGAGATGTCGAGCGTGTTGCGCGTGGACGTCTCGAAGGTGCGAATGCCGCGCTCGCAGAGGATCACCTGCGTATTCCCCTGAGCCATCACGTGCTCCGCCGCGAGCAGCAGCTCGTGCACGGTGGCCGAGAGGCCGCGCTTGAGCAGCACCGGTGTCCTGCGTTCCCCGACTGCAGCCAGCAGCGAGAAGTTCTGCATGTTGCGCGCACCGATCTGAATGACGTCGGCGACCGCGTCCACCGCGTCGATGTCGCGCGCATCCATGAGCTCCGTCACGATCGGCATGCCGGTGACGTCGCGCGCTTCTGCCAGCATCTCCAGTGCTGCGCTCCCGAGCCCGCGGAAGGCATACGGCGAAGTGCGCGGCTTGAACGCACCACCACGCAGGAGTCTGGCGCCGGATGCGCGGACCGACGCGGCGGAGGACAGCAGCATGTCGCGTCCTTCGACGGAACATGGGCCGGCGATGACCGCGAACGCCGGCCCGCCGATCGTTTCCCCGGCGACGTGGACTGCCGTCGCGGGTTGAGTCGGCGTGGATCGAGCGGTGAGTCGGTTGTCCGGCATCGCGAGGCTCCTCTGTTCGGCAAATTGGGCGAAAACAAAAAGAGCCCCCGAGATTCTCGGGAGCTCGTCGCAGGCTGTTGCGGTAATCCGCGTCTACTTCTTCGTGCGCGCGCGCCTATAGCTCCCGGAGGGTGTCCAGTAGCTAAAGTAGTAATAAAAGGTGGCGGCGGCGCGGTTCGACATGGTTAGCAACCTTAACGACTCAGCCGGTACTCGCGCAAGACGGAGTTTCTTGGTCACAGCCAAAGCACGCGCGATGCCATGTGCTAGGTGGGCCGCCTGCCCCAGCAGGCGTGCAGTAGTTCCCGGAGGAACCACACCGTGGGATCGGCGAGCGCCGTGGCCATCACCTGCACCTCGCGCCGGTCGGATTCGTCGCCGCCGCCGAGGTCGTTCATCACCTCCAGCGTCACCGCCCACCACCGCGCCCAATCGGACCCTCCGCGCACCGCCTCCGTGGCCGCTTCGTGGCGGATGTCCTGAAGGCCGCAGCGCTCGAAGAGTGCCGGCAGCTTGCGCCCGAATGCCTTGTCGTACCGGCGGACGGTCCACCAGTCCCCATAGCGCCAGCCCCGCTGGTAGCCGTCGTAGAGCGGGTGCGCGGGGTCGACTGGAGCGGCCGTCCCCCAATCGGCGTCCTCGTCGATCAGCCAGCCACCGGGGCGCAGGCATTCCGTCATCTGCCTGATGGCGTGCTCCTGGCTATCCACGAGGTGGAACAGCATCAAGCGGGAACACACCAGGTCGAACGAACCCGGGCCCAGCGCTTCGAGCGAGTCCTCGAGGATGTTGTGCTCGAGCACCTCAAGATTGGGAAGGTCAATCCGCTGCAGGTACCCGGTGTCGACGTCGGTCGCGACCACGTGCCCGGTCGGACCGACCTGCTCGGCCAGCCAAACCGTCATCGAGCCCCGTCCCGCGCCGACCTCGAGACATCGCCAGCCGGGCTGAACCACTGCGCGCCGTCGGCGCGTCGTGGGGTCGTAGAGTTGCTCTAGCAGGCTCAGCCACTCCGCCTCGTCGGCCTCTCGGCCGGCGGCGGCAAGTCGATAGTCCGACACGGTGAGAACGGTAACTTCGGAGGGCCCCGGCGAAGCAAACCGCGCGTCCTGAAGTTCTCATTGCATTTACGACCGATCGGTCGTACTATTTGCGCCAATGGCCAAGGGCAACGTAACCAAGAGTCGCATCGTCGAGACCGCACTCCGCGCCGCCAGCGTCGGCGGGCTCGAAGGCATCACACTCGGTAAAGTCGCCGCAGACGTGGGCATGTCGAAGAGCGGGTTGTTCGCTCACTTCGACTCGAAGGAGACACTGCAGGTCGACGTCCTGAACGCGGCGGCCGAGAAGTTCGCGGAAGTCGTCGTAGCTCCTGCGCTGACGGCACCGCGCGGCGAGGCCAGGCTGCGCGCCTTGTTCGATCACTGGCTGGAGTGGGAGCAGCATGAAAGCCTGCCAGGCGGCTGCGTGTTCATGCATGCGGCCGCGGAGCTCGACGACCGGCCGGGTCCGGCGCGCGATGCGCTCGTCGACCACCAGCGCCGATGGCTCGAGACGCTCGCCAAGGCGGTTCGGCTGACGATCGACGCCGGCCACTTTCGCGCTGACGTCGACCCAGGACTCTTCGCGTTCCAGGTCTACGGCATCGTACTGAGCTATTACCACTCGGCCCGACTCTTCAGGGATCCCGACGCGAAGTCGCGAGCAGTCGCGGCGTTCGATTCGATCGTGTCCTCTGCCCGGCTGACCCGCGCACAGCAGTAGCTATCCCCACCCGCCGCCATTTATCCATCCGTGTCGCCTAACGCGTTTCCGGGCCGAAAAAATAGCACGACCGATCGGACCGTTCCGTTTCAGATGCGAGCACTCCAACTGTGGTTCGCTATCGAGTCACGCTTTTCACCGCATACAGCCGAACGTAGGGCCGCTCGCATATTCGCGACACCACCGCGTCATAAGAGCGGCAAATCAGCTTCTCGAGCGGCCCTCATTCCAGAAACGCGCACGTTCGCGATCGAGCTTCGGGATGGTCGGTTCCGCATCCCAGCCACGATGATCGGCGACGGACCGCCCGCCATGCTCGTCCACGGATGGGGAGGCGCCTCGACCGACATGCTGCCTCTCGCCGCGGCGTTCGCGCAGGCTGGTTGGCGAGCAATCACGTTCGACATGCCCGGACATGGAGAGTCGCCCGGACGCGAGAGCTCCCTCGTGGAGTTCCTTGGCGCAATCCGATTGGTTGCCGGCGCGCTCGGTGATCCCGAGGTCATTATCGGGCATTCGTTCGGTGGCGCCGCTGCCGTCTTCGGGATCACAGAGCTTGGGCTGCCGGTTCGGGCTGCGGTGCCGTTCTCGCCAGCACCAGGGCCGGCGTACTACGTCGACCGGTTCGTTCGCGCCGTCGGTCTGCCGGCCGAGCGTATGGACGGGATGGTCCGTCACCTCGTGGAGCGAGTGGGCAGGCCGACGGAGTCGCTCGACGCGCTCGTGGCGGCGCAGTCGGCGGATGTCCCGGCGCTCATCGTCCACGACCCTAAGGATCGTGAGGTGCCGTTCGAGTTCGCTGAGCGGATGCGGGATGCATGGCGCGGCAGCCGCCTTGTCCCGGCACAATCGCTCGGTCACAAGCGCATCCTCAGGGACCCGGCTATGATCGGCGCTGCGGTGGACTTCGCCCGATCGCGCCTTCGGACGTGAGGGGATAGGAGTCGGCGGCAGCGTCCGACTTTGACTCGAGTTGCGACCGGCGGCTGCACCCGAGCCACCGTTTACTGCCTGCCTCGCCCCGCGAGGCGACCGACTCTTAGCTTCCCGGAGTGAAGATCGGTCGACTCTGGTTGATCATCGCTCTTGCGTGCGTGGTTCCGGCCGTGCTCGATGGGTCACTCACGTACGTCCAGGGCGTGCTCGCGGGTCGGCCGCTCGCGTGGTCCGAGGTCTTCTGGCAGGCGAACGAGTGGCTCATCCTCGGCGCGCTCACGCCGCTCGTATACTGGCTCGCCCGCCGATATCCGCTGCGACCACCCATCCTCGGCAGGAACCTGCTCGCGCACGTTGGAGGTGCGCTGCTGCTCTGTATCGGCTGGGCGACCGCCGGCGCGTCGCTGCGCTGGGCACTCGGCATCGGACCAACACAGATCACGAAGACGCAGCATCTCACCGGCTGGCTCCTCACGACGATTCCGTGGGGCACGTTCATGTACTTCACGACGCTGGGCTGCGTGCACGCCTTCGCGTACTTCGTCGAAGCGAAGGAACGGGAGGCGCAGACCGCCCGCCTCGCGGCGCAGGTGGCCGAGGCGCGACTCGGCGCGCTCAGGATGCAGTTGCACCCCCACTTCCTGTTCAACAGCCTCAACGCGATCACGGTGCTCGTGCGCGATCGCGATACCGCGGCGGCCGCGCGCATGCTGGACCTCCTGAGTGATGTCCTTCGTCAGGTGCTTCGCGGAGACCAGTCGCACGAGGTGTCGCTCGCCGACGAGATGCGCTTCGTCGAGCGGTACCTGGCGATCGAGCAGGTTCGCTTTTCGGACCGTCTCGCAGTGCGCTTCGATGTGAACGACGCGCTGCTGGACGCCGCGGTGCCGGAGTTTCTGCTGCAGCCGCTCGTCGAGAATGCGCTGCGTCACGGGATCGCGCAGCGGGCGGACGGCGGCACGGTAGAACTTTCGGCGCGGCGCGACGGCGACACGCTCGTGCTTTCCGTGACGGACAACGGCCCCGGCCCTCACGCCGGCCGGCACGACGGTCGCGGCAATGGCCTGGGGCTGGCGAACATGCGGGAGCGCCTAACGACCCTCTATGGCTCGCGAGCGCGGCTCGACCTCCGCGCTCGTCCGGCGCCGGAGGGCGGCACGCTCGCCACGGTAACCATCCCATTCCGTCGATTGTCCGCGGACGCCGGCGGCCCTGTCGCAAGAGTCGCCGTTTCGTAGTCCGATTCCCGATTCCCGATCCCCGATTCCCGATTCCCGCACGTGATCCGAGCCCTCATAGTCGACGACGAGCCCCTCGCGCGACGAGGAATCCGGCAGCTCCTCGAGCCTAACGATGACGTGGAGATCGTCGGCGAGTGTCGCAACGGCCGTGAGACGCTCGCCGCGCTCGACACGCTCGCCCCGGACCTCGTGTTTCTGGACGTCCAGATGCCCCAGCTCGATGGCTTCGAGGTCGTGCGCGCGCGAGGCGCGGCGCGCATGCCGTACGTCATCTTCGTGACGGCGTACGACGAGTTCGCCGTCCGGGCGTTCGAGACACACGCGCTGGACTACCTCGTGAAGCCGGTGAACGAAGCGCGGTTCGCCGTGGCGCTCGACCGCGCGCGCGAGCGGATGCGTTTCGCCGAGGCGCTGGAGCTGACGCGACGGATCGGCGACCTGCTCGCGGCGCACGATCGACGCGGTGACGCTCGCGTCGAAGGCGACGACATCTCGGCGCGGGTCTCGTCGCTCCTGCCGACCCGGCGACTCTTCGTCCCGACGATGACTGGTGAGCTGGTGCTCGACGTGGACGAGATCGACTGGATCCAGGCCGAGGACTACTACGCGGCGGTCCACGCGCGCGGCCGACGGCATCTCATTCGCGAGTCGCTCGCCTCGCTCGAGCAGCGTCTGGACCCCGACTGCTTCGTGCGCGTGCACCGGTCGGCGATCGTTAGGCTCGACCGCGTGCGGGAGATCCGTTCGGCCGGGCCGGGGGAATCGGTGCTGATTCTGCGGGACGGCACACGCGTCCCTGTCAGCCGCCGGCGTCGGGAGCAGGTGACCGAGTTGATCCACCGCCTGACGCGCTAGTGCCCCGAAGCCGTTCTCTCAAATCATGCTCGTCGAGACGAGATCTCACTGCCGTGGAATTTCAAGGGGTCAGAGCCCTTGGAATTTCAAGGGGTCAGAGCCCTTGACTTCGAGTTTCAAGGGCTCTGACCCCTTGAAAATCTCGTCTCGTTGTGAGCGGAGATCTCAGGGCTGAGGAGTGATCCGCGTGGGTCCGCGGCCGTTGCAGTCTCCGCGTTTATCCGCGATCACGCTCTTGAGCCGGACCGGTCGTGATTGCCGCCAGGGATAGACG
>JBKOYV010000279.1:0-6507 GCA_046725585.1 Gemmatimonadota bacterium | reverse complement strand
TCCCTTGCCGTTTACTATGTCGTTAGGCCAAGGCACGCCAAGATACAAGAACCGACGAGCTCGTCAGCGGTCCATCGCTGTCGCGTCTCGAGAACATCATCGTCCGACCTTCGTTCGCTCACCTCGTCCGAGATACATGATGCACCGTTGGCTCCGCTCGATCGCGCTCGTCGTACTGTCGGTTTCAGCGTGCCAGGATCTGGTAGATCCGGTAACGACGACACCGGTAGCCCCTTCATTCCGCCAAAGCACAACGGCCCTCGCTGCGGCCGACAGCGACTCCTACATCGTCCTGCTGTCCACATCCGCCAGGAACGTCGATAATCGCGCCGATGAAATCGCACGTGCGCACGGCGGCCGGCTGTCACACCGCTACTATGCTGCAGTGCGAGGATTCGCCGGCCACTTCTCCGCCAGGGAAGCGGCGGCAATCGCCCGACGTGCCGACGTCATTCTCGTCGAGCATGACTCACCGATGACCATCCGTACCACCCAGACAGATCCGCCGTTGGGATTGGACCGCATCGATCAGGTCGGCCTCCCACTGAGCGGCACCTACACGTTCACCGCGACTGGAGCGGGCGTGCACGCGTACATCATCGATACCGGGATCCGAACGACGCATTCGGAGTTTGGCGGGCGCGCCACCGGTGTTTTCACCGCCATCGACGACGGCAATGGCACCAACGACTGCAACGGTCACGGCACGCACGTGGCGGGAACCGTCGGTGGTGCGACGTACGGCGTCGCCAAACAAGTGGCGCTTCACGCAGTCCGTGTGCTTGATTGCAATGGCATTGGCACGGCCTCGAGCGTGATCGCCGGCGTCGACTTTGTGACGGCGAATCATGTCAGCCCTGCCGTGGCGAACATGAGCCTCGGCGGCGGCGCATCGACGGCAGTCGATGATGCCGTCCGCGGCTCGATAGCCGCCGGCGTCGTGTACTCTCTCGCCGCGGGGAACGACAGCGACGACGCATGCCTGGGATCTCCGGGGCGCGTGGCCGAGGCACTCACAGTGGGAGCGACGTCACCCAGCGATGATGCGCGCGCGTTTTTCTCGAACGTCGGCACATGCCTGGATCTCTTTGCGCCAGGAGTCGGCATCCTGTCGGCCTTCAACGGCAGCGATACCGAGAGCGCGACGCTGAGCGGGACTTCGATGTCGGCGCCGCACGTGGCAGGTGCCGCGGCGCTCTACCTCCAGGTGAATCCTAACGCGATGCCGGACGACGTCGGCTCGGCGATCGCGGGCAACGCGACGTCGGGTGTTGTTGGAGACGCCGGGAGCGGGTCACCCAATCGACTTCTCTTCACCGGCTTCATCGGCGCGACGCCTGACCAGCAGCCGCCGGTCGCGCGTTTCACCGTGTCGTGCGAGGGTCTCGTATGCATCCTCGATGGCCGGTCATCGAGCGACGACGTGGGGATTGTGACGTTTGTGTGGGATCTCGGCCGCTTTCCGGATCCAATAGCCACGGGCGCGATTGTCGGCGTCGCCTACCCGAACGAGGGACCGCGCACGGTGACGCTGACCGTGACGGATGGCGCAGGATTGACGAGCTCCACGACGCAAACCTTCGAAGTGGGCGGACCGAACCTGCCACCGACGGCCTCGTTCACTACGTCGTGCAACGGGCTGACGTGCCTATTCGACAGCAACGCATCGCGCGACGACATCGACATTACGACGCAAAGCTGGAATTTCGGGGACGGGGCGACGTTGAATGGCGTCCAGGCCGTGGTGTCGCACACGTATGCCGTCGGTGGGACATACACGGTTTCGCTCACGGTCGGTGACGCAGGCGCCCTGACGAATACCACGACACGGACAGTGACAGTGACTCCGCCCGATTCGCCTCCGGCTAACCAGCCGCCGGTGGCGGATTTCACGGTCTCGTGTGGCGCGAACTTCACCTGCACGCTCGACGCTCGAACTTCGACAGACGACCAGGGCATCGTCTCGTCGGATTGGGATCTGGGCAAGTTCCCCGATCCACAGGCGAGCGGGTCGGTCGTGACAGTGGTCTACGCGCACGGCGGGCCGCGCACCGTGACCGTGACCGTGCGCGATGCCGGTGGCCTAACGAGCTCGAAGACGAAGACATTCGACGTACAATAGTCGCGATCTCACCTAGGAGCGCGTCGATCCGACGCGCCCTCGGCGACGAGCTGGATGGCTACGAGATGTCGAAGGGAACGAACCGCTTTCCGCTGGCCGAGCTGATGGACGTGGGCGCTCGTTAGGCGCCTCGTGAAGGCACGCGTCGCGGAGATCCGAGCGAACCGGAGATCAAGGGGTCAGAGTCGTTGAATTGAAGGAGCTCGAGGCGTCAGAGCGCCGCGAGATTCAACGACTCTGACCCCTTGAACGGACTGGAGTCGCATCGTCTACGGCCGCGCGTCGACCGGCTTGGGCACCACGTGGAAGTTCTCGTCGACCTCGAAGTCCGGGGACGCGCGTCGTGGTTGGTCAGAAGGCTGCCAGCGCTACCCCGGCGGGCTGATACGTGCCGGGCGTCAGGCGCGCCGCGATCGCCAGTCGATTCCACGCATTGATGGTCGCGACGGCCAGCGTCAGGTCCGCGAGCTCGGTCTCGCTGAAGTGCGGCCTCACCGACGCGTGTACTTCGTCCGGCACCCGGCCGTCAGCGACGAGCGTCACGGCCTCGGCCATGCCAGGGCTGCGCGCTCGCGATCGGTGTAGTACGGAGACTCGCGCCAGGCATCCAGTGAGTAGAGCCGCTGCTCGGTCTCATCGAGCGCGCGGAGATCCTTCCAGTGCATGTCGATGCAGTACGCGCATCCGTTGAGCTGCGACGCGCAAAGCTGCACGAGGTACAGCAACCGGCGGTCGAGGCTGGAGGCAGCGAGATAACGGTCGAGGGCGTCCATGGCGTCGTAGACACCTGGCGCCGCCTCGATGTAGTTGAATCGTGGTCGCATGAGAGTGACGTAGTCTCGTTAGGTTGTTCGCCGATGACGCGCTCACGGCCGCGTGGCACGGGCGGAATCGCGTACGGGGAGCATGAGCGGCGTCTCCCGGTCACACGTGAAGTACGCGAGGAAGCGCACAGGTTTGTCGGTGCTCGCGTTGGCGGACACGACATGCGCGCCGTTCGCCGCCTCGTAGAAGCTCTGGCCCGCCGTGTACACGACCTCCGCCTCGCCGCGAACCTGCGTGCGATAGGCACCCTCGATGACGTATCCGATGACCGGGCAGGGATGACTGTGCGGCTTCGATGACTCACCCGGGCCGTACCGTACCTCGACTACAGTGACTTTTAGGTGTGAGCCGTCCATCGGCTCCAGGGCGTGGACATATGGCGCCGGGCCGCGGGCGGGGACGGCCGCGGCGCGTGCCTCGTGTACCAGGTTGGCGGTCTTCGCGGCCGAGCCGTCCTGACATGCGGCGAGTCCGGCGATCGTGGCGACCAGTATCTGGCGAAGCGGCATAACCTCTCCCTGGCGAAGGTGTGGCCTGGAACGCTTTGACAACCGCAATGGTAGGCGTTATGTGGCCTAGCTCGTAGAGCCATTTTCGCTATTCTCGATGGACCATTATGCCGAAGCAGCCCAGCTCCCTCGCGCTCGCGCTTCCACCACGGGACGTCGACACGCCTCCGGCGCGCTGGTTGTGTGCTGCGTTGCGCGATGAGATCCTCGACGGGCGGCTGAGACCGGGCAGTCGGCTGCCATCGAGCCGCGACCTCGCGCGCCAGCAGGGCCTCTCGCGAGGAACGGTGGTAAGTGCCTTCGACCAGCTCCGGTCCGAGGGGTACGTGCAGGGCAGCACCGGCTCGGGCACCTACGTCAGCCAGGTCCTCCCCGACGACCTGTTGCAGGTCCGGCGCCGACGACGCGTCGAGCGCGAGCCTGCGATATTACCGCCCCGACGCAGGCTATCCGGGTTCGCGACGGGCGCGACGCTCTTTCCGGGGTTCGCGCCGGGGCCAACGCGCGCCTTCCGCGCGCACCTCCCTGCCCTGGACCTCTTCCCGACGAGCCTCTGGGCGCAGCTCGCCGGGCGCCGGCTCCGCCGCGCGACGACGAACCTCCTGCTCGGCTGCGAGCCAATGGGCTACCAGCCACTCCAGAGCGCGGTCGCCGAGTACTTGGTGGCATCGCGCGGCGTGAAGTGCACGCCGGAACAGGTCGCGATCGTGTCCGGCACGCAGGAGGCGCTCGACCTCGCCGCCCATCTCTTTCTCGACCGCGGTGACCGCGCGTGCGTGGAGAACCCGGGTTATCCCGGCGCGACTCGTGCCTTCAGGGCGGTTGGCGCCAGGCTCATCTCGATCGAGGTCGACGACGACGGCGCCACCGTTCCGCCCGCCCAGCTCACAGACGTTAGGCTCGCGTATCTCACCCCCGGACACCAGTTCCCGCTCGGGGTGTGCATGAGTCTTTCGCGCCGGCTGGCGATGCTCGAATGGGCACGCCGCACGGGCGCCATCCTGTTCGAGGACGACTACGACAGTGAGTACCGATATGCAGGTAAGCCGATGCCCGCCATGCAGGGGCTCGACCGGCACGGGGTTGTGCTCTTCGCGGGCAGCTTCAGCAAGGTCCTCTTCCCCGGCCTGCGTCTCGGCTACGTCATCGTCCCGTCGGATCTCGTCGACCGCGTGACGGCGGTGCAGTCCATTCGCACCCGGCACGCACCCATGGTGACGCAAGCCGTCCTGTGTGACTTCATCGCCCAAGGCCACTTCGCCCGTCACGTTAGGCGCATGCGAGAGGTCTACGCCGAGCGTTTGGGCGCGCTCCTCGATGCCGCTCGCGAACAGCTGGACGGTGCGCTCGCCATCACCGGGGTGGAGGCGGGGCTTCAGACAGCCGCGTGGCTCACGGCGGGCCACGACGCCGCTCGAGTCGAAGCACTCGCGGCGAAGCGGGACGTCTATGTCACCCCGCTGGGGCCGTATACCCGAGGGTTGGTCCGGTACCAGGCCTTACACCTCGGCTTTGCGGCGGTGGATGTGCCGGAAATCCGCCGCGGTGTTCGCGAACTGGCCGGCGTGCTGGAGGGATCTGGCACTTCCGGACGAGGTCGTTGACAACGCCTGGTACCAAAGGCATTCTGGCGCTCTCAGCCATTCCTGGAGCGTCCTGATGAGACCCGCGGTTTTCACACTGGCCCTGGCGGCCGTCGTTTCGGCGTGCTCGGGAGATCCTGTCCAGCCACCCACGGCGCGGGTCCCAGCCGTGCAGATGGCCATTCAAGCCGCCGCTGCCAACCGATCGATCGTTGAGTTCAACGGGCCCGTCCGCAAGGATTTCCGTCAGACGGTAGCGTCGCTAGGTGGGACCGTCGACTTCGTGGCCGATGGCGCTGGCTTTGCGGGGGTGAGCGGCCTCGCGCCGGGAGCGATCGCGACGCTCCGGCGTTCGAACGGAGTCGCAGGGGTGTACGACGACATCATCGTTCGGCTGGGGTCACCCGTGCAGCGCGGCGAAGCGATCTCGCCGGAATTCACGGCAATGAGCCCCAGCAACCCAGCTGCTGCCCTCGCGTTCAACGCGTTCCAGTGGAACATGCGCGCGATCAGCGCGCCGGCCGCCTGGGCCGCGGGCAACCTGGGCTCGCCTAACGTCACGGCGGCGATCCTCGACACCGGCATCGATTACGACAACTTCGACATGAACGGGCTCGTCGACCTGTCACGTTCCGTCTCGTTCGTTCCGAGCGACGACGCGATTCTCACAGCGCTCTTCCCGACGCGCAACAAGCTCGATGACCTCGGTGGTCACGGGACGCTGGTGGCATCGCAGGTCTCGTCGAACGCGCTGGTGTTCGCGGGTGTCAGCTCACGCACGCGCCTCATGGGCATCAAGGTGATTGGCTTTAGCGGCAGCGGTTCGCTCGGCGGAATTCTGGCAGGCCTCATCTGGGCCGCCGACCACGGAGCCGACGTGGCCAACATGAGCCTCGGAGTATCCGGCGGTGTCGACAAGGCGGGCAACGGCCAGTTCGTCAGCATCGTGAACCGCGTGCTCAATTACACCAACCGTGCGGGGATGGTCGTGGTGGTCGCAGCCGGCAACGACGCGCGGAACACCGACGGCGATGGTCGGAATTTCTCCGTGTTCTGCGAGGCGCCACACGTCATCTGCGTCTCCGCCACCGGCCCTACGTCCGGTACGCCGTTCGCCGGGCCGTGGGGGAACGTCGATGCGCCCGCCCCCTACAGTGACATCGGCAAGCAGGACATCACGGTCGCCGCACCGGGAGGCAGCAGTTTCGGGTTCGTCTCCGCCCTCTGCGCACGGCACTGGCTCGTCGTCGTCGGCAATACGCCGACGTTTCCGTGTTCCGGCGGCCTCTTCATTCTCGGTGGCGCGGGGACGTCTGGTGCTGCGCCACACGTAACGGGCGTGGTCGCACAGCTGATCGCGAAGTACGGCAAGGGACAGCCGTCGCAGATCAAGCAACTGCTGCTCAACGGCGTGGACGACCTCGGTGCGCCGGGCAAGGATCCCTTCTATGGTGCCGGTCGCGTAAAC
>JBKOYV010000388.1:0-10888 GCA_046725585.1 Gemmatimonadota bacterium | reverse complement strand
GCGCGTCCATGCCAACGTCGCGATCACGCTCGTCGCGAGCGTCGCAGCAAGCAAGCCGAGTGCGACGCCGAGCGAGCGCGCGGACTCCCGCCGTAGCACAACCGCCCACCAGGCGACGAAGATGCTCCACCCGACCGCGATCGCGATCCACGCCGCGAGCCGCGCGGCCAGTGATGGCTGCCGCTCGGTTGACGCCAGCGCCTCGATCGATGGCGGTTGTACCGGTTCGGTTCGAGACGGCGTGAACCGAATGGGCCGAGCAGGTCGTACGCGTGTCCCGGCTCCCGCGGCGTGCGAAGCAAGCTGCGCGAGGGCGGGGGGTCGCGCTGGCGAGCGCGGCCCGTTTGTGTGATCGTCCACGACAGAGGGATTGGAGTCGCCGCGCGCCGTGACTCGCGCGCATTCGGGCGGTCGACGGGCGCCGCCCTGCCTTATGAGTGTCTAACGGTCGGCGGCGTCACTCGGCCGCGCGATGCTCGCGCGGCTGCGATGTAGCGCACGTTAGGCGCGTGCGCCTGCTCACTCGGCGGGTTGTCGGGACGACTCGACTCGAATCTGCGGCAACGCGTCGGCGGCGTTCGACTGCGGGAGCAAGGGTGGCGGGGACTCCGCGGCCGTACCGGGCTCGGTGCTCGCCGCGGCCGTACCGGGCTCGGTGCTCGCCGCGGCCGGCGCTGACGCGTCGAGAGAGCGCCGGAAGAACGCGCTCAACATGTCGATCGGCACCGGGAAGATCGTTGTCGAGTTGTTCTCGGTCGCGATCTCGGTGACGGTCTGCAGATACCGCAGCTGCAGCGATGCCGGCTGGCTCGACATCACGCGCGCCGCCTCGGCCAGCGTCTGCGATGCCTGAAGCTCGCCCTGCGCGTTGATCACCTTCGCGCGGCGTTCGCGCTCGGCTTCGGCCTGTCGCGCGATCGCCCGGCGCATCGTCTCCGGAAGCTGGACGTCCTTGACCTCGACGGCGGAGATCTCGACACCCCAGAAATCCGTGCGCTCGTCGATGATCTGCGTGAGAAGCTCGTTGACCTTGCGGCGGTCGGCGAGCAGCTCGTCCAGCTCCACCTGACCCAGCACCGAGAGGAGCGTCGTCTGCGCGAGCTGGCCGGTGGCGTACAGGTAATCCTGTATCTCCAGGATGGCGAGCCCGGGGTCGGATACGCGGAAGTAGAGCACCGCGTTCACCGTGACGGAGATGTTGTCGCGCGTGATGACTTCCTGGGCGGGGATGTCCATCGCGACCACGCGCATCGAGACGCGCTTCATGCGCGACAGCACGGTCGGCACGAAGATGAGCCCCGGGCCTTTCGTTCCCGTGTACTTGCCCAGAAAGAACACGACGCCGCGCTCGTACTGGTTGAGCACGCGAAGGCTCGAGAGAATGTAGGTTCCCACTACTCCGAGCGTGATCAGGAGGGTCTCCATAACGCGACCTCCAGCGGTGTCTTCAGGACCGCGTAGTCACTCGCAGCAAGCGCCACGCCCATACGGAGAGCCCGGCAGTAAGCACGGTGAGCAGGATGAACCACGGATCTCGCGCCAGCGCGGCGGACTCCGCGATTGCGCGCCAGATGTGGGCAGCGGTAACGAGCGTGAAAACCGTTCCGGTGGTGATGAGGTACGCTTTCATTGCAGGCCTCGGGTCAGGGAACGCAACACTCCATCATACGTGCCCGTTCCCGAGCGCGCGAATGGCCGTGCCCGAGCACGGTCGACCGTGCCGGGGTTACCCTAGCAATTGCTCCACCGCTCGCTTCCCTTCTCCGGTGGCGTCCACCCAGTTCTGATGGCCGTTGAGCTCCGAGTTCGCGAAGGCGATGCGCCCTATCGGCCGGCGAAGCACGTCGGGCGCCGCGGGCTTCCCGTCTCGACCGAAGTAGAACCCGGGCGCCGGGCACACGTACGCGTGGCCCCAGCGGTTCAGGATGATGCCCGCGATGTCCCGGCGTGGATCGAAGCCGGCACGCGCGAACAGCCTGACGAGTTGCTCGCGGATTTTGAGCTCGTAGTCGCGATAGCTGGTGCCGAGCATCTCCGTGCGCGCCGCCGCTGCCTGCGCCTTGATCGGCGTGCCGGGCCGTTCGAACGGAATGTAGAACGTGAGGATCGTCGGCTTGTCGGGGTGAAGCGCAGGCCGGTAGTCACCCACGACCATCGATTGACGGATGTTGCACGAGAAGCCGAAGACGTCGCGGTAGCTCGCGGCCGTTAGGCCAAGATCGTACATGAAGCGCCACCGTTTGAGCGCGACGTTCACGACGAGCATTGGCGCGCGGACGAAATCGGTGAACGCGTCTCGATGGCTTTCAGGGACATCCGCCACGATGTACTGCGACGTCCACGCGCCGTTGGCCATGACGACGCCGCCGGCCGTCGTTTTGTGCAACCGGCCACCGTGCTGATACACGACCTCGCCTGAGCCGTTAGGCAGGCTCGTCACCCGCACCACGGTTGCACCGAGCCGGATTCGGGTCGGGTTGTTGGGGCGGTCGAGCGTCTCGAATCGAACCGGGCCGTTCAACACACCGGCGAAGTCCTGCCCCTGAATCGCGTCGGGCACGAGCTTCTTCAGCACGTGACGCATGATGCCGTCGTTTCCGCCGGGGAACGACGAGATGAATCCGAGCGTGTCGGAGAGCTTGTAGGACGGCACGCGTCCGGCCTGCCCGTTGGCGGTACCGGGAAGTCCGATCTGGCCGGCGCACTGGGCGGAGATGACGTCGCTTCCGAGGCCACCGGCGGCGCCAGCGAGGATGGGGTCCGCATAACGAGCCACGGCTGGATCGAGCCCCAGGTGCTTCACGAGCAGCTCTTCGTACGTCATGCTGTCGAGCCACCGCGCGAGGTTGTTCCCGTCATAGACCTTGGGCGACGACCGCCATCTCACGAAATCGGCGCGCAGCTTCTCCGACCACGGCGTCTCGTTGAATCCCGCGCCGAACGCGTCGCGAACGAGGCGCAGCGACCCGCTCGGCTCCCTGAAGAAGAACCCGTGGCTCGCGAACTGGTCACCCCACAGCTGGAAGTAGTAGTGCTCACGCGCGATCTCGAGCGGCGTGATACCGGCGGCCCACGGCTGGTGCTCGAACGCGTCGGGGCCATGCGGAAGCCCGAGGTCCTTCCAGTAGTCGCCGACCCAACCGCGCCGCAGCCTCGTGCCGAAGTCGTTCGAACCCTGCGGTCCGATAAGGCGCACCCCGTCGACGTCGAACTCGTTCCGTTTGGCCTCGCCGCCCACCATGGGATGGTTCTCGAGGATGAGGACCTTGCCGCCTTTGAGCTTCTGGAAGAACGCGGCGGCGCCGAGTCCGGAGATTCCCCCGCCGACGACGATGAGGTCGTATCGCTCACCGGTGTCGACCGCTCGCTTGCGGGCAGCCTCGCCGCCGAGCTTGCCGTCGCGGAGGTCGTGCGCCGTCGAGACGGTCGCCCACATGTTGCCGTGCGAGCGCGCGTAGTCGCCGACGCCGCCGGGTCCTTCCCACACGAGCCCGGTCGGTCCCTGAGTCGCGTGGAGGAGTGGCGCCTTCCTGTTGAGCAGCATCGCGCCGCTCGCGAGCAGCGTGGAGTTGAGGAAGTCCCGCCGCGTGATCGGCACGTCGAGGCCGAGGTCGCGGTCTTTGCTGTCGAGCGGCTCTTCCGCGTTAGGAGTGTCGCGCATGGACATACGACCCGGGTCAGCGATGCGGGGTGGCGTGGTCGGACGACGCAAACTACTACGATCGAGCACAGGAAGCCGGGGCACTGGCAGTATCATAAGATGTCGCTTATATTACTTGCAGCTTATACGACTCACTCTTCACCGTACAGGGCGACACATGGAGTTCGACATTCCCCGTCAGATCGGTGCGGTCACGCGGAGGCTCGAGAATCGGTTGCACGAGGGCCGGCCAGCGCGCGTCGTCGTCGCTGCGCGCACCTACGATACCACCGTCGATGACCTCTGGGACGCGATCACGAGCAAGGAACGCATTCCGCGGTGGTTCCTTCCGATCTCCGGCGATCTTCGTCTTGGCGGCCGATATCAGCTGCAGGGCAATGCCGGCGGCACGATCACCCGCTGTGAGCCGCCGCGCGTCGTGGCGATGACGTGGGAGTTTGGCGGTGATGTCACGTGGCTCGAGGTGACGCTCGAGCCGACGTCGGACGGTCGGGCGCATCTCCAGCTCGAGCACGTGGCGCACGTACCCGAACCGCGGTGGGATGAGTTCGGGCCGGGTGCCGTGGGGGTCGGCTGGGACACAGCGCTCGTCGGGCTCGCGAGCCATCTCGCCACCGGCACGGCGGTCGATCCTCGTGAGGCGATGGCGTGGCTGGGGTCGGAGAATGGCCGCGAGTTCGTGCGCCGGAGTAGCGACGACTGGTGTCGGGCGTCCATTGACGCCGGAACTGACGTGGCAGCGGCCACAGCGGCGGCAGCGCGTACGACCGCGGCGTACACCGGCGAACCAGCCGATCCGACGACGACGCAGGATGCGACTCGATGACGCAGGCGTTCGACGTCCTGGGGAGCCCCGTTAGGCGCCGGATCCTCGAGCTGCTCGCGGAGCGCGTGCGCACGTCCGGGGAGATCGTCGAGGCGGTCCAGCGCGAGTTCGACATCTCCCAGCCTGGCGTGTCGCAGCACCTGAGCGTGTTGCGCGAGAGTGGCTTTGCGACGTCGCGCGTGGAGGGTCCGCGTCGCGTGTACGAGCTTGGCGCGGTGCCGTTTGGCGAAGTGGAGGCGTGGCTCGATCGCTTCCGCGGCGTGTGGAATCAGCGGCTCGATGCGTTGGCCACGGAGGTTGCGCGCGGCAAGCGCGAGCGGCGGCTGCAGAAAGCCAAGGAGCCGGTCCGCCGCCGCGCTTGATCCCACACGCCTGCTGGCATCGCGGTCAGCGCGTCTCCGAGCGCCGCTGCTCCGTGACATCCCGTACGGCGCCGATGTACTCGAGCACCTTGCCCGATCCGTCACGCACCGCGGTCGACATGATCTGAAGCCACTTGACGGAACCATCGGGCATCAACAGGCGATGGCCGAATTGAATCTCGTTTCCATCGTGCAGCGCACGTCGGGCTGTCTCGTTGAAGAGCGCGACATCATCGGGGTGCAGGCGACGTCGGGCAAGCTCCATGGTCGGCTTGACCGTGGGCTCGTAACCGTAGATGCGGTACACTTCGTCGGACCACGTGATCTCGCCGGTGCGGACGTCCCAGCTGAAGCTCCCGGTACGACTGAGGCGTTGGGCCTCCGTGTGATACCTCTGGATGCGCCGAAACGCGTCTTCGGTTTGTGAGCGCTCGATCGCGATGCGGGCGATGCGCGTAAACTGCTCGATGATGTTTTCTTCTGCCGGTGTCGGGCTCCGCGGTTCGCGATAATACAGCGCGAAAGTGCCCAGCACCGAGCCGCCGAGCGAACGAATTGGGCTGGACCAGCACGCCCGGAGCTGGTGCGAGAGCACGAGATGCCGGTATTGCCAGGACCAGCGCTCGTCCTGTTCGAAATTCGCGGCGATCACCCGCTCGCTGCCAAGAGCGGCGAGCGCGTACGGGCCGACGCCGGCGACGATTTCAGTGCCGTCCAACGCATTCGTGAAGGTCGGCGGCAAGCTCGGACCGGCACCGACTCTCAAGTGCTTGCCGTCGGGTGCCACGAGGAGAACGGAGCATAACGAGCCCGTTGCAGTTTCTTCGACCACCCGACACAGCGCGTCGAGGACCACAGGAAGCGGGTCGCCCTTTGCCACCATCTCCAGCAGGCGGTTTTCGCCGGCGAGCAGGCGGAATTCATCCGCCGAGGGCGGCGAGCGTTGAACCGAATCATTCAACGCTCGCGTCTCTCTGTCTCCAACCACCTGCATTCAGCCTCGCATTGCCGAGAGTGCGTGGACGAACCGGTCGTTCTCCCGATCGCCCTCGATCATTGTTTCTCCCGGGTGGCCGTTTGGCAACTCCCTTTTGAATATCCGGTTACATACGGTCGCCGATCTCCCCGAGCGTGATCCTTCAACGCTCAGAGCCAGCCCGCATCCCCCGCGATGCGAATCGCGTCGAGACGATTCCGCGCGCCGAGCTTCCCGATCGCGTTCGACAGATAGTTGCGCACCGTCGCCGCCGAGAGGTTGAGCCGCTCGCCGATCTCTTCCGTCGACAGCCCCGACTCCGCCGCGCGCAACACATCCGCCTCACGCTCGGTCAGCGGGCTGGAGCCCGTCTCCACCGCCGCCGCCACGAGCTCCGGGTCGAGCACTCGGCGCCCCGCCGCCACCGATCGAATCGCGTTCGCAAGCTCGGGCGCCGGCGCGTCCTTCAGCAGGAATCCGCGCACGTGCACCTTGAGTGCTCGCAGCAGATTGCCGGGCTGGCTCAGCCCCGTCAGCACGAGCGTGCGGCACGATGGCAGCTTTTCGTGCAGCACCTCCGCCGCGCTCAGCCCGTCGAGCCCCGGCATGTCGATGTCCACCACGGCCACGTCAGGCGTCGTGCGCAGTGCCGTCTCGACCACGAGGTCGCCGCGGTCCAGCTCGGCCACGACCTCGATGTCCGGCTCGAGCTTGAGCAGCGCGACCAGCGCGCCTCGGATCATGTGCATGTCTTCGGCGATCAGCACGCGGATCATGTCGCGACCTCCGGGACATCCACCCGCAGGCGAAAGCGTCCGTCGCCGATCGACCGAGCGCTGGCCGCACCCGAGAGTGCCGCGGCACGCGCCGCGAGCCCGGTCAGGCCGTTACCGTCCGCGGACCTGGGCATCGCGCCGTCGTTCACGATCTCGAACCTAACGATTCCCTCCTGCCGGCCGATGGAGATCGCGCACGTCGTCGCCGCACTGTGACGCAGCACGTTGGTCACGCCCTCACGGAGCGCCCACGCGAACAGCTCGTCGACCGCGGGCGGAAGGGTGTCCACCCCCATGTCCACGCGCGTCTCCGTCCCGGTCGACGCGAGCAGATCCGCTGCACGCTGGATTTCGGATGCGAGCGCGATCGGCGGCTCGCGATGCGCGATGTCACGCAGGTCGTGCAACGCCGAGCGCGCGACCGTCACGAGACTCTCGATCTCACCGACCGCTCGCGGCACGTCCTGGCGCGCGAGCAGCCCAATCGCGAGGTCGCCCTTGAGCGACACCGCGGACAGCGATTGCCCGAGGAGATCGTGCAGGTCGCGCGAGATGCGCAGTCGCTCGCGACCGATCGCGAGCTCGGCGAGGTCGGCGCGCGCGTCACGCAACTGGTCCACGAGACGCACGAGTCGAGTCGCGCCGTACAGCCCTGCGCCGCCAAGGAACAGCAACGCCTCGCAGTAGCAGAAGGCCCACGCAAGCTGACCGAACCCCACCGGCTCTCGCTGCGTGAGGGAGGCGAACCATATTCCGACGATCACGCTGCTGACGACACTTGTGACAACCGCAATGCGAGCCGGGAGCAGCATGGTGATTGATGCGACCACGAACCACTGCAGCGTGACCGCCTGGTCCTCGAACCAAGGGAGCGGGACGTACGCTATCAGCACGAGCAACAGGAGCGTCCACATCCAGTAGCGCGGGCGAATGCCCTGCGCCGCGGCGACGCTGTGTCGGAGCTGTATCGCGCTCGCGATAATGGTGAGCGGAAGCGCGATTGCGTCGTGACTTTCCGGGCCGGGGAATGCGAGGCGCAGCCCGCCCTGCGCAATGACGAACGCGATCGGAGGAACGTGGATCGCGAAGAGCAGCCACCACGCCCGGCGGCGTAGCGGCGGTGCCGACACGAGCGCTGCGGCGGCCGTCATGTCGACCGTCCCGGGCCGGCCTCACGGGCGCCGTCGGCCGACGAAGCAACGACCACCTCGACCGCGCCCGACCTGCCGCGCCCGACTTGCACATGATAGCTCGCGTTAGGTTCGTCCCGGAGCGCCCGGGCAATGGCCGCGCGAATCGAGCGACGTGCGTGCTCGTCAGGAGAGTCGAGCGCGACCCCGTCTGCGACATCGATGCGCACTCGCGCTCCCGACGCCTCGAGGAGCGCCGCCGCGGCATCCAACTCCGCTCGTACCGACGAACCGCGATAGCCGGCGACCACGCGGCGAGCGTTGGTCAGCGCGCGTCGGGAGTCGCTTACGAGCTCGCGCAGCTCGGCCGTCGCCCCCACGGTGTCGAGCTCCGTGGTACGCCGAGCGGCCTCACCCCGCGCGACGATGTTCTCGAGCGCCGTCGCGACGCCTTCGCGGAGCTCGGCGTCGATTCTCACGCGGGCCTGCACGACCGCGCGCGACTCGAGCTCGCGCCCAGCGAGGTCGAGCGCGCGGATCACCGCCATGAGGCGCAAGGGCACGAACTGCGTCGTGGCGCGCCACGTGATCGCAAAGGTGAGGTAGACCCCGGCGAGCGAGGGAGCAGGCGCGAACCACTGCGTGCCGTGCAGCACGAGCGGAGACAACACGACGGCCGCAGCCAGCAACACGCCGGCAACTCCCGGCACGATGATCAAGATCGACACGGCGAGCGAGGCAAGCTGGAAGATCCACGCGGGACCCACGAGCTGCACCGCAACGGCGTTGACGATGGCGAGCGCCGCGAGCGTCCACACACCGAACGGCGGGCGCTCACCACGCAGCCCATAGATCACATGGCGGATGTGAAGCGGAATGGCGACGGCCGCCGCCATGATGGCGGCGCGCATCGCACCCGGCATGACAGGCAGGTACGCCAGGCGCCAGACGTCGATTACGCTGAGGGCGATGTTGACCCCGATCGCGGACGCGGCGAATGCTCGGACGACGTCACGCGTTAGGGTCGGCGCGAGCTCCGGCAGCGACAGCCCGCGCTCCAGTTGCCTCGCCGAAGCGATTCGACCAGTCATGGTGCCGCGAGCATCCAGCGCGAGCCCCCAGAGTACCGCGCTCGACAGGGCAGCCCGGTCGTCGGTGAGCATGGTCTGCAGTGTCGCACTGCCGGCGTCATCCGGCCAGACGAGAGTCTCATGACAATGGAATGACAAATGTCATATGCCAAACAATACAATCGACCGGTGACAATCGTCATGCGGAACTGACGACATCGGCGTCTGCTCCGATTGCGCTCACACGGACAACGTGCGCTCCAGGAATGGACGGAGATGCACGATGGCAGTCAGGTTACCCTGCGACACGTACGCACCACAACCGACCGACCCGGCCCACAGCCAACCGGAAACGGCTCCGGACTCGAACACGCGATTCGACACGAGAGGGCTGCGTCGCTGGGCGCGCGCTCGTGGCTGGAGGCTTCCCATCACCGACGGACCGTTCGCCGAGTCGAAGGAGATGCTCGGCGGCTGACCAGTGGATCTGGCGGACGGCGTCGAGGCGGGCATACTCAATTTCATGCTTTCGACGCTTTTCGCGCTGACGCTGTCTGCGGTCGTGCAGCGCCCCAACATCGTGTTCATCATGTCCGATGACCACGCCGCGCACGCGATCAGCGCCTACGGCTCGCGCGTGAACCGCACGCCGAACATCGATCGCCTGGCGAAGGAAGGCATGCTGCTGACCAATGTCTTCGCCACCAACTCCATCTGCACGCCAAGCCGGGCGACGATTCTCACGGGGCAGTATTCGCACGTGAACGGCGTGACGATGTTCAACCGGTTCGACAGCTCCCGCCTAACGGTTGCCCAGCTGCTGCATCAGGGCGGCTATTACACGGGGATGATCGGCAAGTGGCACCTCGGGAGCGACCCGGTCGGCTTCGACCGCTGGGAGATCTTTCCCGGACAGGGCGTCTACACGAGCCCGATTCTCTACACCGCTACGGGCGAGACGACGTACACCGGCCGCTACGCGACCGACGTCATCACGGACCTGGCGCTCGACTTCATCCGGAACCGGCCACGAGGCAAGCCGTTCTTCCTGATGCTGCACCACAAGGCGCCGCATCGACCGTGGGAGCCGGACGCCGCGCATCGTGCGCCGTTCGTCGATCGCTGGATCCCGGAGCCGTCGACGTTCTGGGACAGTTACGCGACGCGGACCGATGCACTCCACGAGAACGAGCAGCGCGTCGCAAAGGACATGACTCGGCGCGACCTCAAGCTAGTTCCACCGCCGGGCCTAACGGGTGACTCGCTGGCGAGATGGCTGGCGACGAAGCCGGAAACTGTTACGACTACCCGCGCCGGCGCGACCGTCACTCTCACGGGCGAGGCGCTGGCACGCTGGAAGTACCAGCGGTACATGCAGGACTATCTCGCGACGGTCCAGTCGGTGGACGACAACGTCGGCCGCGTGCTGAGCTACCTCGACCAGGCCGGTCTCGCCAGGAACACGATCGTCATCTACACCAGCGACCAGGGCTTCTTTCTGGGCGATCATGGCCTGTTCGACAAGCGGTTCATGTACGAGGAATCGCTGCGAATGCCGTTTCTCGTCCGCTGGCCGGCGGTCATCAAGCCCGGGTCGCGGAGCGGCGCGATGGCGCTCAACGTTGACTTCGCCGAGACGTTTCTCGACGCCGCCGGGCTCGCCGTGCCTGACGCCATGCAGGGCCGCAGCCTCATGCCGTTGCTGCGCGGACGCGTTCCGACGGATTGGCGAACGTCGATGTACTACCGCTACTACCACGACCCGGGCGATCACAACACGCGCGCACACTACGGCGTCCGCACGACGACGCACAAGCTGATCTACTTCTGGAAGAAGGATCAGTGGGAGCTGTACGATCTCGTGAACGACCCGCTCGAGATGAACAACATCTACGGCCAGCCGGGTCAGGAGCAGCTGACCGCGAGGCTGAAGGCTGAGCTGGAGCGCCTGAAGCGCGCCGCCCGCGACGACGACCAGCTGGCGAACGAACAGCTGCCGAATGGCGTGGATGGCACCGTGGCTATGTTGCGCGGGAAGTGACCGAGTCGAGCAGCTCGGCGGGCAGCATGGCCAGGCTTGGGACCAC
>JBKOYV010000121.1:0-8401 GCA_046725585.1 Gemmatimonadota bacterium | reverse complement strand
GTCTGACTCCTTGAAAGTCGACCTGATTCGCTGCGTTCCCGACTATTTTTCGCGGACCGAACCTCGACCACTCCGTGATGCCGTTGACTCTTCCGAACCCCACCCGCCGCGCGGCGACCATGCTCGCCGCGGTCGTCGGTCTGATCGCTGCAGGCGCCTGGACCGCGCCATTTCACCTCCATCTCCTCAAGTCGTCGCCACCGGCAAACGCCACCGTGAGTGCGGCACCCGACTCCATCCGGTTCTGGTTTTCCCAGACGCCCGAGCTCAAGGTGACGACCGTGAAAGTGACAGGACCGGGCAGCATCGCGGTCGCGCTCGCCCCGCTTGTTCGCGGCGATTCGACGCTCGTCCTGGCGCCGGTGAAAGCGAAGATGGCCGCCGGGGCGTACACGGTCGCGTGGCACACCATGGCGAAGGATGGCCATGTGGCGCGCGGGACGTTCTCGTTTACCGTCGGCCCGACCGGACGTTAGGCGACGGCGTCCCTCGCTTCGCGGATGAGGGCGGGGTCGTCGGTGACGATTCCGTGCACCCCGGCCGCCCACAGCCGCCGCGCGACCGCGGGATCGTTCACCGCCCAGACGTGCACCAGACAACCCGCCGGGCGCGTGAGATACACGAGCGAGGCGATCGGCATGCGAACGCCGCGCAGCCGGGGCGGGACGCACATCACGGCGTAGGGGAGCGACCGAATCGGGCGCCGCGTCACGACGCGGTGCAGCAGCCGCTTCACATCGGCACTCGACGCGCTGATCGCGATACGTGAGCCGCGGAAAGGGTCGAGCGCGCGAGAGTCGAACGCCGCGACGACGCATTGCGACTCGGCCCGGTGTCGCTCGATGAGGCGGCGCGTTTCGGCCGAGGCGCGGCTGGTCTTGATCTCGATGAGCATTGGGACGCCGGCGAACTCGGTAAGCACCTCTTCCAACGTTGGGACCCGCAGGCCCGCGCCGCGGAACGGAAACGTTCGCCCGTCGCGCGTGAATCGTGCCCCGGCGTCGGCAGCGCGGATGCGGTCGACTGAAAGCGTCGCGACCGCCCCGGACGCGTCGGTCGTGCGATCCACTGTGGGATCGTGCGTGACGACCGCAACACCGTCGGCCGAAAGGTGCACGTCGAGCTCGATGCACTCCGCGCCGGCCGCGAGCGCCTGGCGGAACGACTCCAGCGTGTTCTCTGGAGCCTGCGCCGGGTTACCGCGGTGGCCAACGACCGGTCGGCGGTCGGGATCGAGGAGCGGATGCAGAGGGGGCAAACTGCGATTTCAGCCATCAGCCATTGCTACGCAGCCATCAGCCATTGCTACGCAGCCATCAGCCATTGCTACGCAGCTATCAGCCATCAGCCATCAGCTCAAACGGCGAACGCACTTCGATCATCCGCTCTTCGAGCTGATGGCTGATGGCTGATGGCTGATAGCTGCTCCTTTAAAACGCGTATTGCAGCCGTGTCATCACGAGGCGCCCAATGTCGGGAGTGCCGACGAACGTCGCCCGCTTGTTGTTCGTGATGTTGGTTCCCGTGAGCGACCACGTGACGTTCTGGCCGGGGATCGGAAGCCGCCAGCTGAACTGGGCATCCAGGAACGCATTGACCGGCACGTTGCCGACATACACGCCCGAGTTGACCGGGAACGCGTTCGCGTACCGACCGCGGAGCTCGAAGCTCAGGCCGCGGACCTCGTCGCGGTAGCGTGCCGTGAGCGTCGCCTTGTTGTCGGGTGAGTTCAGCGTGAGCGTGTCCGGCCCGCTCGACACTTCCGGGAAGAGCACGTCGCTCACCCACGAATACGTGCCGATGAACGTGATGCGGTCGGTGAGGAGGTAGTCGATGGCGAGGTCGACGCCGCTATAGTCGATCGTCTCGTCGATGTTGCGGTAGGAGAAGAACAGGCTCGGGGTATCAGTGAGAGGACTCTCCGGCGACACCGTCCCGACCGGTACCTGAGCCAGTTGGGTCGTTAGGCTCGTCGCCAGCGGCTGGACGGCCGCCGCCGGAACGCGCCCGGCCTGCGCCTGCGCGGTGAGCACGGCACCAATGGTGGCGCCGAGCGTCGTTGGGTCGAGGAAAGCGTTAGGCGTGATGTTCTGGGCCGCGGTGGTGAAGTTGGTCTTGCGCTGGTACCAGAGGTCGATCGCGAGACGCGCCCGGTTGCCGAGAATCCCCTTGTAGCCGAGCTCGTACGAATCGGTCGTGGTGGCCTTGAGACGCTCGACATCCTCCACGCTGGTTGGCTGTACCTCGATGAAGGTCGGGTTCGGGTTGGCGCGGTTGGGCGGGCGGAACAGTCGGAGCTTCGTCTGCACGGAGCCGGTATTCGCACCGAACAGCGCGCCGAAAACGGCTGGAGCGTTGGCCGGTGTGACGCCGGCGGCGGTGAGCGCGGCAATGATCGTCTGCTGGCTCCCGCCAACGAGCGTGCGATAGTACTGCGCCGCGTTCGCGTCGACGACGGTGTTGGGCGCGCCCGTGATGGTGCCAGTTGGCCCCGTGATGGGGAACGGCGACCGCATGCACAGGTTGCCCGCGCCGGTGGCGCAATTACGGCGGTACGTGAAGCCGCTGGTCGGGACACCGAGCCCGCGCACCTGATAGCCGATCGTCGATGTGATCGGGATGAACGCCTGCGGCAGGTCGAGGAAGAACGAGAAGTTCGCGGGCGTCGAGAACGCGCGATTGTAGGTCGCGCGAATGTTATTTGTCTCGGAGGGCTTGTAGATCAGTGCGACGCGCGGCGACCAGAACGTCTGATCGAGCACGTCGTGGTTGTCGACGCGGATCGCCCCGACCAGGTCGAACATGCTCGAAAGGTGCGTCGTCGACTGGATGTACGCGCCGATCTCCGTGACGTCGTCGTTGTCTTCGTTTCGCCCGTTGATCGTTCCGCCGGTTCGCGGGTTGGTGAAGATGTAGTCCGCGCCGTAGACGAGACTTTCTCTGCCTCCGCCAAAATCCACGCCGTGCTGGAGCTGTGCGGCAAAGACCCTCGAGTTGTCGACGATCGGTGTGCCGGTACGAAGGAGGAACGTGCCATGCGTATCGAGGCTGTCCTTGTTGCCGGCGTCGCTGAAGTTGGCGAACACCTGCGCGAACAGCCGCCCCCAGCGGAAGCGCTCCTGGATGCTCTGATATGTCCAGTCCTTTGCCTGCGCGGTGCCGTTCGTGCCCGTGAGCTCGAGTCCACTCCCGATCTTGCTCAAGCCGTACGTGGTGATGAGCTCCATGTTCTCGCGCGGGCGAATGTCCACACGCGCTTCGCCGGTGTAACGCCTGACGTCGAAGTCGCGCACGTTGGCCACCGTATCGCGCGACCCGGGCGTCCCGTTAGGCCGCGGGATCGTGGGCGGCTCGGCGGGGTCCTTGTATTCCCAGTCCTTCCCGGTGAATGCCTCCCCCGAGATTTTGAAGCCGACCTTCTCGCCGACCGTGTTGGCGTACCGGCCGGAGCCACGCAGGATGGACCGCTCACCACCATCGAGCGTCAGGATCGTGCCCTTGGATGTGAACGGCGATTTCGTGATGACGTGCAGCACCCCGCTCGAGCTGTTCGGCCCGTACAGCGCGGACGCGGGGCCGAGCAGCACCTCGACGCGCTCGATGTCTTCGTTCGTGCCGGTGAAGAGCAGGGGAACGTTGACGCGGAGTGATGGCACCGCCGCGAAGCGATAGTCCTCGAGCGTGAGCAGCGCCCCCGAAAACGCGTTGTTGAACCCGCGGGTGACGATGTTCGTCTGTGCGATGCCACCGGTGGTGGCGTCCACACCCTGCAGGCCGCGGAGGTGATCGGCCACGGTCACTGCCGAACGCTCCTGGATCTCGCGGGCCTCGACCACCGACACCGACGCTGGCGCGTCGAGCACTTTCTCCTGCTGGCGTGACGCCACGACAGTCGTCGGATTGAGCTGCGTCACGAACTCCGGCATCCGGATATCGACCTGCGCGGTCTGGCCACCGGTCACGCGGACGCCCGAAATGCGGCGCGGCACATAGCCGATGCGCGTCGCGACGATCTCGTACGTTCCGGGCGAGAGGTTCGTGATGCGGAACGCACCATCATCGCCGGCGGTGTCCGCCCCAGCGGTCGACGTACCCGATATCGCACGGACGATCGCGCCAGATAGAGGACCTGACGTCGTGGTGTCGGTTATCCGGCCGCTGATGGTACCGGTCTGCGCGAGCGCGAGGGCCGGCGTGGCGGTGGTGAGAGCGAGACACAGGAAGCGGCGGATCGAACGTCGGGTCATTCTGACCTCGTGTCGACTGGGTGGAGACCGGTGATACGGCCCGGTCCGCGCGTGTCTGAGCCGGCGGCGGGGGTGGGAAGCCGCCGCCGTGTGCGTGCGTCGTGAGCGCGAGGAAGGTAGTACGCTCGAATGACGCACAAAATCGTGACGATGACGTAGAAGCGCCAGAGCCGTCACATCGCGCTGGCGCGCCCTTGGGCGGCGCTGGACGGGCTCGTCAGGGAGCCCAGGGGCAGCGCGCGGGTATCAAGCTCCGGCCGCCCGGGGTTGCGCGGGTCGGCAGCCTGGATTCTACTACGACCAGAAGCCGACGTGATGCGGCACACAACCCAGCGAATATTTGAGCGAGTTCACGAGGTTCAGCGTGTCCATTCAGATCCTTCTTCGGCGCTCCGCAGTCGCGTGTTCGGTCGCGTGGTTGTCGGCCGCGCCTCGTCAGGCGTTCGGCCAGAGTGACTCCACTCCGCCCGCGCAGGCCACGGCGCAAAACCCGTTTGCGCCAAACACGCCGAGGAAGCGGGTCGCCATCTCGAAGGCGGTCTTCGGCGACGCGGGCGTCATCGTGAACGCCAGAGATGATGGGTTCATCGAGGTTGCCGCGGCGGGTCCTCAGAAAACGATCTTCCTCCAGCTCCGCACGCTCGCAGCGCGGGCGTGGATCGACTCGACGCAGCGCATGCTGAAGGCGCGCGCGCGTAAGGCGGACCCGCCGCGAACGTATCGCTCCGAAGTCACCGAGTACGGATCGACTACGACGATGGCCCTGACGCGCTCCGTGGACGCGGGCCAGTCGCAGTACGCGCTGGCGTTCTCGGAGAACCCACAGTCGGCGTTCACGATTCCGATCGAGGCGGAGGAGGCGGACGTCTTCGTGGCGATCATCCGCAAGGCGGAAACGCAGTCGGCGAAGATGCTGGAGAAGACCGACACCGCGGCGGCGCGCGCAGCGGATTCGGCCCGCGCGGATTCTGCCGCGAAGGCGAAGAAGAAGAAAAAACCGGCGGCGAAGCGTGTTGCCCCGCCGCCGGCTGATTCGGCCGCGAAACCGAAACCCGACTCGACCGCGACCCCAAAGCCGGCCCCATCGAAGCCGGCCCAGGCCAAGCCTGCCTAACGCTGTTGCACCGCCACGTTGTCGCCCTTTTTCATGTACTTCTCGAACCAGCTCCGCAGGTAGAGCTGCGTTCGCAGATAGTTCGACGGCCGGGATGACGTGCCGTGCCACTCGTCGTTGAACCGGATCATCGCCGTCGGCACCTTGCGGACCTTGAGCGCCTCGTAGAACTCCTCGGTCTGTGAGATCGGCGTACGGAGGTCGTTCACGCCGGTCATCAACATCGTCGGCGTCTTCACGTTCCCCACGTACATGAGCGGCGACCGGGCGAGGTGCTCGCTCGGGTCTTCCCACGGATACTTCTTGAAGTTGTTGTACCACGACTGGCCGTCGGTCGTGCCGACGAAGCTCACCCAGTCGATGACGGGGCACATCGACACCGCGGCGGCGAAGCGATCGGTGTGCCCGACCGTCCAGGCCGTGAGCACGCCACCGCCCGAGCATCCGTACACGAACAGGTTGCGCGTGTCGATGTAGCCGCGACCGATGACCGTGTCGACGCCCGCCATGAGGTCGTTGAAGTCCTTGCCGGGATACGCATTCTTGATGGCGTTCCCGAACGCGCTGCCGTATCCAGTGGAGCCGCGCGGATTCGTGTAGAGCACCACGTAGCCGTTCGCCGCGTGCTCCTGCCACGCAAAGTTGAATGCGCCGTTGTACATCGAATGCGGCCCGCCGTGGATGGACAGCATGAGCGGGTACTTCCGCTTCGCGTCGAAACCGGGCGGCTTCACGATCCAGCCCTGAATCCTCATGCCGTCGGCCGTCGGGTACCAGAACTCCTCGACCTGACCGAGCGTCTTGCCGGCGAGGATGTCGTCGTTCACCGCGGTGAGCTGGTGGATCGTGGGGTTCTTCACGTTCAGTGCGACGACGTCGTTAGGCTTGAGCGACGTGGACGACACGCCGACCATCTCGCCGGTGCGGTTCACTGACGTGACTGTCAGCAGCTGCGAGCCCTTGGTGACCGGACGTACCCCGCCCGCGAGCGGCACGAAGTACAGGTTGCGCCAGCCTTCACTCTCGACGTTGATATAGATGCCGCTCTCGTCAGGCGCCCAGAGGATGCCCTGGGGGGAGCGATCGAATGTCCCGGTGAGAATGCGGCGGTTCGAACCGTCCGCGTCCATGACGTACAAGTGCGAGTCCTGCCACGTGGCGTCCGTCGAGTCGTAGCCCGTGAACGCGATGTATTTGCCGGTCGGGGAGACACGCGGGTTGGCGTCGGGCCCCTTGTGGTTGGTGAGCTGCCGAACCTGTGTGGTCGCGATGTCCACCGCATAGATCTCGGACTCGCGCCACGCGTACTCGGCGCCCTCCGTTCTGAGCGACGAGAACACGATCGATTTCGCGTCACGTGACCACTCCGGCTCGCCGGCCTCCCACACGCCGGTTGTGATCTGCCGCGCGGTGCCGCCGTCTGCCGGAACCACGAAGATCTGGCGGTAGCCGTCGTCGACGTACCCCTGCCGATCCTGGCGATACTTGAGCCGCGTCACGACGCGAGGCGGCTCGACCCATTTTGCACCCTTTGGTGCGGCCGGCATGGGGATCCGCATCTCGTCGCGCTGAACCACGAGCATGCGGAACGCGAGCGACTTGCCATCCGGCGACCACTCGATGTCGGCTGGCGATTCCGTCAGTCGGGTGATCTGCGTGGGCGCGGCCTCCCCATCCATGAAGCGCACCCAGATCTGCGTCCCGCTCGGCTCACCCTTCGCGAGGTAGGCGATGCGCGTTCCATCCGGCGACCACACCACGTTCGACCCGTCCACGAGATGCCGGCTGCGCGAGCCGTCGGCGTTCATGATCCAGAGCGACGACTCCCATCGGTCGTTCAGCTTGTCCACCCATCGGCGGGTGTAGATGATCTGCTTGCCGTCGGGGGAGAGCCGCGGGTCCTGGACGTCCTCGAGATCGAAGTACTGCTCGAGCGAGATCCTGGAGCTCTGCGGTTGCGCCGGTCCGGTCTGCTGCGCACCAAGTGGCGTGAGGACGAGGGCGAGCGACACGACGGCGCTCGTAGAGAGGACACGCATACGCATCAAGCACCTCACGAATCGGGGTTCAGTCGAGAATACGCTACGGCTGTCGAGACGTTGGCGGAAGAACGGCTCGAACATGATCGCGGTGAGCGCGCGGGCCCTCGTAGGCGTGAACCCCCTCAGGTCCTGGCAAACAGTGATCGAAGCAGGAATGGGACGACGCATCGAGTGACGATGACCGCCAGATTGACCATATGGATGATATCATGTATATTCCATCATCCAAACGGTCAACACCACGCCTGCGCCTGGTCCCACTCAACGAGGACTCATCCATGACCACCAAGAACGCCGCCGCTGTCAAGGTCGGCCCGCTCGCCGATCGCGTCGTGGTGAGGTCACTCGAGGACGCCGAGCAGACCCGCGGCGGATTGTTCATCCCCGACTCCGCCAAGGAGAAACCGCAGCAGGGCGAGATCGTCGCCGTCGGCCCCGGCCGCTTCGACGAAGGCAAGCGCGTTCCGATGGACCTCAAGGTCGGCGACCGCGTCCTGTACGGGAAGTACAGCGGCACCGAAGTCACGATCGATGGCGAGCAACTCCTGATCCTGCGCGAGAGCGACGTTCTCGCCGTCTTACCCTGACCCGCACCGCGGCGTGCACTCCCGACGCCGCACCTAACGGCGCTCACTTACCACGGCGCTCACCCGTAGCTCGGCTCGATACAAGGAACCGATACCATGGCTGCCAAGGACCTCCAATTCACCAGTGACGCGCGCACGGCGCTCAAGCGCGGAGTCGACCAGCTCGCCGAGGCGGTGAAGGTCACCCTCGGTCCCAAGGGCCGGAACGTCGTCATCGACAAGAAGTTCGGCGCCCCGACCGTCACCAAGGACGGCGTCACCGTCGCCAAAGAGATCGAGCTGCCCGACGCCCTGGAGAACATGGGCGCCCAGATGGTGAAGGAGGTCGCGACCAAGACCTCCGATGCGGCGGGCGATGGCACCACCACCGCCACCGTGCTCGCCCAGGCCATCGTGCGTGAGGGCTTCCGC
>JBKOYV010000203.1:0-3348 GCA_046725585.1 Gemmatimonadota bacterium | reverse complement strand
AAAGCAATCGACCTATCGGTGCTCGGTCCGTTCGCGCCATATTCGTTTGCCGGCGATGCCTGACGACCCCGTGCCGGGCATCGACGTGGACGATGCGATGCGAAACGAGCTCGCGACGCAGCTGTCGGCGGTCGCTCGCGCGTTGCCGGATCGAATCAACGCCGATCCGGAGCGGGTGGAGCAGGGACTGGCTCGGCTCGTCTTGACCCTGATCGAGGTGGTGCGTAAGGTCTTGGAGCATCAAGCCGTTCGCCGGATGGATGGTGGTGGGCTGACCGCGGAAGAAGTCGAGCGATTGGGTCTCGCGCTCCTGAAGCTCGATGAGCGCATGCAGGAGATGAAGGGAGCCTTCGGGCTCACGGACGAGGATCTACAGATCGACTTGGGCCCGTTAGGTCGCTTGCGGTAGCGCCGTCGTCCTCACCGCTCTCGCTTGCCCCTCACGTCAACGCTTACGCTAACAACGGCCGCGCAGCGCGCCGTCGGAGTGTTTCTGCTTGGCGGATCTCGTTACCCCATCACGCGGTCACGGTCTGGTCGAGATTCTCGACCGCGTGCTGGACAAAGGGCTAGTGATCGCTGGCGACATCAAGATCAATCTCGCGAACGTCGAGCTGCTCACGATTCAGGTGCGCCTGCTCGTGTGCTCGATCGACAAGGCCGAACAGATCGGATTGAACTGGTGGCGACATGACCCGCGGCTCACGGCCGTGCCGTCGAGCCCGCTTCTTGCGAGCGACATCGAGCGGCGCCTCGAGCGTATCGAGCGCGGGCTCGAGCTGCTCACTGCGGAGTCCGAGCGAACTACCCGTCGCAAGAAATAAGACCCCTTTCCTGCGGAGTAGGCTGAAATGGCCGTAGAACGCTCCCCCAGTGGGAGTTCTCTCATCGACGTTCTCGATCGCGTGCTCGACAAGGGTATCGTGATCGATGCGTGGGTGCGGGTCTCGCTTGTTGGCATCGACCTCGTGACGGTGGAAGCGCGTATCGTTGTCGCCTCGATCGATACCTACCTCAAGTACTCTGAAGCGGTGGGAATCACCGCGCCGGTCTCACGCCCGCGTGAGCTGGTCGCTGACACGGAGTCTGAACTCGAGCGCGTTATGCGGGAGAACGCGGAGCTGCGCCGTCGGCTTGAGCAGGGCGGAGCATGATCTGACCGACGGCGGACCTCCGCCGCGCGGCGCGGCCCTCGACGAGGTGCTCGCCACGCTCGCCGAGGCGCCGGACCTCGCCTCGTCGGCGGCGTTTCTGCTTTCACGCGTCGGCGAGCTGACAAGCTCGGGCCGCGGGTTCGTGCGGCTCCTCGACCCATCGCTGGAGGTGCTCGGCGTCGTCGCCATGGTGGGGTTGGAGAGCGCCGATCTGCCGGCGGGGCTGTCGGTCAACGACCTGTCGCACCCCATCGTCGTGGCGACGCTTTCCCTGCATCCCGTGCGCTGCGAACGCGGCGCGGTCGGCGACCCGCGCGTCCCATTCCGCGAATGGATCGCGCTGCCACTTCCGCGAGGCGACGACCGGGCTGGGCCACCGCCGATGCCGGTCTCGCGCGCGGCCGACCTCCTCTCGCCGGGCGGGCTCCGCGTCGGCCAGCGGCCCGTTAGGCAACAGGAGTGGTTCGGGCACGCGCCGGCGGGGATCGTCGTCCTCGAGGGCGATCCGGGCGATGAGGCGGTCACGGCGCTCGCGCGCGTGGCGATGTTCGCCGGCCCCATCCTCTGGCGCATGGGCATGGCCTCCGCCGTGCGTCAGGCGGCCGACCGGGCCGCGAAGGAGCGCGATCGCCTAACGAGCATCATCGACTCGCTGCCCGACCCGATCGTGATCACGAACGCGGCGAACGACATCATCGTGCAGAACGCGCGGGCGGAGCGGCTGCTGAACACGCGGGACTCCGACTCCGAGGGGCGCCGTCGCGCCGTCGAGGTGAACAATCTGTTGTTCACGTCGTACCTCGCGCGTGCCGTGATGACCGGCGGGCTGCAGAGTGGGCCGCGCGAGCTCAACCTCGTGGACCCCGGAGAGGGTACGGACCTCCTGTTCGAGGTGCTCGCGCATCCGCTGAGCGGCGAGGCCGAAGGCGCCGGCGCCGTCCTCTCGGTGCTCCGCGACGTCACGGACCTGCGCCGCGCCGGCTACGAGCTCGAGCGCCAGATGCAACGCGTCCGCCTGGCCGAGTTCGACGCGACGCGAGAGCGCGACCGCCTCAACCTCATTCTGGAGAACGTCGCCGACCCGATCCTCGTGACCGACGACCAGTCGAACATCATCATGATGAACGACGAGGCCGAGCGCCTGTTCCAGGTGCGCGAGGGCGGCCGCCGGAACTACGGCGCCATCCAGGCGATCCGCGGCAACGACACGAAGTTCACGTCGTTCATCTCGGAGTTCACGTTAGGCACCGCGATGTCCCGCCGCGCCCGCATGGCCCTCACCGACCCGCAGAGCGGGCGCGAGCTCCCCGTCGAGGTCGTGTCGGGCAAGATCATCAACGAGCACGGCGAGCCGAGCGTCATCGTGTCCGTCGTGCACGACCTCACGAAGCAGGTCGAGAACGAGCGTCTCTACGAAGAGCTCAAGAAGTTCTCCGCCCAGCTCGAGGAGCGCATCCGCGCGGCGACGAGCGACCTCGAGGCGCAGAACCTCAAGCTGCAGTGGCAATCGCAGGAGCTGGCGCGCGCCAACCGGCTCAAGTCGGAGTTTCTCGCCAGCATGTCGCACGAGCTCCGCACGCCGCTCAACGCCGTGCTGGGTCACACATCCCTGCTCCTCGACCGTCTCTTCGGTGACGTGACGATGCAGCAGATCGACAGCCTCGAGCGCATCCGCGCGGCCGGACAGCACCTGCAGGCCCTCATCGACGACATTCTCGACCTGGCGAAGATCGAGGCGGGGAAGATGCCACTCCACCTCGAGGACATTACGCTCCGCGAAGTCGTCATCGAGGTCGCGCAGCAGCTGGAGCCGATGGTGCGAAAGAAGGGCCTCGACGTGACGTACCGCGTCGGGGAAGACGGCATGCGCGTGTACACGGACCGCACGAAGCTCAAGCAGATCCTGCTCAACCTGCTCTCGAACGCGGTGAAATTCACGCACGTGGGCTGGGTGCGCCTCGACGCCACTCGCACCGACGACTTCGTACGGATCGCCGTGAGCGACAGCGGCATCGGCATCAAGAGCGAGCACCTGGACGCGATCTGGGAGGACTTCCGGCAGATCGATCAGTCCCGCACGCGCGAGTTCGGCGGCACGGGCCTCGGCCTGAGCATTACGCGCAAGCTCTTGGAGCGCCTCGGCGGGAACGTGCAGGTGGAGAGCAGCTATGGCGTGGGTACGACGTTCACGGTG
>JBKOYV010000022.1:0-24596 GCA_046725585.1 Gemmatimonadota bacterium | reverse complement strand
GCGAGCACACACTCCAGGGACACCGTCGAGCGCGCGTCGAAGGAGGCAGAGCGGGACGAGCGCGAGCGGTCTCGGTCTGCGTCTCCGACCAGAGAAGCAACCAAGCGCGTCGAGGAACTGCAGCGTCGCAGCGGCATTCATCGATTCCTTTTCGAGAACGCGCTCACGATCGTCGCGTTCGCCTTCTTCGCGGTCTCCATGCTCGGGCTCGTGATGGCCGGCCACAGCGCCTATAACGAGGAGCAGCGCCAGCATGGGCAGGCGGTGGTGAGCGTCGTCGGATACCTCACCAGCGGCCACTTCATGGAAGCGACGGGCGAGAACTGGGAATCCGCGTTCCTGCAGATGGGCGTCTTCGTCCTGCTCACCCGCTTCCTATATCAGCGCGGGTCGTCGGAGTCGAAGCGCATCGAGGAGGCGGAGGCCGTCGACGAGGACCCGAGCGAGGCGAAGGATGACCCTGAGGCGCCATGGCCGGTACGACGCGGGGGGATGTGGCTCACCCTCTACAGGAACTCGCTGAGCGGCGTGACGTTGCTCCTGTTCGCGGCCTCGTTCGCTCTGCACGCAGCGGGCGGCGCGAGCAAGTACAACGAGAACCAGCAGGCGCACGGCGAACCGACGGTCTCGACCATCGGCTACATCGGCACGAGCCAATTCTGGTTCGAGTCCTTTCAGAACTGGCAGAGCGAGTTTTTCTCCGTCGGCGTGCTGGCCCTGCTCACGATCTGGTTCCGCCAGCAGGGCTCACCGCAGTCGAAGCCCGTGGCGGCGCCGAACGACGACACCGGCGAATAGAGAATTTTAGTCGGCGCGCAAGACCGTATTCGGGTCCGCGCGCACCGCCTTCGCCGCTGGCACCGAGCACGCCACCACCGCGATCACGACGAGCACCACGCCTACGAACGCGAACACCGCCGGATCCGTGGCCGATTCTCGAAACAGCAGTGGCTCGATCCACCGGGCTGCTGCGACCGCGAGAGCACTTCCGATCGCGACGCCGCCGATCGCCAACCGCACGCCCCGGGCGACGACGAGCCTAACGACGTCGGATTGCTGGGCGCCGAGCGCGATCCGCACACCCAGCTCGTGCATGCGCTGGCCGACGTCGTACGACACGACGCCATACACGCCTACCGACGCCACGACGAGCGCGAGCACGCCGAGCGCGACGAACATCGTCGCGCCCACGCGCCACGAGCGCCGCTGAGCACCCAGCAGATCACTCATCAGCTGCGTCGTCACGTACTGCTGCCCGGGCATGACCGGCTGCAGCGCACGCCGCACTTCCTCGGCCATCGCTGCCGGGTCTCGCTCGAGCCGCAGGACCAGAAGCGACCCGCCCTCGTTCGGAAACTGATCGATCGGCAGGTAGTACCGGAGCGGCTGGTCCTTGAGCGCATCGTGCACGGCGTCCTCCGCCACGCCGACGACGCGCGTGCACGGCGCGGAGGCGGCGTCGAGGTGCAGGCACTGGCCTAACGCGTCCTGCGTCGGCCACAGGACACGTGCCATCGACGTACTGACCACGGCGACCGTCGAGCCACCCGGACGATCCTCGCTCGTGAAGCCTCGGCCACGAAGAATGCGAGTCCCCATTGCCGAGAAGTAGTCGACCCCCGCCGTCTGATAGGTGAAGCGCCCGAGGCCGGCGACCGAATCGATGCCCGGCACGAAAAGCCCCATGGTCGACGTTCCCTGAAGCGGGACGTTGCTCGACCACGCGGCGCGCGCCACACCGGGAATCCGCTGCGCTGCCTCGAGCACGCGCGCCCGAACCTGCGCGCGTTGCGCCGGGTCCATCACTTCGCCTCGCCGATCCCAGCGAACGAGAAGCACGGGATCCACGTCGTACCCGAGACGCAGATCGCGCAGGTTATCGAGACTTCGGACAAAGAGCCCTGCGCCCACGAGCAGCACCACCGACAACACGACCTGTACGACGAGCAGGGACGCGCGAAGGCGAGACCGCTGGTTCGTCCCCTCCCGCACGCCCGCCTTGAGCGTCGTCGTGATGTCAGCGCCTCGTGCGAGGAGCAGCGGTGCGAACCCCGTGCACAGGGCAGCGAACAGCGCCGCAGCCACCGCGACGCCTAACGTGCGCCAGTCCGACGCGACCGACGCGGCGCCGCTCGCCGGAAGAAACAGCCGCCGAAGCACGACACCGCCCCAGTGCGCGATCGCGATTCCCACGGCACATCCCGCGAGCGACAGCACGAGGCTTTCCGTCAGCGACTGCGCCGCGAGCCGGCGCTGCGACACGCCGAGCGCGAGCCTCAGCGCAACCTCCCGGCGACGCCTCAGCGCACGGGCGAGCAGCAGGTTCGCGACGTTCGCGCAGGCGATGAGCAGCACTACCGCGGCGACCCCAGCAACCCAGACGAGCGTCCGTGCCTCGAGTCCGGGGTAGGGGCCGGCCGCGGTCTTGAGCGCGCCGGCGACCGCGACGGGTCGCTCCGTCTCAGTGCGCGGCATGAACGAGTGGATGGCCCGAGCGGCCGCGCGACTCCTGATGTACGCCTGCGTGAGGTCGGCGTTCGCCTGTTCGACCGACACGCCGGGCTTCCGGCGCACCATCATCTCGGTCCAGTCCCAGACGTATCGCTGCCAATACGCGACGGACGACCGGCCGCCCTGATGTGAGCCGAACGTCGTGATCGGCAGGTATGCGACGGCCGGGTTCCCTTCGGCGACGCCAGAGAATCCCGGAGGCGCCACACCGATGATGGTGCACACGATGTTGTCGATCTGGATCGTCTGACCGAGCACGTCGCGTCCGCCCAGGTCCGACATCCAGAACGCGTGACTCAGCACGGCGACCGCCGCGCCGCTCGGCGTCGTGTCCTCGGCGGCGGTGAAAAAGCGGCCGCGCACCGGCCGCGCATCGAAGAAGTCGAAATAGCTGGCGCTCACGGCCGCGACGGGTCGCTCGCGCGACGATGTGCCGGAGCCCACCGCCACCACTGTCGGGAAGAAAGCCGCGTATTGCGAGAGCGACGTCGTCCACCGCTGGAGATCGAGGTACCGTGCGTAGGGGAACGACTCGTTCGCGAGCAACCGCTCTCTGCCCGGCAGTCGCAGGTAGACGCGATGCACGTGGGCCGGGTCGCGCAGGTACGCGAACGGCCGGAACATGAGCTGGTCGATGACGTTGAACATCGCCGCGTTGGCGCCGAGCCCCAGCCCGAGCGTGAGCACGACGGCGGTGGCAAACCCCGGCGACCGGCGGAGTCCGCGCAGCGCGTACCGCACGTCCTGCTGGAGATGGTCGAGCCATGGGACCGACCACCGCTCGCGCGCGTCCTCCCGAACGCGCGTGGGGTTCCCGAGACGCCGACGCGCGGCGTTCGCCGAGTCTTCCGGGGATGCGCCTCGTGCCCGCTCGTCGCGCGCCAGCCGTTCGCGGTGGAAGCGGAGCTCCTCGGCCAGCTCGGCGTCCAGCCGATCCCGGCGAATCCAATCGTAAAGGCGGGCAAGCAGTTCACGCATGACGCTACTCGGGTGTTGTGTCGTCGAACGGTCGGGCTAGGACATAGACAATCTATGGCCTCAAAGGGTTTGAAGGGGACTGAGGACAGGGACTGGGGACTGGGGACTGGGGACTCGGCGCAGAACCTTCTACCGCCGAGGAAGGCTCCGCGCGAGTAGAAGCATCCCGGCCGAGTCCCCAGTCCCCAGTCCCGGGCCTGCGCCGCCTAACGCCACCGCGAACATCAACGCCAGATAACGGGCACACCCAGCCGCAACACTCCAGCGCGGAGTCGCGTAGGCGGATCATGGAACGCCGTCGACTTGCGATCGGACTGCTCGCGACGCTGGGGGCATGTGTACCGGGTACGCCGCGAATCGACGGCGCTCCAGCCGCGCCGTCAGGCCCGTCGTCAGTGTGGCCGGTTCCGGCAGCAGTGAAGGAACCGCCCCCGCCAGACACCACCCGCGACGCGCCCGAGGCCACCGCGGCGCTTCGTGTAGACACATCGGAGTACGCCGGCCAGGGCCTCGAGCTGGACGACGTCGTCGACCTCGCCCTGCGAAAGAACCCGGCAACGCGCGAATCCTGGCTCGCCGCGCGCGCGGCGGCGGACGCGTACGGGTCGAGCCGCGGCGCGCGCTTCCCGAGCATCGACGTCAGCGTGACGAGTGGCCGCACGAGCGCCGCGCCCGGAACGGTCGCGTCGTTAGGCACCAGTGAGCCGGGTACGCGCACGAGCATGACCGGCAGCCGGTCGCAGCTCACCACCTCCGCCACGCTCTCCTACCTCCTCTTCGACCTCGGCGGGCGCAGCGGCTCGATCGAAGAAGCGAAGCAGCGCGCCATCGCCGCGGATCTCACGCACAACGCGACCGTCCACGACGTCATTCTGCAGGTCGAGTCGGGGCTCTTCTCGTACCTCGCGACCCGAGCGCTCCACGACGCGCAGGAGGAAACGGTGCGGGAAGCGGTCGCCGATACCGCCGCCGCGGCCGAACGCATGCACGTTGGCGTCGCGACGCTCGCCGAGCTGCTGCAGGCCCGCACGCAGCTCGCGCAGGCGCGCCTGCAGCTCGCGACGTTGCACGGCCAGGAGGTCACCGCAAAGGGCAACCTCGCGACGGCGATGGGACTGCCGGCGAACGCGCGCTTCGAGGTCGGGAACGTCCAGGCCACGGACACGGTGGCGCGCATCACCGCGTCGGTCGACTCGCTCGTCAATGCGGCGATCGTTTCCCGTCCGGAAGTCGCCGAGGTGCGGGCCGAGGCGGCGTCGCTCGCCGCCGCCGTGCGAGTGGCGCGATCGGCGGGCTACCCCGCGCTTACCCTGAGCTCCACGACGAGCTCGATCCAGTCGACACAGAGCGGCGTCAGCCCACGGAACGCTCAGCTCTTTCTTGGCGTTCAGATCCCGATCTTCAACGGGTTCTCGCGCCAATACGACGGGCGTGCTGCGCGCGAGCAGTACGAGGCCGGGCTCGCTCGGCTCGCGTCGACGCGACAGCAGGTCGCCGCGCAGGTGTTCTCGGCGTATTCCGCCCTCTCGACCGCGAGCGAGCGCGTGCGGTCGGCGCGCGAGCTCCTCGTGGCCGCGCAGCAGTCGGCCGACGTCGCGTTAGGCCGCTACCGCGATGGCGTGGGTACGATCGTGGACCTCCTGCTCGCGCGCAGCGCGCTCGCCACGGCACGCGCCGAAGACATCCAGGCGCGGTGGGAGTGGCGCACGGCAGTCGCCCAGCTCGCGCACGACACCGGTCTGCTCACGACGACAGGCCGCACCCAGGTCCCGCTGTCGAACGAAAGCTCGAACGAACGACGATGAGACACGAGCACAGTCTGTACCTCCTCGCGGCGCTCGCGCTCGCCGCCTGCAACAAGTCGAACGCTGCTCGTCCACCCGCCAGCACGCCGGTGCGAGTGGCGAAAGCGGTGCGCATCAACGCGCCGATCTCGCTCGGGGCGAGCGGCGTGGTGGAACCACTGCAGACCGTCGCCGTCACGACGCTCGTGACCGGGCCGCTGCTCGACGTCGCCTTCCGCGAGGGCGATTTCGTAACGGCCGGGCAGGTGCTCTTCCACGTCGACCCGCGGCCCCTCGAGGCCGAAGTCGACCAGGCGCGGGCAACGCTGGCGCGCGACGAGGCGCAGCTCACCGCGGTGCGGAACGACGACGCGCGCTACCAGACGCTGGCCGGGAAGGGATACGTCACGCAGTCCGATGCCGACCAGCACCACGCCGCCGCGCTCGCGACCGCCGCCACTGTCAACGCCGATCGCGCGACGCTCCGCGGTGCGCTGCTCAACCTCGAGCACGCAACGATCCGGTCGCCGATCTCCGGCCGCACGGGCAGCCTCATCGTTCGGCCTGGCAACGTCGTGAGCCCGACCGGCGGGCCGCTCGTCGTGATCAACCAGCTCAAGCCTGTGCTCGTGCGCTTTCCGGTGCCCGACCAGCAGTTCCCGGCCGTCCAGCGCGCCGTAGCCACGCATCCGCTGCTGGTACGCGCCGCGTCGAAGGACAGCGCCGACACGCCCGAGCTGGGCCAGCTCTCCTTTCTCGATAACGCGATCGACTCGCTCACCGGCATCGTCACCGCCAAGGCGATGTTCCCTAACGAAAACAGTCGCCTGTGGCCCGGCGAGCTGCTGTTCCTCGAAGTGCAGCTCGACGTGCGACGCCACGTGCTCGCCGTTCCCACCCCAGCCATTCTGCCCGGCCAGGACTCGAGCTACGTGTTCGTCGTGGTCGCGAACAAAGCCGCCGCGCGCACCGTGGCGGTCGGCCCCGAGGTGGACGGGATGACCATCATCGACCGCGGCCTCAGCGATGGCGACGTCGTGGTGGTGGACGGTCAATCTCGCCTCACTCCAGGAGGTCGCGTCTCCGTGCTGCGCGCGGACGGCGACACGGCCCGGGCTCGCGCGGTCCCCACCGAACCGGCAAGCGCTGTAACACCTGTGACACCACAATGAGCGAGCTGTTCATCCGCCGGCCGGTCATGACGATCCTCGTCATGGTCGGCATCATCGTGTTCGGCCTGGTCGCGTACCGAACACTCCCCATCAGCGACCTGCCGACCGTCGACTACCCGACCATCAACGTCAACGCGAGCCTCGCCGGCGCGAGCCCGGAGACGATGGCCGCCGCCGTCGCCACGCCGCTCGAGAAGCAGTTCTCGACCATTGCGGGCATCGACAACATGACGTCGTCGTCGACGTTAGGCTCCGTGTCGATCACGCTCCAGTTCACGCTCGACCGCGACATCGACGCCGCCGCGCAGGACGTCCAGGCCGCCATCGCGAAAACACTGCGCCAACTGCCAACCGGCATCATCCCGCCGTCATATCAGAAGACGAACCCCGCGGCGGCGTCGATCATCCTGTTCGCACTCACCTCGAGCACAGTCCCGCTCCAGCAGCTCGACGAGACCGCCGAGACACAGATCGCGCAGCGCCTCTCGACGATCGACGGGGTCGCGCAGGTGCAGGTATTCGGTGCCGCGAAATACGCCGTTCGCGTGCAGGTCGATCCTGTAGCGCTCGCCTACCGCAAGATCGGCATCGACGAGGTTGCCGACGCGATCAACTCGCAGAACGTCAACCAGCCGACCGGCGTGCTGTGGGGCCCGAAGACCGCGTACACGCTGCAGGCGAACGGCCAGCTGCAGAACGCTGCGGGATTCCGTCAGCTGAGCGTCGTCTACCGCAATGGCGCCGCGGTCCGGCTCGACATGTTAGGCAGGGTCCTCGACGACATCGAGAACAACAAGAGCGCGAGCTGGTACAACGGCCAGCGCTCCGTGGTGCTTGCGGTGCAGCGACAGCCCGGCACGAACACCGTTGCGGTCGCGGAGAAGGTCCAAGCAGAGATGGATCGGCTGAAATCGCAGGTGCCGAACGGGATCCAGATCCACACGCTGTTCGACCGTTCGATGGGCATCAAGGAGTCGGTGCAGGACGTGAAGTTCACGCTGCTCCTCACGCTCACGCTCGTCGTGATGGTCATCTTCCTTTTCTTGAGAAACCTGTGGGCGACTGTGATCCCGAGCCTCGCGCTTCCGATGTCGTTACTCGGCGCATTCGGCGTGATGTCGCTGCTCGGCTACAGTCTCGACAACCTGTCGCTCATGGCGCTGACGCTCGCCGTCGGATTCGTCGTCGACGACGCCATCGTGATGCTCGAGAACATCGTCAGGCATCTGGAGATGGGGAAACCGCCGATGACTGCCGCAATCGATGGCGCGCGGGAGGTTGGCTTCACGATCGTGTCGATGACGCTGTCACTCACGGCGGTCTTCATCCCGATCATCTTCCTCCCCGGCATCATCGGGCGGCTCTTCCGGGAATTCGCGATCACGATCGCGGCCGCGATTCTCGTCTCAGGGGTCGTCTCGCTGACGTTCACGCCAATGCTATCGAGCCGCTTCCTGCGCGAGCACGCCGAGGTCAAGCACGGCCGATTCTACAACGCGACCGAGCGCGCGTACGACTGGGTGCTCGACGTCTACAAGCGGACGCTCGATTGGGCAATGCAACATCGCCCGCTCGTGATGGCCTTCTCGGCGCTGGTCCTCGTCGGCACCGCCATCCTGTTGAAGCTGGTGCCGACCGGCTTCATCCCGACACAGGACACCGGCACGATCACCATCACCACCGAGGCGGCGCAGGGAACGTCATTCGAGGACATGGTGAAGCGGCAGCGACAGGTCGCCGACATCGTGCAGGCCGACCCTAACGTGGAGGCGCTCATGTCCACCGCCGGCGGATCCGGCGGCGGCAACTCGGCCGCGAATACCGGCCGGCTGCAGGTGACGCTCAAGCCGCGTAACGAGCGCGTGGATGTCAACGAGGTCGTGGCCGAGCTTCGTCGCAAGCTCGCCCGGCTGCCGGGCATCACCGCGTACCCGCAGATTCCGCCGGCGATTCAGATCGGCGGGCGACAGTCGAAGAGCCAGTACCAGTTCACCATGCAGGGCTCCGACGTGTCCACGCTGTATCCGGCGGCGTCGAAGCTCATCGACGCTGCGCTCCGCTCCGCCAAGCTGCAGGACGTGACGAGCGATCTGCAGCTCAACAATCCGCAGGTGAGCGTAAGGATCGACCGCACGCGCGCCGCCACCTTCGGCGTCAGCATCGATCAGATCGAGACGTCGCTGTACGATGCGTATGGCTCGCGGCAGGTTTCCACGATCTACACGCCGAGCAACGAGTACTTCGTCATCCTCGAGCTCCTGCCGCAGTACCAGCAGGACATCTCCGCGCTCAGTCTTCTCTTCGTGAAGTCGAGCAGTGGGCGGCTCGTTCCTCTCAGCTCGCTTGCGACGCTCGCGACGTCGTCCGGCCCCGTAGCGGTGAACCATTCGGGCCAGCTGCCCTCGGTCACGCTGTCGTTCAACCTCGCCGACGGCGTGTCGCTGGGCGAAGGGACGGCGGAAGTGCAGCAGCTCGCCCTGCAGAATTTGCCGAGCGGCCTAACGACTGGCTTTTCGGGAACGGCGCAGGTGTTCCAGTCGACGCAGGCCGGGCTCATGGTGCTGGTCGTGCTCGCCGTCTTCGTGATCTATGTCGTCTTGGGCATCCTGTACGAGAGCTTCATCCACCCGCTCACGATTCTCTCCGGAATTCCGTTCGCCGCGTTCGGCGCACTGCTCGCGCTCCTCGTCTGCCACGTGGAGCTCAGTGTGTTCGCGTTCGTCGGGATCATCCTGCTGATCGGGATCGTGAAGAAGAACGCGATCATGATGGTGGACTTCGCGCTCGAGGCGGAGCACAGGGATGGGCTACCGGCCGCTGAGTCGATCGTGCAGGCGGCGCACGTCAGGTTTCGGCCGATCATGATGACGACGATGGCGGCGCTCGTCGGCTCGCTGCCGGTCGCGATGGCCACCGGTGCGGGCGCCGAGTCGCGCCGGCCGCTCGGTATCGTCGTGGTGGGCGGGCTCTTGTTCTCTCAGCTCATCACGTTGTATATCACGCCGGTCATTTACACGTATCTCGACCCGTACAACCGGCGTGTCGAGCGTCGGCTCGCCCGAGAGGAGCAGGAACAGGCTGCGGAAGGACGCTTAGCACCGGCGTGACCCGTTTGTCATTCCGAGCGAAGCGAGGAATCCTCGTTCTCCCGGAGGGTTGTGTCGCATACGGCAGCGACGTCCGTCGTTCGCGAGGCGGCAGCCGCGGTATCGCCGGAAGCGCAATCGGGATTGGCGCCCTGGACGCCATCGGAGCTGCCGGTACCTCCGACACCGAGAGGTCTCGGCTGGCTCGCGGTCGTTGGGCCCGGCGTAATCGTACTCGGCGCGTCAATCGGGAGTGGCGAGTTCCTGCTTGGTCCGGCGGCGTTCGTGCGGCACGGGCTCTCGCTACTGTGGGTAACCGGGATCGCGATCTTTCTTCAGACCATCTTCAACACGGAATGCATGCGGTACACGGTGGCGACGGGTGAACCCGTTTACACCGCGTTCATGCGCACACGGCCGTCGGCGACGGCGTGGGGATGGTTCTACGGCACGCTCCACGTGCTGCAGATCGGATGGCCGGCGTGGGCCGCAAACGCCGCTGCAGCGATCTTCTTTCTCGCGACGCGCCGGCTGGCCACGCCTAACGATGCAGCGAGCGTCTACTATATCGGGATCGGAACGTTTCTCCTGTGCGTGGTAGTCCTGCTCGTGGGCCGGCGAATCGAGCAGACGCTGGAGCTGCTGAACTGGATCCTCGTCGTGTGCATCCTCGGCGCGTTCGCCGTGCTCGCGGCGTTGTTCGTCGACGCCGGCACGTGGTTGTCGGCGACGGCGGGATACGTCGGGTTCGACACCCAGAATGCGAGGTTCGACCTGCTGCCGAGCGGAGCGGATTTCTTCCTGTTAGGCGCCCTGGTGGCGTACTCCGGGATGGGCGGAGTGGGCAACATCACGTTGTCGAACTGGGCACGCGACAAGGGATACGGGATGGGATCGCGGGTTGGTTACATCGGGTCCGCGCTCGCATCCGAGACTGTAGGCCTGGCGCCGAACGGGTTCATGTTCTCTCCGGATGCGGAGGGCCAGCGACGGTGGCGTGGATGGTGGCGAATCGTCAGGGCCGATCAGTGGGGCGTGTTCTTCGTCGGCGCGATGCTCGGCATGGTGCTGCCTGCCGTGTTGTACGTGACGTTCCTTCCGCGAGGGTCGGACATTCGCGGCATCAGCATCAGTGCGGCGCTCGCGTCCGCGGTCGGTGACAGAGCAGGGCCACTCTTCGCCGGTGCGATCGCGTTCCTGGGTGCGTGGATCCTGTTCAAGACGCAGCTCGACAACATCGACGGGATGGTTCGTGCTCTGACCGACATACTCTGGACACGGAGTGATCGTGTTCGGCGTTGGCGCAACGGTGATGTCCGTGCCGTGTACTACGCGGTGCTCGCTGTCGTGTCGCTATGGGGCATCATCGCGATTCGGCTCGCGCAGCCCATCGTGCTGCTCCAGATCGGTGCGAACATCGGGGGCGTGGTGTTCGTCGTGGCGTCGCTGCACCTCCTGTACGTCAACACGCGGCTGCTGCCACGCGAGCTGCGCCCGCCGGCGTGGCGGCGGGTTGCGCTGGTGGCAATGGCGCTCTTTTACGGGTTCTTCGTGGCCCTCTCGGCGAGCAGCCTGCGATAGCTGCGGAGATCGCGGCCTGCGTTGTGTCGAAGTCAGTTTTTCACGGCTCCCGTCTGGACAAACGACGTGACGAACCGCATCCATCTCGATGGTGCGTACTCTCGTATCGTCGCGGCGAAGATCGGGGCTCCTGGTGTTGGCACTAGTCGCGCTGACCGCCTGCGAGCAGCGAAGTCCGCAGTCACCAGCCGCCGCATCGCTGCCTGACGAGCCATCACCCCCTTTCAGAAGTGTCTCCGCGGCCACGGCGTACGTCGGTGACTCGGCGTGCTCGACCTGTCATGCGCAGGAGACAACGGCCTATCGCCAGCACGCGATGTCGCAGTCGTTCCACCGCTGGACGGCGGCCACTCGGACGGAGAAGCCCCTGGCCGCACCGCTCGTGCACGATGCCACCGGCTTCTCGTACTCGGTGGATGAGGAGGGCGGACACCTCTACCAGACGGAGTTTTTCACCGGGGCCGACGGAAAGCGGCTTCACGAGCTGAAGCGGCGCATCGACTACTCGACCGGCAGCGGCAACGTCGCCGTCACGTATTTCACTGAGGAGAACGGCCGGCTCTTCCAGCTTCCGCTCACGTGGTATCGCGATCACGGCTGGGATTTCAGCCCGGGATATCGAGTGAGCGACGCACGCTTCGACCGCGTGATGCCCGACCGATGCATCGCCTGTCACTCGAGCTATCCCGATCCGCTCCCGTTCGTCGAGGGGAAGTACGCTGCGGTCAACCCGGGGATCGGCTGCGAGCGCTGTCACGGTCCGGGCTCGCTGCACGTGAAGGAGCGTACCGCTGGGCCGAAGAGTGACAGTGCGTACGACAACACGATCGTGAACCCGGCGCGCCTGCCGCTCGCGCGCCGTCTCGACGTCTGCGAGCAGTGTCACGTACACACGGCGGTCTCGGTGCTCAGGGAAGGGAAGGACGAGTTCAGCTACTTGCCATCCCAGCCGCTCCGTGATCAGTGGGCGTTCTTCAACCAGGCGGGCAGCATCGACATCGTGTCGCACGCGGATCGTCTCCGGCAGAGCGCGTGCTTTCTCGCGACCCGCAGTACCGCGCGGCCACTCGAGTGCGCGACGTGCCACGACCCACACCAGCCGCCGCAGTCAGCGGAGTCGCGCAGCGTCGTCTGTCAGAGCTGTCATGCGCCCGATTCGCTGGTGAAGCGCCTAACGCGATCAGCATTTCGGGGAGATCACGCGACCGGCGCGGACTGCGTGAGTTGCCACATGCCAAAGGTTGGGGAGCGGGGCGTCCCGCACGGCACGTTCACCGACCACTGGATCCGTATCGCGACGCCTGGTGCCCCACCCCCGAAGGTGGCGAGGACCGGTGACTCACCGATCGAGCCGTTCTTCGACCGCGACAGGACCGGTCCGGACGCGGGGATCTATCAGGGGATGGGCGGCATCGTCTACGCCACGCTCGCCACGAATACGGGCGCGTTGGCGGCGGCCGCGGCGACGCTCGACAAGGCGTTAGGCGCCGACACCACGCGTGGTGAGGCGCACTTCCTGCTCGGCGTCGCTTACGCACAGCTCGGCAAAACCGCCGAGGCCATTCGGGCCCTGGAGCAGGCGGTCCGCGTCGACTCCGGCCGCCCCGACCGTCTGCGCGCGCTCGCGCAGGCCTACGAGCGCTCTGGACGAGACACCGCGCTCGTCGACCATCTGTACCAGCGAGCGCTGACGCTGCAACCCGCGCTCGCCTGGCTCCGCGCCGACTACGCGGACTACCTGCAAGCCACGGGACGGCGCGACGAGGCGATCAAGGCCTATCGTGCCGCGCTCGCCGAGCAGCCGAGCCTCGCGGCGGGCTGGTTCAATCTCGCGGCAGTCCTTGCCGAATCAGGTCAGTCACGCGCGTCCACGGATGCGTTTCAGCGCGCGGTGGACCTCGACCCGGCCATGGGCGAGGCGTTGTCGCGGCTCTTCGAGGTGCGGGCGCAGGGAACAGCACTATCGGGCGTTAGGCAGCTCCCGCCACCGCTCGAATCGCTGGCCGTGCGCGACCGCGGGCCGCGCGCGATTCAGGTGAGCGCGTCCACGAGCGGAGCTCTGGGCCTTCGATTCTTCAACGTGCCGCCTCGCTCGCTGGTGCAGATCCAGAAGCCTGACGGCACCTTGATCCGAGCGCTGCCTCCAACCGACGCGTGGTCGCTGGATTGGAACCTGACGACCGACGGTGGCGCCCCAGTGTCGGGAGGGCTCTATCGTGCGCAGGTGACGGGACGGGATCCGACAGGCCGTCCGTTCGCGCCGCAACTGCTCTATTTCGGCGTCGTGCGACGAGGGGCCGACTGACACACGCTGCCCTCGTTAGGTAGGCAGGTGAATCCGTTTCAGTAGAGCTTGGAAGCGCGGCTCGTCGTGGAGCGGTTTGAAGGTGGGATCGGCGGCCAGGTACACCATGTAACCCGCGTGTGCGTCCGTCGCGCGCTCCAGCCAGGTCAGCGCTTGCGCCTGATCCCCCAGCCCGAGGTAGACGGTCGCGAGATCGACTGCAAGGTCACCCTGGGCATGGGAAGGATCCCGCCCGTTGACCCGAGCCAGCAACGCGCGCAGAACCCTTCGCGCGTCTTCCGTGCGACCGCTGCGGCCGTAAGCGTACCCGATCCGCGCTCGGCGCCCGTCACAACCTGGTAGCACGCGATTGCAGCCGGTCCACGCCTCGATCGCGCTGTCCCATTCCCCGAGGATCTGATACGCGAAGCCGCGCACCATATACGCGTTGGCGAACGTCGAATCCGTAGCGAGCAGCCGAGCCGCGGTCTCGAGCGCCTCGCGTTCGCTGCCGTTGAAGATCTGCACTTCGGCGATCCCGTTCATGAACCGAAGCGATATCGGATTGAGGTCGACCGCCTTTCGACCTTCTCGCACGGCCTCGTCGAACTTCTTCAGCCGGTTCAACAGCATACTGAGCTCGTGATGCCCCTCCGCGAAGCCTGGGTTGTGACGGAGAGCTTCGCGAAACGCCCGCTCCGCACCGGTCATGTCCCAATCGAAGGACTGGAGCACCATGCCGCGGACCATGTGAGCCTCGGCGAGCTTCGGATCGAGGGCCAGCGCCTTGTCGGAGAACGTGCGCGCGCTGGTCTCATCGCCGATGCTGACGTAGAGAGAGGCAAGCCCGGCGTACGCAGCGGCGTAGTTGGAGTCCTTCACGACCGCTGCTTTCAGAAATGGAATGGCCTTGTCGAATTCTCCGGTGGTGTTTGCGTCGTAGCGAGCCTGTGTTCCGCGGAGATAATTGTCGAGCGCTTCGGGATCGGGCTCACGGGTGGGCGTGAGGCGCGTCTGGTCCTGCGGCGTGAGCCTGACCTGAATTGCCTGCGTGATCGCGAGCGCGACCTCTCGCTGCAGGGCCATCACGTCGCTGCGGCCGCGCTCGAAGGTGTCGCTCCACAGCGGCGTATTACGCGCCGCGTCGACCAGGCTCGCCGCGACTATGACCCGCGTGCTGTCCTGCCGTACCGAGCCGTCCACCAGGTACTTCACGCTCAATATTCGGGCGATCTCGGGCACTGGCTGCGTCGACTGCTTGAATTGGAGCACGGACTGATGCGCGATGACGCGCATGGCTTCGATCTTCGTCAGCGTCGTCGTGAGCTCGTCGGTCATCCCATCGACGAAGTATTCCTGGTCCGGCCCGGAGTAGTTCTTGAGTGGCAGGACGGCGAGCGAGATCGCCGCGTGCGGCGTCGCCGACGTTCGCGTCCCGTCACGATCGCTGGCGATCCGTCTCCACCAGACGACGCCGAGAACGCTCGCAAGGAATGCCGCCACGCTGCCTACCGCCAGCCGTGTCCGTCGGCCGAACCGAGCCCGCCGACGCGTGCCGACGGCCGCGGACGGTGTCGAGGCTGCGGCAATGCGGGTGCGAAGCGTCGTCAGGTCGGCCAGCAGCTCGTCCGCGCTCTGGTATCGCTGCTCCGGATCCCTTCGCAGCAGGCGTTCAACCAGTTGTCGCACTGACGTCGTGACCGCCGGTTGTAACGGGCCCGGGTGCCGGGCCTCGATCTCGCGCGTGAGCGTTCCGGAGATGTCATCGCCGCGAGAGGGGTGCTGACCCGTGAGCATCTCGTAGAGCGCGACGCCGAGGCTATAGAGATCGGTACGCGCGTCGGCTTGCTCCCCGAGCAGCTGCTCGGGCGCCATATACGCGACCGTGCCCATCACGGTGCCCGACGCGGTCAGCGTCTGGTCGCGCGACTTCGCCAACCCGAAGTCGAGGATCTTTACCGTGCCGTCGCTCGTGAGCATCACGTTCGCCGGCTTGAGATCGCGGTGCACGATGCCCGCCGTGTGCGCGCAGCTCAGCCCGCGAGCGATCTGACCGGCGATGTCGAGTGCCTGATCGAGCGGCAGCGCGCCGCTCTGCGTTAGGCGCTCCTTGAGCGTCTGGCCCGCGTAGTATCCCATGGCGAGGAAGAGGTGCCCCTCCTCGCTCTTTCCGCTTCGTAGATCGTGCAGATGTTCGGGTGGTCCAGCGCCGCCACCGACCGCGCCTCGCGGAGAAACCGCACCGCCGCGGTGTCATCGATGGTGTAGTCGGGCAGCATGAACTTGAGGGCGACCGTTCGGCCGAGCGTGACGTCTTCGGCGCGATACACCACGCCCATCCCGCCGGCGCCGAGTGGCTCGAGCATCCGGAAGTGCGATACGCTGCGGCCGCCGAGGCCGGACGGATCCGGAGCAGTCACGTCGGAGAATATTCGTCCAGCGGCGACCAGCCGCCACGCCTCGCCCGCCTAACTGGGCAGGCCGATCTTCTTCAGGAGCGCCTGAAAGCGCGGCTCGTTGGCCAACTGACGGAACGCCGGCTCGATACCAAGGTAGAGCAGCAGCACATGTCCCTCGACGGCCCGCTCTACCCAGTTCAGGGCCTCGCTCCGGTCTCCCAACCCCACATAAACCGTCGCGAGGTCGAGCGCAACGGATGACGTCGCGGCCCGTCCCTCGGCGTTTCTCAATCGCGCCTTCAGTGTGTCGAGGACCCGCATCGCCTCCGCCCGTCGACCGGTTGCCGCGTAGATGTAGCCGAGCTTCGCCTGCGCGAAGTCGCAGCCCTTCGGCGCGACCCGAAGGCAGGTCCGCCATGCTTTCTCCGCGTCTGCGAGCCGGCCCATCTGCTCGAACGCGATGCCCTTGATGTAGAACCCACCGGAGAATGTAGAGTCGAGCGAGAGGATGCGATCCGCGATGGCGAGCGCTTCGTTCAAGCGACCGCTATAAGCGTCAACCTCCCCGACGCCGTTGAGGAATCGCGCTGACGTCGGCGCCAGGTAGAGGGCGAGCTGCGCCTCGCGCAGCGCCTCATCGAACCGCTTCTGCCGCATGAGCAGCATGCTGAGCTCGTGATGCGCTTCCGCGTACCCCGGGTTGAGGGCGATGGCCTCCCGATAGGCGCTCTCTGTTCCAGCCCAGTCCCAGTCGTAAAACTGTCGAATGAGCCCATGGACCATGTGAGCTTCGGCGAGCTTCGGATCGAGTGCGAGCGACCTCTTGGCCAACGCCCGCGCGCGGTCCGGGTCTCCCGTGAACGCGTTGATGAACGCGAGTCCGGCGTACGCGGGTGCGTAGGCAGAGTCCTTCGCAATCGCGCCCGACAGATATCGCCTGGCTTCCGTGAAGTCACCGGAGAAGTTCGCGTCGTAGCGGGCCTGGGTGCCCTTGATGTACAGTTCGAACGCCTCGGGATCGACTGCGTGCGCCGGCGCCAGGCGCGTGCGGTCCTGCGGAGTGAGCGTCACCTGGATCGCCTCGGCGATCGCCAATGCGACCTCGCGCTGCAGCGCCATCACGTCACGCCGGTCCCCATCGAACGCGTCGCTCCAGACCGGCGTGTTGCGCGCGGCGTCAATCAGGCTCGCCGTGATCCGAACGCGGCCACCATCCTGGCGGACGGAGCCATCGATGACGTACTTCACGTCGAGCAGCCGTGCGATCTCCGGCACCGGCCGATCCGAACGCTTGAATTGCGCGACGGACTGATGCGCGATGACACGCAGCCGCTCGATCTTGGTGAGCGTTGTCGTCAGCTCTTCGGTCATCCCGTCGGCGAAGTACTCCTGATCGGAGCTCGAGTAGTTCTTGAGCGGCAGAACCGCGAGCGAGGCGACCGCCGGTGTTGCCACGGAGCCTGCGAGAGCGTGGCTATCCCGCGCGCTCGACGACTCTCGCCACCGGAGGACTCCGAGCACGGTACCGACGACCGCCAGCGCGGCTATGGCGCCTAACAATGCCCGGCTTCGCGTGGTGAGCGGCAGCCGTTCGTGCGGCGACGGGACGCCTGGCAGGGGCCGCGCCGTGATGCGCTCGCGGAGCGAGATCAGATCGGCAAGCAGGTCGTCCGCGGTCTGGTAGCGCTCATCCGGATCTTTTCGCAGCAGGCGGTCCACGACACTCCCCAACGAGCCCGAGAGCTCGGGGTTGAATGAGTACGCTTGTTTCGACTCGACCTGGTGCGTGAGCGCGCCCGCCGCGTCATCCCCGCGCGACGGGTGTTGCCCGGTCAGCATCTCGAAGAGCACGACGCCGAGGCTCCAGAGATCGGTGCGGCGGTCCACGCGCTCGCCGAAGAGCTGCTCGGGGGACATATACGCGACCGTCCCGATCGCCACGCCGGACACGGTCATCGTCTCATCGCGAGCCTTGGCGAGGCCGAAGTCGAGGATCTTGACGGTCCCGTCCGCCGTGAGCATCACGTTCGCTGGCTTCAGGTCCCGATGGACGATCCCGGCGGCGTGTGCGGACGCCAGCCCGCGGGTGATTTGGGCCGCGACATCAAGCGCCTCCGCCACCGGCAGCATACCGGATCGCGTTAGGCGGTCCTTGAGCGTCTCGCCCGCGTAGTAGCTCATGGCGAGGAAGAGCTGCCCATCCTCGCTCTCGCCCACCTCGTGGACCGTGCAGATGTTCGAGTGGTCCAGCGCCGCGACCGCACGCGCTTCGCGGAGGAACCGCGCGGTCGCGTCGGCGTCGATCCCGTACCGCGGGAGCATGAACTTGAGCGCGACCGTCCGGTTGAGTCGCACGTCTTCCGCGCGGTAGACCACGCCCATCCCACCCGCGCCCAACGCTTCGAGCACGCGGAAGTGCGAGACCGTTCGACCGCTCAGCCCCGACGGATCCGGCGCGCCAGTCGGCATGTCGAGCAATATTGGTATATGCCGATCACGTCGCCACCGGCAGCGCGGGGCGAGGTCCTCTGCGTCGGCGAGCTACTCTGGGACGCCCTGCCGGCCGGCCTCTTCCTCGGCGGCGCGCCCTTCAACGTCGCCTGTCACCTGCGGGCCGCCGGCGCCGCTGTCACGATGGTCACGCGCGTGGGAGCAGACCAGCTCGGCGACGAGGCCCGGCGGCGAGTGGCGCGCTACGGCGTCAGCACCGACCTGCTGCAGGTCGACCCCTCGCTGCCGACCGGATTCGTTAGGGTCTCGGTCGCCCAGGACGGCAACGCCGAATACGACATCGTGGAACCCGCGGCGTGGGACAACCTCGAGACCACGCGCACGCTGCTCGACCGCGCAGCCGCAGCAGAGGCCATCGTCTTCGGCACGCTCGCGCAGCGGAGCGCGGTCACCCGTGACACGCTGAGACGCGTCCTCGAAACTCGCGCGCTCAAGGTCCTGGACGTGAACCTGCGGCCGCCTTACGACGACCGGGAGATCATCCGCGACTCACTCCGCCGCGCCGACGTCGTGAAGCTGAACGACGACGAGATGCATCGCCTGGCGTCGTGGTTCGATCTGCGCGGCAACCTTCACAAAGCCGTCGCCGTCCTCGCGGAGACGTTCAAATGCCGCACGGTCTGCGTCACGCGCGGTCGGAACGGCGCGGCGCTCTGGCGCGACGGGCGATGGTCCGAGCACCCGGGATTCGAGGTCGAAGTGAGAGACACCGTTGGCTCCGGTGACGCGTTCCTCGCGGTGCTGATCGCCGGTCTTCTCAACGGCACCGAGGACGAAGCGCTGCTCCATCACGCGAACCTCATTGGCGCGTACGTCGCGACGCAGCACGGTGCTGTTCCGGTTGATCAACCCGCGCACGAGCCACCGCTCGCAGGGCCGTGACGAAGCGCTCTCGTACGGGCGACTTGTCGCCACGTCGCCACACGGCCGACATCTCCATCCCGACCGACAGCGCGCGGACGGATCGGTAGGTGACCCCGGGGCTCTGAAAGCTCGTGAGTGACTGCGGCACGAACGCGAGTCCGACACCCGCCCCCACGAGGCTCGCGAGCGTGTGCCACGCCGTCGCCTCCTGCACGACACGCGGGTTGAAGCCGGCGGCGCGGCAGCTCGCGATGATGTCGTCGTAGAGACGCGGCGCGCCGGTGCGCGGGAAGAGGACGAACGACTCCGCGGCAAAGGCGCCAAGCGCGACACGGGTCTGGCTCGCGAGCCGGTGCGTGCCAGGCACCGCCGCGATCATGGGATCGGTGTAAACAAGCTCCACGTGGAGCAGCCGGTCCGCGTCTGCGGGCACGCTATGAAGCAATCCCAGGTCGATGCGTCCGTCGCGGAACGCGTCGGCTTGGGCCTGGGCGTCCATCTCGAAGAGCGAAATGCCGATGTTCGGCAGGTGCATGCGGAAGAAGCCGAGCACTTCGGGCAGCACGCGTGCGTAGGTGGCTGCTTCGACGAAGCCGACGCGCAGCCGTCCGATCTCTCCGCGTGCTGCGCGTTCGGCGGTGCGCTGAGCGCGCGCTGCCTGGGCGAGCGTGAGACGCGCTTCCGGGAGAAACGCGCGCCCGGCGGCGGTGAGCTCTACGCCGCGTGCGACGCGCTCGAACAGCGGCGTTCCGACCTCGCGTTCGAGGTCGCGGATCTGGCGGGAGAGCGGCGGCTGCGCGATGTGGAGCCGCGCGGCGGCTCGGCCGAAGTGGAGCTCTTCGGCGACGGCGACGAAGTATCGGAGGTGGCGCAGTTCCATACTGATAAGGTATCACCGCTCACCAAAGATGTATTGGACTGCCGGCGCGGAATCCCCTTTCATTACAGGTGACCACACCACACAGGAGAAGAAGAGAGGAAAATGAGTACGTTAGGCAGGAACGCAGGAGGGCGCGCATGAAGGCGTATCTGCTGGTCAGCGATTTCGACCAGACGCTGAGCTTCAACGATTCGGGCCGCCTGTTGAGCGAGATGCTGGGCATCAGCGGGTTCGACGACCGGGTCGCGGGATTGTCGCGGCTCAACCTCGTGCAGGAAGGGGCCGAGCTCGCCTACCTGATCCGTCACGACCCCGAGTTCAGACGCGTACGGCGCGACGACCTCATCGAGGTCGGCCGGCGCATTCGACTCAAGCGCCACATCGGCGACCTGGCGCGGGTGTTGGCCGAGGGCATCGATGGGTACCGCTTCGAGATGCACGTCGTCTCAGCGGCGCCGGAGGAGGTGGTGCACTCCGCGCTCGAGGGACTGCTGCCGCGCTCGAACATTCAGGGCACGAGGCTCAACTACGCGCCCGGCACGGGCGAGATCGAATCCATCGCGCGCGTCGCGGCCGGCTACGGCAAGGTCGAAGCCGTGGACGAGCTCCGCATCGCGCTCGGGCTGCCGCGAAACCGCGTCGTCTACGTGGGCGACGGGAGCTCCGACCTTCACGTCATGTTGCACGTCAACCGCGGGGAAGGACTCACCATCGCGGTCTCCCAGGTGCGACAGATCAGCGAGATCGCCAGGCGAACCGTCGTGAGTGACGATGCGTTGAGCGTGCTGGTTCCTGTGCTGGAGGAGATCGCCGGGTATGGAACTCCGGAAATCCGGATGATCTTTGATCGTCACGGGTTCGTGATTCAGGAATGGGAGAAGGTCCGTACAGACTGGCTCACGGTGCGTGAGCACGCGGCGGCGGAGCAGGAGTCTCCCATGGCCGTGGTGGCGTAGGGTGACAATGACTGGAACGGCAGCATCCATTGGCGACACCGCGTTCGGCGCCACCGGCGTCGAACGCCCGCTCCGGCTGGCACGGGCGTCGGTCGCGGCGATCTTCTTCATCAACGGCGCGGCCACTGCGAACTGGCTCGTCCGCATCCCGGCGGTGCAGGCCAAGCTCGGGCTCAGCGAAGGTGCGCTCGGCGTCGCGCTGCTCGGCGTCGCCGCGGGGGCGCTCCTGTCGATGCCGCGCGCGGGTCATCTCGTGGCCCGCTATGGCAGTCGCCCGGTGACGCGTGTCGGCGCGGCGATGTTCGGCGCGACGTTGCTTTTGCCGGCGCTCGCCCCGAACGCGTTCATGCTCGTGCTTGCGCTGGTGGCGCTCGGCGCCGGCCACGGCACGCTCGACGTCGCGATGAACGCGCAGGCCGCGACCGTGGAGCGGCGGTACGGTCGACCGATCATGTCGGGCTTCCACGCATTGTGGAGCGCTGGTGGCCTCGCAGGATCGGCCATCGGCGGGCTCGTCGCGCAGCACGGGGTAGGGGCAGCCGCGCATCTGATCACGACCGCGCTCATCGCCGGGACGCTGGCGGTTCTTGTCACCGGCGGGATGCTTCCGGCCTCCGCGGACGTGGATACGGGCGAGGCCGGGCCGGCGCGCCCGCGCGGAATCCTTCTGACGTTAGGCATCATGGCGTTCTGCGTGCTGCTCGGCGAAGGGGCGATGGCCGACTGGAGCGCGCTCTACCTCCGCGACGTCACCGGTGCGACTCCCGGGGCCGCGGCCGCGGGTTACGCGGCATTCTCGCTGGCGATGGCGGCGGGACGCTTCGCCGGCGACGCCCTCACGCTCCGATTCGGCGCGACGCCGCTGGTCCGCGGCGGTGGCGTGCTCGCCGCGTTAGGCCTGGGCCTCGCGCTCGTGGCGGGAACCTCGTGGGCCGCGATCATCGGGTTCGGGGCGGTCGGCGCGGGGTTCTCCGTCGCTTTCCCGCTCATGCTCGCGAAGGCAGGTTCGCTCCCCGGGACGACGCCCGGCACCGCGATCGCGACGGTGTCGGTGTTCGGCTACAGCGGATTCCTCGCCGGCCCGCCCCTCATCGGGTTCGTCTCGCAGGCAACGAACCTTCGCGGCGGCTTGCTGGTAGTGGTGCTGACGAGTCTCACCGTGGCGGCGCTCGCAGGCGGATTTCGGAAGTCGGGCGCCTCGGTGGTTGCCCGATCACCCAGTGAGGTCGGCTCGAACCTGGCGGCGTAGCCTGTCTGGCATCGCGCTCCGCATCCTCAAGCCGGAAAAACAATTGGGCGGATGACGCGGAAACGGCCGGATCCGACGTTGCCCTGATACTGTCTCTCGCAACGAGCCAGGGTTCTTGCTTGAACGACCTCGGGACGCATGAGCTTCCCGACGTCGTTCCCAAGAATTCAGGCGCGTGGTGTGAGGAGTTAGCCCGTTAGGCAGTTATCCGGCGGTTTCTGCTCGATCCGTTTCATCGTTCTTCCGGCTTTCGGATGCGAAACGCGATGCCTGCGTTGGAACGATGAAATGGGAGTCTGACCCCAAACGAAGCGTTCTATTGCACCGTCACCGAGCCGGTCATCCCGCTGTGTCGCGTGCAGTGATACGGGAATGTGCCCGCCTTGTCGAACACGCGCGTATAGCCGCCCGTCGACTGGTCGGCTGACTTCACGCCATCATCGAAGGTGACGTTGTGGACGTCCGATCCCTGCGCCCACGTCCACGTCACGCTGCTCCCCGCCGGCACCGTAGTGGCTGCGGGGTCGAACAGGTTGTTCTTGACGGTGATCTGCTTCGACGTCGAGCCACCGGGATTGTTGTTGCTGGGCCCGGACCCGTAACTGCCCCCATCACCGCCGCAACCTCCGGCGGCCACGAGGCCCACCGCGAACAGTATCAACAATCGATTTCGCATGTGCCTCCTCCCCTCATCGTTACGCGGCCTTCGCCGCCTGAACACCGAAGTTCAATCGCCCGCGGAACTCGCGGCTCAGCAGGTACATCGCGAGGCCAAGCTGCACGATCACTGCCGCCACCGACAGAAACCATATGGTTCTGAGCTGGAACCCCGGCAGCCTCGACAACACGATGACCGGGATAGTGATCAGCCCGATGCGCACGGCCGACGCGATCAGCGACGGCATCGTGTTTCCCATCGCCTGGAACATGCTCGACGCCACGAAGATCAGCCCCGACGCCACGTAGTTCCACGACACGATCCGCAGGTATTCCACGCCAACCGCGATCACCGCCGGGTCATTGGTGAAGATCCCCACGAGCGCGGCGGGCGCGATGTGCGACGCGATCGCGAACACGATCATGACCGCGGTCGCCATGAGCGCCGCGTCCTTGAACGTCGCCTTCACACGGTCTGGCAGCCGGGCGCCGAAGTTCTGTCCCGCCACCGGCGCGACCGCGAAGCCTAACGCGACCACCGGCATGAACCCCGCCTGCACGATCCGCTGACCGATCCCGAACCCGGCCTGCGCCGCCGCGCCGAACGGACGCGTGATCGCGTACACCACGCCGAGGTACACGGCCATCATGCCGAACTCGAAGCCGGCCGGCAGCCCGATGCCGAGCATCCGCCGCCATTCGGCGAGCTTCGGCCGCCAGAGCGCCGTGTTGAAGTGCAGGTACGAGTCCTTCTTGAAGAAGTACGTCGTGAACCACACGCAGGCGATGACGATCGCGATGAGCGACGACACTGCCGCTCCCGCGACGCCTAACGGCTTCCCGGTCCACCACCCGAAGATCAGGAACGGCGCGAGCACCATGTTGATGATCACGCTCGCCGTGGACACGATCATCCCGGGCTTGAAGTTGCCAGTCGCCCGGAGCGCCGACCCCATGGCCACGAGCGTGAACTGCAGCGCGAGCGCGGGGATGAACCAGAGCAGGTACGCATCGGAGAGCCTCGCCGTCTCCGCATCGGCGCCCATGGCGGCCGAATACGTGGACCGGACCAGGAGGCCGACGATCAGGAACACGACTCCCGCCACCATCGTCAGCACCTGCGACTGGTTGAACAGGAAGCTCGCCTGTGCGTGATCCTTTCGTCCGACGGCGTGCGACACCACGGTCGTCGTGCCGACACCGAGCATCTGCGTGAGCGCCAGCACGATGAAGCTCAGGTTCCCGGCGATGCCCACCGCGGCAACCGACTCGGTGCCGAGGCGCCCGACCCAATAGAGGTCGATCAGGAAATAGAGCGTCTGGAACACCATCGTGACGAGCATGAAGCCCGTCGTCTTCAACAGGTGGCGTGTGAGTGGTCCCGTGGTGAGGTCCTGCATGGCGCTCCCGAGCGCGGGGTGAAACCAGTGAAACGGCTAGCTAGAGCGATTGACAGATGTTGATAGCAGGCGCGCGACGGCCCTGTTGCCAGATTTGGCAACACACGTGGAGAGGGCCGAGGCACCACCGAGCGCCCTAGTTGCCAAATCTGGCAACGAGGCCTAAGACGCCTGCTATCAACATCTCACACACGCTCCACTAGCCTGCCGATGCCTGACGAATGCCTAACGACCGATCCGCGACAGGGCGAATTGCACCGCGAGGTCGGTCGTACTCCAGAGCT
>JBKOYV010000104.1:0-15779 GCA_046725585.1 Gemmatimonadota bacterium | reverse complement strand
ACTCTATCGCGATCCCGCACAGCATCCGCGCGTGTCGGAGGCCGAGCTCGCGCACATCCGGAGCGACGGGCCGGAGATCACCGAGGCGACCGTGCCGTGGGTCCGGCTGCTCGGATACCGGCAGACCTGGGCGTTCGCGATCGGCAAGCTGTTCGCCGATCCCGTCTGGTTCTTCTATCTCTATTGGTTTCCAAAATTTCTGGATGCGAAGTACGGCGTATCGCTTTCCGGGCTCGCGCTCCCACTCATCGTGGTGTACCTGATTGCGGACGTGGGGTCCGTTGCCGGAGGCTGGCTCTCCAGCATGCTGCTCGCGCGAGGGTGGACGGTCAACCGCGCTCGGAAGACCGCGATGCTGATCATGGCATGCATCATCGTGCCGACGGCGTTCGTGACCCACGCGCCGAACCAGTGGACTGCCGTGCTCATGGTCGCGGTCGCCGCCGCCGCGCATCAGGGGTGGATGGCCAATGTCTTCACGCTTCCCAGCGACATGTTTCCTCGCTCCGCCGTGGGCTCCGTCGTCGGTATCGGTGCATTCGCGGGCGCGATGGGCAGTGTGATCTTTCAGCGAATGATCGGCCGCATTCTCGACGCGAACGGGCAGCAGTACGGTCCGATCTTCGCCGTCTGCGGCGGCGCGTATCTCGCGGGGTGGGCGATCATCCACCTTCTCGTGCCACGCCTCCAGCTGGCGCCAATCGACGCGGCCACCCCCGCGCTCGTTCCGCGCGAGGCGACATCACCCTGACGAATGGAATCGCGACCCATGCAGGACCCCGGACTGACTCTGTCGCGCCGCACGCTGACCCTCGCCGTCGTCTGGCTGGGTCTCACGGCCTGCACGCTGGGCGCGCAAGCCGCCACGCCGCCAACCAAGCCGCGAGCGGCCGCGGGAGCGCCTAACGTGCTCACCCCCGCCGAAGCGAAGGATGGCTGGCAGCTCCTGTTCGATGGGAAAACGCTCACCGGCTGGCACGGGCTCGGCTTCAGTACCACCCCACCTGGCCTGTGGACGGTCGAGGATGGCGCGATCAAGCACGTCGAGCACGGCAAGGGACCCGTGCAGGCCGACGGGCAGCCGCTTACCGGCATGGACCTCATCAGCGACCGGAGCTTCGAGAACTTCGAGCTCACCTGGGAGTGGAAGATCGCCGAGGCGGGCAACAGCGGGGTGAAATACAACGTGGCCGAGGCGCTCTCGACGGCGATGGACCCGCCGCATGCGGCGAAGGGCTGGGAGTATCAGCTCATCGACGATGAGAAGGCGGAGGACACGAAGATCCCGAGTCATCGGTCCGGTGCCCTGTACGACATGTTCGCACCTAACGACAGGAAGCGCGTGAACCCCGCCGGTCAGTGGAACCGATCGTCGATCGTCTTCCGGGCAAACCATGGCGAGCACTGGCTGAACGGCGAGAAGGTCGTCGAGTTCGACCTCGGTACGCCGGGCTTCGACTCGGCGTTCGCGGCGAGCAAGTACAAGACGTACCCGCCGTGGTTTCCGGTTCGGCGGAAAGGCCAGATCGTGCTGCAGGATCACGGCGACGTCGTGTGGTTTCGGAACATCAAGATCCGTGAGTTGCCGTGATGTCATCCCGAGCTTCGTTGTCATCCCGAGCTTCGTTGTCATCCCGAGCTTCGTTGTCATCCCGAGCGAAGCGCCTGCCCTGAGGAGCGCCAGCGACGAAGGGAGGGATCCTCATCCTCCCGGTAGAAGGCTCTCGCTCGGGACGATGAGGATCCTTCGCTTCGCTCAGGATGACAACCGAGCCTGACGGCTCGGGGTGACAAAGGCTTACATTCGGAGAAATCCATGGACTCGAACGAATCCGTTATTGACCGGCGCGACTTTCTCAAGACCACGTCCGCAGCCGGCCTGACCCTCATGGCAGGCTCGCGGAGCGTTGCGCCGCTGTTCGCCGGAACCCGGCGCGGGTCCCCGAACGAGAAAGTCGTCGTCGCCGTCATCGGCGTGAACGGACGCGGCGTCGTGCATGCACAGAACTTCGCGAAGTTCGAGAACTCGGAGGTCGCGTACATCTGCGACGTCGACTCGCGCGTGGTGAACAACGGGATCGACGGTGTGAGGCGCGCGCAGCCTGACGCGTCACCGAAGGTGATCAGCGACTTTCGCCGGGCGCTCGACGACAAGAACGTCGACGCGCTCGCGATCGCGACGCCCGACCACTGGCACACGCCGATGACGCTGCTCGCCCTCAAGGCGGGCAAGCACGTCTACCTCGAGAAGCCGAGCGGTCACAACCCGCACGAGGACGAGCTGCTGATCGCGGCGTCATCGAAGTACGCCAAGCACGTGCAGCTCGGGACGCAGCGACGGTCGGGGCCGCGATTCTTCGAGGCCATCCAGGCGCTGCAGGAGGGGATGATCGGGAAGCCGTATCTCGCACGCGCGTGGTACGCGAACACCCGAACGACCATTGGCAAAGGCAAAGAAGTACCTGTGCCGCCGGAGCTCGACTACGAGCTGTGGCAGGGACCCGCGCCTCGCACACCGTACCGTGACAACGTCGTCCACTACAACTGGCACTGGTTCCAGCGGTGGGGGACCGGCGAGATCTGCAACAACGGCACACACGAGATCGACGTCGCGCGATGGTTGTTAGGCGTCGACTATCCCACCACCGTGATCTCGTACGGCCATCGCAACCACTTTGCGGACGACTGGGAGTTCCCGGACACGCAGGATGCGATGTTCGAGTTCGCCGACGGCAAGACGATCGTGTGGCACGGTCAGAGCTGCAATGGACTCCCGATGTACGGCCGTGGTCGCGGGACCATGTTGTTAGGCACCGAAGGCAGCTTGATCATCGACCAGGACGGCTGGGTACTCGCCGACCTCAGGAACAAGGTGGTCAAGGAATCGATCGCGACGGAGAAGGGCGACGCCCTGAACACGACCGGCGACGATTTCCTCACTGAGCTCCACATGCGCAACTTCATCGACGCGATCCGCACAGGCGCGAAGCTGAACGCGCCCATCGTTGACGGTGCGAAAACGGCCATGCTCTGTCACCTGGGCACGATCGCGCATCAGACGGCGCGGAAGCTCAAGATCGACCCCGCGACCGGCCGCATCATCGGTGACAAGGACGCGATGAGCCGCTGGTCGCGGACGTATTCGCGGGAGTGGACGCCGACGATCTAGGCCCGCCGGCTGGCCAGTCGATCGTCAGCGCCGAGTCCGTCGAGCCGGCCGACGACGCGAGACATTGTGCGCTGCCGTCACAACGCCAGCCTAGCTGTGCTTAGGGACGCCGCCTATGTTGGGACTTCGCCGGCCGATGGGTCGGCGCGCCCGGGGGGAGACCGTGGGCACCGAGCTCCGTGAACAGCTTCAGGCAACACTAGGCCGCGGGTACACGCTCGAGCGTGAGCTCTCCGGCGGCGGAATGAGTCGTGTCTTCGTGGCGCACGACCGTGCCCTCGGCCGTCGTGTGGTGGTGAAGATTCTGCCGTTCGACATGGCCCGCGACGTCAGCATTGAACGGTTTCGTCGCGAAATCCAGCTCGCCGCCCAACTCCTGCATCCGCACATCATTCCGCTGCTCAGCGCGGGCGACGCGGACGGGCTTCCCTACTATACGATGCCCTTCATCGTGGGGGAGTCGCTCCGCCTGCGGCTCGCGCGAGAATGGCGGCTCGAACACGACGACGCCGCCCAGCTCGCTCGCGAGGTCGCGATGGCGCTCGACTACGCGCATCGCCAGGGCATCGTCCATCGCGACATCAAGCCCGAGAATATCCTCCTTCACGACGGCCATGCGCTCGTCACCGACTTCGGCATCGCACGGGCGATCACGCGGTCGATGACGACATCGACGCTCACCGTCGGTGGTGCCGCCCTCGGAACTCCGCTCTACATGAGTCCCGAGCAGGGAGGCGGAGAGCGCGAGATCGATGGGCGGAGCGATATCTATTCCCTCGGGTGCGTTCTCTACGAGATGCTGGTGGGGGAGCCGCCGTTTCGCGGCAGGAGCGCCGCAGCGATCGTTATGCGGCACCTCGTCGATCCGGTCCCCCGTCCGAGTACGCTCCGGCCAGAGATCCCTGCGGAGCTCGACGACGTGGTCGTACGGACACTCGCGAAAGATCCCGGCGAGCGGTTCGCATCGGGAGGCGATCTCGCCCGTGCGCTCGACCAGGCACTTTCCGCGGCGCGACCGGCCTCGGCGTCCCCCGTCCGCTCCTCCGTCGCGTCGGACGCAGCCACCGCAACCTCTCCGCTACCCACCTCTGACACGGCTCGCTTCGTCGCCGTGTTGCCGTTCGAGAACATGAGCGGCGATCCGGAAAACGAATACTTCTCGGACGGTATCCACGAGGAGATCATCGCACAGCTCTCCAAGATTCGCGGGTTGAAGGTGATCTCGCGTACCTCGGTGATGCGGTACAAGAAGTCTCAGCAACCTGCACGCGAGATCGGCCACGCGCTCGGCGTCTCGCATCTCCTCGGCGGCAGCGTTCGCCGAGTCGGACAGCGTGTGCGGATCACCGCACAGCTCGTCGACTCGGACGCCGACGAGAACGTCTGGGCGGAGACGTACGATCGCGACATGAACGACGTCTTCGCGATTCAGAGCGAGGTGGCGGAGCAGATCGCCGAACGCATGCAGACGCGCGTAACGCCGGGCGAGCACTCTCGCATCAACAAAAAGCCGACCGACGACGTCGAGGCGTACAACCTCTATCTTCTCGGCCGTCACCACTACAACAAGGTGACGCCGGCCGACTTCGCGAAGGCCCTCGAGTACTATCGCGCCGCGATCGCACGCGACCCGTCCTTCGCGCGCGCGTACGCGGCGCTCGCCGATGCGCTCTTCTACATGGGAGCTGGCTACTGGGGAGTCCGGCCGCATGACGCGTATCCCGAGGCGTTCCAGGCCGCAACGAAGGCGTTGGAGCTCGACCCGTCAGTGGCCGAAGCGCACGGCTCCCTCGGCATGCTGTACGGCTGGTACCACTACGACTGGAAGCGAGCGGAGACCGAGCTGGCGCGCGCCGTCGAGCTCAATCCGAGTGGTGCGATGCTCCACGTCCTCTACGCGATGGAGCTAGCTGGCGAGGGACGTTTCGATGAGGCACTCGCCATGCGTGACGTTTCGTGCCGGCTCGATCCGGGCGCGATGGCCATTCGTGGCAATGCGAGCTGGATCCTCTATCTGGCACGGCGAATGGACCAGGCTCTGGACGACGGCCGCAGTCTTCGCCACCTGGAGCCCGGCTCCGCATATGGCGCCTTCTCGCACGGTCTCATCTGCGCGCAAGCCGGACAGCCCGACGAAGCGATCGCCGCGTTCCGCGATGCGGTGAACCTCTCCGGCCGCGCGTCGCTCTATCTGGTGATGCTCGCCTATGCGCTGGCGGTCGGCAATCAGCCTAACGAGGCACGCTCGGTGCTCGCCGAGGTCGAGGGCCGTACCACGGAGTTCATTTGGCCGATGGGCCTCGCCTTCGCGTATGCGTACCTGGGCGAGACGGAAACCGCGCTCGATCATCTCGAGCGCGCCTACGACGAGCGCGTCGGCTGGATGGCCCTCATCGGTCGAGAGCCTGCGCTGGACATCCTGCGGGGCCATCCGCGCTTCGAGGCCATCGCCCGCCGCATCATCCCACCGAGCTTCGCGGGCGAGCCGTATCGCGCGTGATGGGTGGTGCGCGGCAGTTCCGCGCCGTTAGAACGCCATGCCACTCCGGAAATAGAACCCGTTTCCTTCGCGGCCGTGCGCCATCGAGACGCTCATCGTGTTGCCGCGGCCGAGAAACGAAACCCACAGTCCGCCGCCGAAGGCCGTGTGCCACGTGTCGCTGCTCTCACCCGACAGATAGACGCGACCGGCATCGGCGAGACCGAACGCACCGAGATCGCCCGGCAGCAGTAGGAAAAACTTCGTGAGGAAGAAACGAAGCTCTGCATTCCCGTAGAGCGACGCGTCGCCGGCAAAGCGGTCCTGTCGCCATGCGCGCAGCGTCGAGCCGCCGCCAACCATCGCCGCATCGAAGAAGGGATAGTTCCCCCATGTTTTCTGCCCTCCCATTCGAAGCGCGAGCACGGGCTCGAACCGAATCGGCGCGCTCGCGTAGGTCGCCACCTGCCCGCGTAGCGCGCCGAACGCTCCCTCGGCGCTCCAGACGTCCGGATACTGCGCGGCTTGCAGGGACGCGACGACACCACGCTTCGCGTTCTCGGGGATATCGCGCGAGTCGAACGTTACGCCAGCCCGCGCGCCGACCTGCCCGAACGTCCCGACGCCGAACGGCTTCTCTACCGCGAGCAAACGACCGCTATCGACCGCCGTCCTCGTGCGGCGCAGGCTCAGCCCAAGGTCCACCATGAGACGACGTGCGATGGGCAAATGCATCATCGGCTCGATCCCGCCTGCATGCTGCTCCACGCGATGAAATGGCTTCGAGCCGAGCGACGGTGTCTCGTTACCGAATCCATAGAAGTGCAGGATGTCGAGCTCCGACGCGCGTGCGGTGAGAGTGAGGTGCATGTCCGAGTTCTCGCGTCGCACGTCGGCGGAAAACTCGGCGCGCCACTTCTTCACGCCCGTCGCGTAGCCAGCAATCAGGCTCGTTCGGAATGCATACGGATGGTGCCGGAAGCCGTAGCGCTCGAACATCGGTCCGCCACCGAGGAACAGGCCAGCGTCCGTCGTGTAGCCAACCCATGGCAACGTGCGCCAGCGCGAGCCCCAGTCGCGCGGTGGGTCGATCCATCCACGACGCGTGCGCGGCGGCACGTAGGCGCGCTGGTCGACGTGTGCGTGCGTTCCCGACGCGACCACCGTCATGCTGTCGGTGTCGTAGTAGCGCAGCTGACCGGCGTTCCCACCGGGCGTCGAGTCCGCGATCGCATCGCGCCCCTCGCCACCGATCAGGCGGACGAGAGTGCGTCCGCTCGCCGAACCGCGCACGACTACCTGATCGGCACCGCCGTGCAGATAGATGCGGATCTCGCGCGTCTCGGCTTCATCGAAGCGGCGGTGGTACCAGTCTCGCGGTTGCGGGTCACCGGATTTCGAACGCTGCCGAATCCTCACGTCGGTGATCCGCCGGCCGACACGTACGATTTCTACGAGCTCGCTTTCATCCGTTGCGTGGATCTCCACTTCGTCGGCAAGAATGTGGTAAAAGCGATCCGCCGCCGCACGGAGACCCGCGCGACGACTGGTTAGCGTGCGGTGCAGGAAATCGCGGCTTGCCGCGGCGAGCTCCGGCGGCAACCGATCGATCGCATCGGCGATCACCGAATCCGAGAGACTCTCCTGGAGCGCCGAGGCCAGGGAATCCCACACGGGGCGAGGAACCTCCGACAGGAGCCGCCGGTCGAGCACGCGACCATTCCATGTGAGCCAGACCAGATCGGCGTAGTCGCGGTCGAAGCTGACGAACTGCGGGTACGGGTAGGCGAACCGGGCGAGCGACCACACGAGCCCGTCGAGCCTCACAAGCGCCCAGTCGCGGTCGCGCGGTATCGGCTGCCAGCGATCCGCGGCGGTATTGCCCATGCGAGCCCAACGCCACTGATCAGGATGGCGGTCCCAGTCACCGACGAACATGTCGAAGAGGCGAGCGGTGAGAAACGCGCGCGCATCGACCGTCTCGTCCGCGTGTTCGGTGATGCGCTCGAACAACTTCTCCGAGCTGGCCACCTTCATCATGCCGGTGCCGTCGATGGTCGCCTCATCCGGATCGTCGGTAGGGCGCAACTCGATCAGTCCCAGCATGCCCGCGAACTCCTTCCTGAACTCGCCGAGGCGCGGATCGTCAGGCATGACGGCCAGTTGCGGCGTCACGTGCAACACACCTGCTGCGTCGAGCAGTCGGGCGACGACGAGTGACCCGCCCGGGTGCTGCGAGCTGATGAGATCGCGCACGACATGCCTGGCGTACGTTCCGCGCAGCTCGGGCGGCAGGCTCGGCGATGGGTCCTTGTCGATCGAGCGGAAGACGTACTCGCGACCGTCGGCTCCGTTGAACCGAAGCGACTTCGTTTGCTGCGATCCGCCGCGCACGAGTGGGCGCAGGCCGCCGGCGTACTGGTCGAGCGACAGCACGGGAACGGTGAGCGGTGCGGTCCACAGGTCGCGATAATGCTCCCCGTAGATGAAGCGCCGCACGGCGCCTGCGCGGTAGATCGCGCCCGGCACCACGGTCACGCTTTCAACGGGCGCTGGTGGCGCGCGCGCGGGAACCTGGGCGCCAACCGCGACAGCGGCACTAACCAGCACCGCCACGACGAGGCCAGTCGCCGACGCCTTGCGGCCTAACGACCTACCCATGACGGGCCGTCCACCGCGCTGGTCCATCACGCGGGGGCGAGATCCGTCTGCGCCTCCGCCGCGAACGCGGACTGTGCGCGCGACCACGTGTCCGCCGCCGCAGCGGCACGGCGGTAGGTGCCATCCGCCTGCAGTACCCATGCTGATTCGTCGGCGAGCTCGCGATCGAGAATCGTGTCGAGGCGTGCGCGGCACTTGGCATCCACGACGGGGGCGACAGTCTCGATGCGACGTCGCAGATTGCGCGGCCGCCAGTCGGCGGAGCCGATGAAGTACTCGACGTCGCCACCGTTGACGAATCGGTAGATGCGCGCGTGTTCGAGGAACCGGCCGAGCAGGCTCACGACGCGGATGCTCTCCGACAGCCCGGGTACGCCCGGACGCAAGCGACAGATTCCGCGCACGATCAGCTCAATCGGCACGCCGGCCTGCGATGCACGGTAGAGCGCGGCGATCACGTCCGGGTCGGCCAGCCCGTTGAGCTTCACGCGTATGCCCGACGGGCGTCCCGCTCGCGCATGCTCGGCCTCGCGGGCGATGCGCGCGAGCAGTGCGGGCAGGATGGCGTGTGGTGCCACGAGCAGCCGCCGATACTGCCCGGACGGCCCGCTCGAGGACCCGGTGAGCTCGTTGAACAACTCGCTCACGTCGGCGGCAAGGGCCTCATTGGCGGAGAAGAGGCCGACATCGGTGTAGAAACGCGCGGTCGCCGCGTTATAGTTGCCGGTGCCCACATGCACGTAGCGGCGCAGCGTGTCACCTTCACGGCGTACGACGAGGGCGATCTTCGCGTGGTTCTTGAAGCCCACGAGCCCGTGAACGACATGGATGCCGGCGTTCGCGAGTCGTCGCGCCCAGTGCACGTTCTGCGCTTCGTCGAAGCGCGCCTTGAGCTCGACGAACACTGCGACTTCCTTCCCGGCCTGGGCGGCCCTAACGAGTGCATCGATGATGGGAGAGCGCTGTCCCGACCGGTACAACGTCAGCTTGATCGTCGTGACGGTCGGGTCGTCGGCCGCTTCCTCGATCAGGCGCTGAACCGAGGTTGCGAAATCGTCGTACGGGTGATGCACGAGCCGGTCGCGCTCCCGCACCAGGTCGAACATGGAGCGTTCTGGCGCGAAGGCGTTGCGCGGATGAAACGGCGGAAAATGCAGATCGGGGAGCGGCAGCGATGCCAGCTCCTTCAGCGCCGGCGGGTCGAGCGGCTCACCGACTTCGTACACGTCATCGTCGCCGAGCGCGAGAAGCTGTTCGCCGCCGTCGAAGCGCACCTCCTGTAGCAGCGTCGAACGGAACGATGGCGGCATCGCTCGGCCCACCTCCAGGCGGACTACGGCGTTGCTGGCGCGTCGTCTGGTGTCCTCTTCGATCGTCTGCAGCAGGTTGCCCGCGCCCTCGTCGTCGCCCTCGAGCTCACCGCTCCGCGTGACGCGGAACAGGAACGACTGCAGGACCTCGCGGCCCGGGTAGAGCGCGTCGACTTCGTGAAGGATCAGGTCCTCGAGACGCACGAACGAACGGTCGTCGCGCACCGGGACGAGCCGTGCGAGCATCGCCGGAATCCGGACGAACGCGAGGTGCGTCGGGCCCGTCTGCGGTTCCTTGACGACGACGGCAACCGACAGCGCGAGCGACGCTATTTGGGGGGCTGGATAGCCGGGTGCTTCCGTGACCGCCTGGGGTGTGAGCGTCGGAAAGACGACGTCGCGGAAGTACGTTCGCATGATCGCGAGCTCGTTCGGTGCGAGCTCCGCGCATGGCAGGATGCGAATGCCGCGCGACTCGAGCTCGCGCATACACTCGCGCAGGCAGCGCTCCTGCCGGGACAACAACTCACGCACGCCAACGCCGAGCGCTGCCAACCGATCGTCCATCTCCGCGACCCGATGCTCGCGGGCGATCACCATGCGCGCGCGCTTGAGCGATGCAACGCTCACGGCGAAGAACTCGTCGAGGTTCGCGCTGACGATGCCAAGGTATTGCACCCGCTCGAGCAACGGCGTGCTCCTGTCCTCGGCCATGGCCAGCACGCGTCCGTTGAACTCGAGGAGGCTGCGTTCGGCATCGAGCAGTTGTGTCTCGACTCCCGGTGGCCCGTCATCGCCGTGCACCGCGCCTCGAGTTGCAACCGGGGAGAACGATCCGGCGACGGGTGTGCTCTTCGAGGCGCGGCTGAGCGCGGAGAGGTCCGACCGCGCCGCGACGAGCAGTGCTGCCAACGTCGACGGGTCGGTCAGCGATGGAGTTCCCGCGCGCGCGATGAGCTCGTCGAGCGACAGCCAGAGCACCGGACTCGCATCACCGGTTCCGTCGTTCGCGGTACCGCCTAACGAGCGCGCCTGACGAGTCTGCGTCACGAGCCAGATCTCCAGCTGGGGCCGCCCCTGGCCCGCGGGCAGGTCGCCCAGGAGGCGCAGCTCTCCGACACTGCTGCCGAAGCACTCGAGCAGCAAATGCCGGCATGCGCCGTCACCGCTTCCGGCGGCGAGCGGAAGGCGAAGACCGCTACCCTCGTTCCGGCATGCGATCGCGCCCTGCTCCAGGACGACGAGTGCGACCGCGCGACCACTCGCCACGGCTCGGCGATCCGCCTCGCGAGCCGCCCCGGCCGCGGTCAGTCGTTCCCGCTCCTGGCGGTTCACGAGGATCGGTCGCAGCCCGTGTGCCTCCTGAAGCGCCGCGGCGATGCGCGCGAGGCTTGGTGGGCCTTCTCGCAGCCGCCGCACTCTGAGCTCCTGAAAGTGGCGAATGACGCCGTGCTGCTCGACGGCCGCAATGTCGTACGCGAAATCGAACTGTGCCGGCCGCAGCCATCGGCGGACCGATCGGCGGATCAGACGGTCGGTCTGTACCGTGAACACGATCGCCAGCGACTCGGGTTCCACGATCGCACGAACACGTCGCGCCGGCGCGCTCTCACCCGACGCTGCGCGTAGCGGATCGACCTCATCAACGTCCGCATCGTGCCGAAGCAGTGCGGTCTCGGTCGGCGCGTCCGGAGTCGGCTGAAATAGCGTCAGCCGTCGACGGTCGTCGCCACCGATACGGTAACGACAGCTGATGCCGTATTGGCGCAGCCGCCCGTCCGGCGTGTCGAGATACACATCACGGAAGAACCGGTGCTCGGCGCGCGAAGCGCCGAGGTTGAGCGGAAGCGGGCGCTCCGCCAGCTCGCGGAGCAACTCCGGGCTGCGAACGTCGCAGCGAATCTCACGCAGGTTCGTCACGGCCATTGACTCAGCGGAACTCGGCGCCGACGACGTCCGGCTGCCCGCTGACCCGAAGCTCGTTCAACAGCGCACCTCGCGCCGTCTTCGCCCGGAGCCTAACGACATAGTCGAGCGTCGAGAACCCATTCGCGCCGGGCGTCACGCCAGTGAGCTCCCACTGCTTGGACGCCTGTGCGAGAACTGCCGCCACCGCAGGCTGTGCGGAATCCGGGTTCACCACGTGCACGCGCAGGATGGCGTTCAGCGGATCGGTCACCACACTCTCCGCGCCCGGAATGCGGGTCGCCCGCGTTTGCCGGAGCCGCCTGAGCATCAGCTTCGCCTTCAGTTGTGCCGGCGTGCGGCCGTAGTTGGTCCACCAGAGCACGATGATCGTCGCATTGAACAGGAACGAGAGGGCGAGACCGACGTCGAACTGGTCGGCGGCAGCGGAGATGCCGATCCCGGTGGCGACGAACAGGTAGATCGCGTCCTTCGTGTCCTCGAGCGTGTTGCGGAATCGGAGGGCGGCGATGCCCGCGAGGCCGAACGCGAGGGCGAGGCTGTTCTGCACCACGACCATGATTCCCGCGACGGCGATCGGCAGGATGATGAGTGTGTGCACGATCGACTGGGAGAACCCTTTTCGGCGGCGTGTGATGACGAACACCCAGGCCAGCGGCAATGCGAGCGCGAGTGCGCCAAGCATCGCGGTGATCGCCCGAATGATCCCTTGGGCCGTCACCAGGCCCTTCGGTACGCCCGTCAGGGGGCTCGTGGCGCCGGGATACGCGCGCTGGAGCACCGCGATGCCGGTGGCGAGGGCGATGTAGAACAGCCCCAGCAAGGCGAGATGGCGTGCTGCCGGTGAGAACCGGCGCGACCGTCGGCCATCCGGCGAGACAGGACCGTCTCCGTTAGGCATCAGTCCGCTCCAATTCCGAGGGGGCAAACACTACAGGGTGCCTGCACCGGGTCTTTGGAGACGTAGGCGCGGCACAGCGCCTTGCAACCGGCTCGCGCCGATGCGCGGGGTGCCGGCGATCAGAGCGACGAGTCCGCCGTGTCGTTAGGAGTCGTGTTGCGTCCGCAACGTGTCGCCCTCTGCAAGCTACCGGTGGCGCAGGAGCGAAGCAATGCTCCTTACTGCTGCCTACGGGCGCGGTGCGCGCGCGGCTTCGAGCTGTCGGAGCACCTCGCCGAGTCGCCGCATCTCCGCACCATACGCCGCCCAGTCGTCGGAACGCTGTGCCGCCCGCGCTCGGTCGTAGTGCTCGCGTGCCTGCTTCGCCAACGCCGCAATGGCCGGCGGCACGGGAGACGTCGCGGTGGTGCCTAACGTTGCAGCGGCCGCCGTATCCGGCGCTGCCGCCTCCGGCACGTCGGGCGCCGTGGCAACCACCGTTCCAGTGGCCAACAGCGCGGACAGCGCGCCATCCAGCGTCTCGGCCATCGCCACTCGTCCTTCGTGGGCGGCGACCACGCGCTTGAGCTCCGGAATGCGGCCGCCCTGTGCCCGCAGGTACAGTGGCTGCACGTAGATCAGCGCTCCCCCGATCGGCAGCACGAGCAGCTCACCGCGAAGGACTTCCGAGCCGCGCTGGTCCCAGAGCGTGATCTGGCGCGAGACCTCCGTGTCCTGGTTGATCCGGTTGACGATCTGGTTGGGCCCGAATACGAGGCTCTGCCGCGGAAAGCGGTAGACCGCGAGCTTCCCGTAGTTCGCGCCATCGTTCCGCGCCACGATCCAGGCGGCGAGGTTGTCCTTCTGCCGCGGCGTGAAAGGCCGCATCAGAATGAACTCCGGGTTCGGCTCTCCGGGGAGACGCATCACCATGTGGCGAAGGAACGCCTCGGACGTGCGGCGCTGCTCCGAACCGGCCGTACCCGCGCCGCCCTCCGGCGCCTCGGGGATCTGCCACTGGTCCTCTCGATGGTAGAACGTCTCCGGGTCGGCCATGTGATACGTCGCGAACATCACCGTCTGGAGCCGGAACAGGTCCTCCGGGTAGCGCAGGTGAGCGCGCACGTCCGCAGGCATCGAGTCGAGCGGCTGCAGCAGCCCCGGATAGATGCGCGCGAGCGTGCGGATGATCGGATCGTTAGGTGCGGCAATGTACGCGCGCACGCTGCCGTCGTAGGCATCGATCGTCACCTTGACGCTGTTGCGCATGTAGTTCACGCCGCCGCCGACCGACCGGGCGTAGGGGTAGCGCTCGGATATCGTGTAGGCGTCGAGCAACCACACCAGCCGCCCGTCCGTGGTGATCACGAGGTACGGATCACGGTCGAACAGCAGAAACGGCAGTGATCGCGCGGCGCGCTCCCGAACATTGCGGTAGTAGAGAATGCGGGTTCGGTCGGTGAGGTCCGCCGAGAGCAGGATGTTGAGGGACCCGAATCGGATGGCGTACAGCAGCCGCCGCGCGAACGAGTGGACCGGCACTCCGCCCCGCCCGTCGTAGGCGGAGTACGCCGCGGCGTCGCCTTCGCCCGCCGGGTAGTCGAACTCACGCTGCCGGCTCGGCGCCAGGACGAAATCGTTCGACAGCTCGCCGTAATAGATCTGCGGTCGCGTCACACGCACGTCGATGCTCGACACCGGCGGCAGATCCTTGATGAACAGCACCGGCAGTCCCTCACCGGTCACGGCGTTCGACGGACCGAGCGTCACTCCCATGCCGTGCGTGTAGGTCAGGTGCTCGTTGATAAAGCCGCGCGTCGGCAGTGAGGCGGTGTTCATCTCGCGCGCCGACAGCATGACCTGGCGCAGCTGGCCGCCGATGTGATAGCGGTCGTCATCGACGGCGATGAAATCGTAGTAGGTCCGAATCGATTGAATCTGGCCGAACGTCTGCAGCAGCGGCTCCCGATCCCACAGTCGCACGTTGTCGATCGTCGCGCGGTTCGCGGCCACGAGCTGTGGCGTGAGGCGCGTCTCCGTGCCGATCTCGCGCTCAGCGATCGCATCCAATCCCCACGCCAGTCGCGTGGCCCGGATGTGATTGAGGATCTGCGGCGTCTCGCGAGCGAGCTCGTTAGGCTGCACGACGAGTCGCTGGTACACCGCTGGCACGGCCGCGGCGAGCACCGTGACGACGAGGTAGCCGATCACCACACGCACCGCCATCGGGACGAGCCGGCCGCGCATGCCAGCCCAGAAGATGAGCAGGGCGCCCACGAGGGCCACGACGCTCAACACGTGAAGCGCGGGCAGCCGCGTGTGAAGATCCACGTAGTTCGCGCCCGTGAGCGGCAGATGCTCACCGAACAGCAAGCCGGGAATGCGCACGAAGTGGATGCGAATGGCCATCACCAGCAGCAACAGCCCCGCAAGGAACGCGAAGTGCGTCTGCGCCCGCGGGCCGACGGAGACGCCATGCGGTGATCGTTCGATCTCGCCGCGGGTCAGGTAGATCGGGAGCACGATGACGATCAGCGAGATCACGAGAAGCCCGAACAGCAGGCTCGCGGCCATCTCGATGGCGGGAAGCGTGAACACGTAGTAGCCCACGTCACGGCCGAAGACCGCATCCGTAACGCCGAATGGCGTTCCGTACATGGCCTGAAGCAGCGTGCGCCATTCTCCCGCTGCGCTCAGTGCGACGAACACGGCGAGCAACGCGCACGCCGGCATCACCAGCGAGCCAAGGCCGCGCGTGACCAGCGCGTGCGCCAGGTCCCTCAGGTCCGCGCCAGGGCGAACCTGCGAAACCGGCGGACGGACCCGACGCGGTTCTCCGCGAAGCGCGACACGCGCGTTACCGTAGAGGACGGCGAACGCCACCAGCGCGGTCGGGATGCCGAGCGCCCATTGGGCGACGACTTTGGTGAGGAAGACGCGCTCGAATCCTGTCTCCCGATACCAGAGCCAGTCGGCAAGGCGGCCGGCGAGAAACGGCACCAGCGCAAGCAAGAGCAGGACGATGCCGATCAGGACCAGTACCCGCCGTCCTATGGGCAAGGCGTCCATCGATCCAGGCGGGCGGAGCGGCCGGATACCCGCCTCGCGGAGACCCCGGATGATCGGGTCGTCATCGGGCGGCATACGCTCGGGCATTGGCTGCCTTGGAAATGGGAAAACACGGCGCCTACCCTTCGAAGGTACTCTCGCGCCGCCCCCCCGGCACGTCAGCGATTTATGTGCTCCGCCAGCCACTCCAGTACGCGCTTCCACCCTTCGCCCGTGCCCGCCGCGGCCATGTCGCGGTCGCCGAAGCCGGTGTGCGTGACGCGCAGTCGGGTGCCCGCCGCCGTG
>JBKOYV010000085.1:0-17769 GCA_046725585.1 Gemmatimonadota bacterium | reverse complement strand
GGGTACGCCGCTTGCTCATGCATAACGGTGGACTCTACCGGAGCCAGCAATGTCGTCCTTCGGCACCTATCTCGTCGGCTTCATCATTCTGATCATCGGGCTCGGCATTGCCGCCTACTTGCTGAATGTGCCGCCGACCTGGATTCTCGTTGGCGTAGTCGTCCTGCTCGGGATCGGCATTCTCATGGCGACGTCGCGTACGAAGCCTCGCGATCCACCAGCGGTCTGACCAATTTTGCTGTGAAAACTCTTAAGAATTGGGGGAGGCGCGGCGCGCCTCCCCCATTTTTCTGCTTCTTACCGACACATCACAAATCGTTTGTCGCCAACGACATCCCACAGCGCTGCCTTGCCGGACCAAGGTCGCCCTCAAAAAGGCTGTTGACCTTGATAATGCCCCCGTGCTATAGTGCCGCCTCTCTGCTGACCAAGCCCGCGAGCAATCTCCCCCCGCGCTCGCATCACCTTCGCATGGTAAGGGGCGTGTATGCAGCAAGTGACCGAGAGCAGGTCTAAAGGGTTTTTCCGTTCCTCCCCCTCCACCGCTTTCGATCAGTATTTACAGGACATACAAAAGCTCCCGTTAATAACCGATCCGGAAGAAGAGCGAAGGCTTGCGCGACGGGCGCAAAAGGGTGACGAAACAGCCGCTGAGCGGCTGGTGACGGCGAATCTCCGCTTCGTCATCTCCTACGTGAAGAAGTACCAGGGCCATGGTCTCGACCTGAGCGAGCTCGTCGCCATTGGCAACGAAGGCCTGCTCAAGGCCGTCCGAAAGTTCGACCCGGACCAGGGCGTCAAGTTCATCTCGTACGCGGTCTGGTGGGTACGGCAAGCCGTGCTCAAGGCGCTCGCCGAGCAAACGCGTTCGGTCCGCATCCCCCTCAATCAGAACTCGCAGCTCATCCGTCTCGCCCGTGCCGAGACGGTTTTGTCGCAGGTCCTGAAACGGGATCCGACTGACAGCGAGATCGGTCGCCTCCTCGAAGAGACTCCGGAATCAGTACGCGCGGCGAAGCAGATGTCCGCCACCGAAGTCTCGCTGGACGCACCAATCGATCGCTCCGACCGCGAGGCATGCACGCTGGGCGAGCGCTTCGCCGGCGTCGATGGAACGGAGATCGAAGAAGTCACCGACTTCAAGCTGATGCGCGAGTTCATCGATCGCGTCTTCCGTCAGTACCTCACGCCGAGAGAGAGGAAGATCCTCTATCTCTACTACGGCCTCGAGGAGGGCTCGGAAGCGATGACCCTCGAGAAGATTGGTGCGCTCATGGGTGTTACGCGCGAGCGCATACGTCAGATCCGCGAACGCGCGTTCGAGAAGCTGCGCGAATCCCCTGACGGTGCGGCACTCGCCGGGTTCTGGACCGCTGCCTGACGCCGTCCACTGCGACGACACGAGCGAGGGCTCGGCCATAGCGCCGAGCCCTTTTGCGTCCCAAGGACTCACCGACGTTTTTGTCCGGTCAATTATGCTGGTGGATGTTTCGCCCCGGCCGGACGGTCGTCCACCTGGGATGGACGGCTCCAACGACCCTCGGTCCTGTGCCGACGTCACGTCGGCGACGCCCCTGCGCGTGCTTGTCGTCGATGACGAGTCGACGATCCGGATCGCGCTCCGGCGCTTTTTCACGCGCATGGGCTGGCAGGTCGAGGAGGCCGGCGACGGCGGCCGCGCGCTCGAGATGATCATTGAGGATCGCTCGCAGCGGGTGATTCCGCCGTACTCACTCGTCGTTTCCGATCTTCGCATGCCGGGGCTCTCGGGGATCGAGCTGCACGATCGGATCGAGAAGGAGTACCCCGAGGTATTGCCGAGCCTCGTGTTCTCGACGGGCGATCTGGTCTCCGAAGAGGCCGCCGACTTCGCCCGCGACACGGCCTGCGAGGTCATCGAAAAGCCGTTCGAGTTCGCCACGCTGCGCGCAACGATCGATCGCATTCTGGGACGTTAGGCGCGAGCGTCGGCACCGGACTTCAACGATCTGGTCCGCTTTTCGCCTTGCCAGGACGCCATGCCTGGTAACCATATCCGCGCCTTCGTCAATCTCCAGTCGGGATCCGGAGAGGCAGCGCGCGAGGCCCTCGACGCTGTCGGCGTCTTCGACGTCGCACCGTGCGATCCGGAACAGCTCGATCGTCAGATCCGGCAGGCAGTCGACGAAGGCGCCGAGCGCGTCGTCGTCGCCGGCGGTGACGGGACCATCGCCAAGGCAGCCGGTGTGCTCGTCGGACACGAGACCGCGCTCGCGATCGTGCCGGGAGGAACGCTCAACCACTTCGCGAAGGACCACCTGATCCCGACTGATCACGCGAAGGCCGCCGAGCTGTCCGCGAACGGCACGACGACGACGACCGACGTTGCGACTGTGAATGGACGCGTCTTCCTGAACACGAGCTCCGTCGGGGCGTACGTCGTGTTCGTGCGGACGCGCGAGCGGCTCGAACGCCGCTTCGGGTACCGGATCGCGACCGTGATCGCGGCACTGCGGCTTCTCGGGAGAGTTCACCCGTTCACCGTGGAGTTGAGTCTGGACGGACAACCGCGCCGATATCGGAGCGCCCTCGTATTTGTCGGCATCGGTGAGCGGGAGCTGCAGCTCCCATCGGTCGGGGGGCGCGCAGAGAACGGCCGCCGTGGCTTGCACGTGATCGTGGTGCGCGGCGGAACGTGGGCGCGACTCGTGGCCGCTGGCCTGGTCGCGGCCGTCCGCGGCAACGAAGCGATCAAGCGAGGGAAGCTCGCCGACAGCTACGTCGTCGATGAATGTCGAATCGAGCTTCGGCGGCGACTCGGTCGCGTGGCGGTGGACGGGGAGATCATCGAGTTGAGTTCGCCGCTCAACTATCGAATCGAGCGCGACGCGCTCCGGCTGGTCGTCCCTCCGCCGGATGCGCGAGCCGAGTAGCGAGGTGCGTGCGCTGCGCGGGTCATGGTCCCCGGCGGGCGCTGTGCTATACCTTTCCCGGGTGCCCGTCTACCTTCTGCCGTTGTTCCCTCTCCCGCTGGTCCTGTTCCCCGGCGCGCCGCTGCCGCTGCACATCTTCGAGCCGCGGTACCGGCAGATGCTGTCGGACTGCCTGAACGGTGACTCGCGGTTCGGCATCGTCTTTCGTCCGGAAGGCATGGGCGATGCCGATCTGGAACCCGGCCGCGTCGGCTGCGTCGCCGAAGTCGATGACGCGCACACGCTGCCTGACGGGAGGTCGAACATCGTGGTCCACGGCGTTCGCCGATTCTCGCTCCAGCGCTTCGTGGCGAGTCCGGCGCCGTACCAGGTGGGCGAGGTCGCCGAGTACGATGACCTGCCTGAAGAAGAGTCCGCGCTGGGGCCGATAGCGACGCGCGTGCGAGAGCTGTTCGCGCGCGTCGGTCGCGCGGCCCGCACGCTCGCCGACGATCACGATCCGTTGCCTTCCCTGCCCGACGACGCCGACTCCTTGTCGTTCGGTATCGCGGCGCTCATCGACATCGATGCGCCGAGGCGCCAGGAGCTGCTGGTGTCGCGACTGGCATCGGAACGGCTTACGACGCTCGAGCGCCTGCTTGGCGGCGCCGTCGATTCGCTCGAGGCGCGCGCTCGCGTGCACGGCCGGGCGAAGAGCAACGGACGCGGCCCCTATCTCTCATCGTGACGCACGCTCCGGATCTCGCGGATCGGCTCACGGAGGTGGTCGGCCCCCGCGGCGTGCTGCGACGGCCCGGTGAGCTCGTCGTGTACCGCAGCGATGGCCTGCCCGGGTATTCCAAGCAGCCGCGCCTCGCGGTCTTTCCGCGAACGCGCGACGAGCTGATCTCCATCGTTAGGCTCCTCGCCGAGCAGGGCGTGCCATTCGTGCCGCGAGGCGCCGGCACCGGTCTGTCCGGGGGGGCGCTGGCCGACGATGTCGTCCTCGTCGGTCTCAACCGCCTCACGCGCATCCTCTCGATCGACCCGGTGGAGCGGCTCGCCGTGGTGGAACCCGGGGTCGTCAACGTGGCGCTCACTCGCGCCGCGACGCCGTACGGCCTCCACTACGCCCCCGACCCGTCGAGCCAGGCAGCGTGCACCATCGGCGGCAACGTCGCCGAGAATGCCGGCGGGCCGCACTGTCTGAAGTACGGCGTCACGCTCAATCACGTCCGCGCGATCACGGCCATCCTTCCGGACGGTGAGATCGTTCGACTCGGCAACGCCGACGGCGAGGTGGATGGCTACGACTTGTTAGGCGCGTTCATCGGCTCCGAGGGATGCTTCGGCATCGCGCTCGACATCACGGTGCGACTCTCCCCGAACCCGCAAGCGATTCGGACCATCCTCGCGGACTTCACGTCGGTCGACGCGGCCGCGCGCGCGACCTCCGAGATCATCGCCTCGGGCATCGTGCCGGCAGCGCTCGAGATGATGGACGGGGCTACGATTCGGGCCGTCGAAGCGTCGATCTACGCCGCCGGGTATCCCGTGGATGCCGAGGCCATCCTGCTCATCGAGCTCGATGGCCTGGAGGCTGGTCTCGAGGCGGACGTCGCGCGTGTTGAAGCCATGTGCGCGACTGCCGGCGCCCGGACGGTTCGCATCGCACGCGATGACGCGGAGCGCGCACGCCTCTGGCAGGGTCGAAAGAAGGCGTTCGGCGCGATGGGACGGGTGTCCTCGCATCTCGTCGTCCAGGACGCGGTCATTCCGCGAACGCGATTGCCTGACGTGCTCGCGATCATTCGCGAGATCGCGGACCGCCAGCGCATCACGGTCTGTAACGTGTTCCACGCCGGTGACGGCAATCTCCACCCCAACATCGGCTACAACGCGAACGACCCCGACGAGCAGGCGCGAGTCCACGCCGCAATGCGCGAGATCATGGCCGCGTGTGTTGCCGCTGGTGGAACGATCACCGGAGAGCACGGCATCGGACTGGACAAGCTCGACTACATGAGCCTGATCTTCTCCGACGATTCGCTCTCCGCGATGTGCCGGCTGCGAGAGGTGTTCGACCCGGACCGTCGCGCGAATCCAGGGAAGGTCGTCCCCGTTCACAGTTGCCGTGAATGGCACGGCGCACCGAGGGCGGCGTGGAGCGCATGACGGCGCCGCCGGCGAACGGCAGCTCCCCGGCACCGGTCGCGGAACGCGCCGCATCGGCCACGCCGTCGCAGGCAGCGCTTCGCCCGACCAGTGTGGCCGAAGTCCGCGAGATCGTGTGCGATGCGATTACCCACAAGTCGCCATTGCGAATCGTTGGGCGGGGCACCTGGCTGGACGCCGGACGGCCGGTTGGCGCCGCCCGACACGTATCGCTGGACGGTCTGACCGGCATCGTGGACTACACGCCCGGCGACCTCACACTCACCGCGCGCGGCGGAACGACACTCGCCGAGATCGCGCGAGCGACCGCTGTGCACGGCCAGTGGCTCGCCCTGGACCCCTGGGGCGGCGACGCCGGATCGTTAGGCGCGACCGCGGCCACGGCAACCGCGGGGCCCGTGAGTGGCGCGCTGGGCACCCCACGCGACGTCGTCATCGGGGTCGAGGTGGTCGCTGGCTCGGGTGAGGTCGTCCGCGGGGGCGGCCGCGTTGTCAAGAACGTTGCGGGCTTCGACCTGACCCGCCTCATGGTGGGCGCCTGGGGTACGCTGGGCATCGTTACCGAAGTCTCCGTCCGACTTCGCGGCCTGCCGGAGCGGGAGGCAACGCTGGCGCTGGCGGTGCCTAACGCTGCCGCGCCGCTGGCCGATTTCGTGACGCGGCTCCGGTCGGCGGCAATCGCACCGCTCGCGCTCGAGATGCTGAGCGCAAGGCTGGCTGCACAGCTCGGGCTCGGCGAACTTGGGGTCGTCATCGCCCGGCTCGCCGGCAACGTCGACGCCGTCGCTGCGCAGCGCGCCGCGCTTGGAGCGTTCGGCGAGGTGTCGGAGGTGGCCGGCGATGTGTGGACCGCCGTGCGAACCGCGGACGCGACCGACGCAACCGTCGTCCGGTTCTCGAGCCCGGTTGCTCGGTTCCCGGAGATGTGGCTCGCCGCCGATCGCCTGGCCGCGGCCGGCGCCGGGCATGTCCATGCCAGCGTGCTTCGTTCGTCCGCGCGCGTGGTCTTGCCGCATAACGAGGGGGCACCGCCCGACGCCGCCCTCGAGCTCCTTCGCGGCGGCGTCCGTGAGACGCGGATCTTCGAGCGTCTCCCCGCCGCGCTCTGGCCGGTCCTCGCGCCGAGTCGTGTGAACGATCGCCTCTCCGAAGGCGTACGTGCCGCCTTCGATCCCCATCGGCTGCTCAACCCCGGGATACTCGGCGAGACCCAAGCGTGACGACGACTACTCTGCCAGGTCGGCGATCGCTTCCGTGCGCGATTCCCGATACACCACTCGCGGCGGCCGTTCCGGGAATCGAAACGTGCGTGCATTGCGGATTCTGTCTCCAGGCGTGCCCCACATACGTGAACCTGGAAGATGAGAACGACAGCCCGCGCGGTCGCATCGTTCTCATGCGAGCCCTGGTGGAAGGTGAGCTGCCGCTGAACGACGCCAGCGTCCAAACACACATCGACCGCTGCCTCGGCTGCCGTGCGTGCGAGACAGCGTGTCCGTCCGGTGTCCCATACGGGCAGTTGCTCGAAGCCACACGAGCGACCCTGCGTGCAGCCCGCCCAACGCCGCTGCTGGGCCGCATCATCCTCGGCGTCTTCGAGAGAATGTCTGCGCTGCGCACGATGCTCTTCGCGTCGCGAATCGTCCGCGCGACCGGGCTGCCCGCGCTGCTCGCGCGCGCGGGCGGGCGACTCGGGTTCGCCTCGGCAATGCTCGCGTCGACCCGCAACGCACTGCACGAACGTAACTACGATTTCGGCATGCCCGGCTCGCGTGGTGCCGTGGCGCTGCTGCTCGGTTGCGTGATGGACGGACTCTTCGCGCGCACCAACCGGGCGACACGCCGCACGCTTCGCGCGAACGACTACCGCATCCGAGGCGCCCCCGGCCAGGTCTGTTGCGGCGCATTGCACGCACACGCCGGCGAGCTCGACGCCGCGCGCTCCCTCGCCAGGAAAAACATCGAGGCGTTCGAGCGCTCCGGCGCCGATTTCATCGGAGTGAACGCCGCAGGCTGCGGCGCGATAATGAAGGAGTACGGTCACCTGCTGGCCGGCGATCCCGACTGGGCGGAGCGCGCGAAGAACGTGTCTGCGCGAGTTCGCGATGTGAGTGAGCTCCTCGCGGCCGCTGGCCCCCGTGCCGGTGGGTCTCTTCCGGTCCGCGTGACGTACGACGCACCGTGTCATCTGCTCCACGCGCAGCGAATCGCGGGGCCTCCCCTCGCGGTCCTTCGCGCAATTCCCGGCCTGACGCTCATTCCGCTCACGGACGCTGAGCAGTGCTGCGGCGCCGCCGGCATCTACAACCTGCTCGAGCCCGCAACATCGAACGCGGTGCTCGCCCCGAAGCTGCGGCACATCGCGTCCACGGGGGCCGATTGGGTTGCAACCGGGAATCCTGGCTGCCTCATGCAGATCGGTGCGGGACTGCGGCGGGCACACGCTCGCGCCCGAGCCGTGCATCCGATCGACTTGCTTGATGCATCGTACGCGGCGCTCAGCCGGCAGGAGTCATCCACCGTCAGGGCTGATGCTGATGGCTGATGGCTGTTAGTTGCCGCCCTTACGGCGGCTATGGCTGATGGCTGTTGCCCGATGGCTGTATTATTCTCCCATGATCGACGCCGTTCTCTTCGAGTTCGAAGGTGTGATTGCTGACACGAGCGTCGCGCGACGCAGAGCCCTGCTCGACACTCTTCGGGAAGACGGCGTGGGGTTGAGCGAGTCCGAATACGCCGAGCACTGTGCGGGGATGCCCGTACATGCGTCGGTTCGCGCGGCGTTTGCTCTCCGCCGCGTAGCGCGCGACGACACGTCCATAGAGCTCGTGGCCCTGCGCACCGAGCGCCGATTCGCGGGCATGGTCGACACGGGATTGTCGCTCGTGGATGGCGCGGATGAGTTGATCGAGTCACTGCAGGGCCAGACGCGACTGGGCATCGTGTCGCGAGCGGCGCGCTCGGAGATCGACGCCACCCTCGCACTCGCCCATCTCGACCACGCGTTCGAGTTCATCATCACGGGCGACGACGTTTTCCAGCCGAAGCCTTCGCCTGCGCCTTATCTCGGCGCGCTCGAGCGCCTGACGAGACGTCGCGCCGTCACCGCGAAGAACGTCGTCGCGCTCGAGGACGGCGCCGCCGGAATTCGCTCCGCGAAGGCTGCGGGCTTGCGATGCGCGGTCGTTGGTTCGCTCCCGGTTCATCTCGCCCTGGATGCGGACGCGCTCATCCCGTCGCTGGTCGGGCAGCGCGTTGCCAAGATCGACGCGTTGACACTCGGCGAGCACGGAGCCGAGCGATGACGTCATCACTGGCAATCTCCGAGGCAGCGGCGGTGGCAGAGATCGCGGGCCGTTCGGTTGCGCTGCGATACGCCGGCATCGAGAGCGAATACGCAGCTCTGCATCGCAGCGCGATCCTTGTCGACCGATCGCACCGCACGCGCATGACCTTCGAGGGTGATCAACGTGCGGAAACGCTGACGGGCCTCGTGACGAACGATGTTGGCGCGCTGACCTCCGGCTCCGGCCTCTACGCCGCGGCGCTCACGCCGCGCGGGAAGATCATCGCGGATGTGCGCGTCCTTGCCCGCGAGTCCGATCTGCTCATCGACGTTCCAGTGCGCGCAGCGGCTGGATGGCTCGCGATGGTTCGCAAGTATGTGAATCCGCGAGCGACTCGTTATGCGGATCGCAGCGAGTCGCTGGCGGACATCGGCGTGTTCGGCATCCGCGCTCGCGCGATTGTTGCGGCCGTTGCCGGCGTGAGCGCGGAGGCGCTCGGCGCGCTCGCGCCATACTCACACGTTACCGGCGCCCTCGACGGCACCGCGGTCCTCGTGGCACGAGTGCCGGACATCGGCGTCGAAGGGTTCGAGTTGATCGTGCCGGTCGAGTCTCGGCCTCAACTCTGGCGACGCGCGTTGGAGCTGGGCGCTGTCCCGGCTGGACTCGACACGTGGGAGATCGCACGCATCGAAGCTGGCCGTCCGGAATGGGGAATCGACATCGACGAGACGACCATCCCGCAGGAAGCGAATCTCGATGCGCTGCACGCCATCTCGTACACGAAGGGGTGCTACACGGGCCAGGAGACGGTCGCTCGCGTTCATTTCCGCGGACACGTGAACCGTCATCTCCGCGGTCTGACGTATCCGGGAGTCGATCCGCTTCCACGTGGCGCTCAGCTCTTCGCCGATAGTGACAAGTCCGTTGGCGATGTGCGAAGCACCGCGGTATCGCCCCGACTTGGCGGCGTGGCGATCGCGATGGTGCGCCGCGAGATCACGCCGGGGACCGTGGTGCGCGCGCGGTGGGAAGGCGGCGAGTCGTCCGTCGTCGTACTCGAGCTTCCCTTCCCCGTGGACGTGTCGTAAACGGTGGCGAACGGGTGCTGATGTGCGAAGGGCGCGACCTCGAGGTCGCGCCCTTGGTGCTTCGATATCAGCCAGGAGCTTACGGCTTCTTCGCCGTGGTGTCCTTCTTCTTCGCGGTGTCCATCTTCATCGCACTGTCCATCTTCATGGCAGTGTCCTTCTTCGCCGAATCGATCGCCGGCGCGGGAGCCATCGCCGGTGGAGCGGCGGTATCAGGCACCGGAGTCTCTTCCTTCGTCTTGCACGCGGCGAGTGCCAGCACGGCGGCGACAAGGGCCAGGCGCTTCATCTACATTCTCCTTGAGGGGGATGATCAACGTTGCCATGGTCCGCGCTCGCGGTACCAGGATCGGGGGCAGAATCTACGGACCTGAGCGCTAGTGTCAAGACCGGCAATGTTGTCCAAGTGCAAGGACAGCAAGGTGTTTACCCCGACGCCGGATTTCCATGCAAGGTTCGTCCCTCTGGTGACGAACCGCCGCGATTTTCGGCGTCTGGAATGGTCCGCGTGGGACGGGACGCCCGCGATCGCGTCGGTCTGAATGTAAGTCCATAACGTCGAAGGTATTAGGAGTGGCTCCGCCCGGCGTGGCTCTCGGACTGCTAGCGCGGTACCTTTTTCGATCGACGTCGATCGCTGCCCCCCTCCTCGAACGTGCCGGCTGTGAGCGCTGTGAGTCTCGCTGAGAGCGATATCCGCGTCGTGCGTGGTGGCTGTCCGCACGATTGCCCCGACGCTTGCTCGACCCTCGTCACCGTGGAGCGCGGACGAGCGACGCGGATCGCGGGCGATCCGGACCACCCGTTCACCAACGGGTTCCTCTGCGCGAAGGTCAACCGATACCTCGAGCGTACGTACCACCGCGACCGGCTGCTCCACCCGCTTCGCCGCGTCGGCAGGAAGGGCACGGGATCGTTCGTTACGGTTTCGTGGGACGAGGCGATTGGTGAGATCGCTGAGCGGCTGAGTGAGATCGCCAGTTCGTCGGATGGTCCGCAAGCAATTTTGCCGTACTCGTACGCTGGCACGATGGGCCTCGTACAGGGCGCGTCAGTGGACCGGCGGTTTTTTCATCTGCTTGGCGCGTCGAAGCTCGATCGGACCATCTGCTCCATGCCCGGCACCGTCGGCATGCGGATGACGGTCGGCGCGAACATCGGTGCCGACGGCGAAGGGCTACCGCAGAGCGACCTCGTTCTCCTCTGGGGCACGAACACGCTCACGTCGAATCCGCATCTGTGGCCTTTCGTGCTCGAGGCGCGGAAGAATGGCGCGCGGATCCTTGGCATCGACCCGATCCGCACGCGTACGATGGAGCAGTGTGACGAGTGGCTGGCGATCCGCCCCGGCACCGACGCTGCCCTCGCGCTCGCGATGATGCACGTGCTGTTCGACGAGGGGCTCGAGGACCGGGACTACCTGGAGCGGTACACGTTAGGCGCGGACCAGCTTCGCGAGCGTGTTCGCGAGTATTCGCCCGAGCGAGTCGCGCCGATCACTGGTTTGCCGGCCGAGCGAATTCGCGAGCTGGGCCGCGAGTTCGGCCGTGCGCGAGCGGCATTCATCCGGGTGAACTACGGGCTGCAGCGCCACTTCGGCGGCGGGATGGCGGTTCGCACGATCGCGTGCCTGCCGGCCGTCACCGGTCACTGGCGCCGAGCGGGCGGCGGCGTTCAGCTCTCGACGAGCGGCACCTTCCAGTACAACAACGCGGCCCTGCAGCGCCTCGATCTCTCACCGCCGGTTCGCACGATCAACATGATCCGGCTCGGCGATGCGCTCGGGAATCCCGATGCCGGCGTCGGTGGCCCGCCGGTGCGCGCGCTCGTCGTGTACAACACCAATCCAGCAGCAGTTGCGCCCGACAGGAACGCGGTAATTCGTGGACTGATGCGCGAGGACCTCTTCACGGTTGTCCTCGAGCATTTCCAGACCGATACCGCCGACTACGCCGATATCATCCTGCCGGCGACCACGCAGCTGGAGCATTGGGACCTGCACTATTCGTACGGGCATCTGTACGCGACGCTGAATCAGCCCGCGATCGAACCGCTCGGCGAGGCGAAGCCGAACAGCGAGATCTTTCGCTTGATCGCGCGCCGCATGGGCATGACGCACCTCGCGCTCGCGGATGATGACGTGACCATCATCAAGCAGGCGCTCGACAGCCCACACGAGCGCATGCGCGGCGTAACGTTCGACGAGTTGCGCGCGCGAGGGTGGATGCGCCTCAATGTGCCGCGCCCCTTCATCCCGTACGCTGAGGGAAACTTTCCGACTCCCAGCGGGAAGTGCGAGTTTTTCTCCGCACGCCTTGCGGAGATGGGCATCGATCCGCTGCCAACGTACACGCCGCCGCTCGAATTGCCCGAGACCGCACCTGAGCTGGCGGCACGCTTCCCGCTCGTGCTGATCTCGTCTCCGCGTCACTACTTCCTGAACTCGACGTTCGTGAACATCGAGTCGCTGAGAAAGAACGCCGAGCCCGAGTGCGTGCTCCATGCAGCCGACGCGGAGCGACGGAGTATTTCCGAAGGGGCCCGCGTGGTGGTATTCAACGCGCGAGGCGAGTTCACCGCGGTGGCTCGCGTCGGCGATCAGGTGCGCGAGGGCGTGGTGTGGGCACCGTCCATCTGGTGGGCGAAGCTTGCGCCGGATGGGACGAACGCTAATGCCACCACGTCGCAGCGCGAGACCGACATGGGCGGCGGTCCGGTCCTGTACGACAATCTCGTGGAGGTCGCGCTCGCCGACTGAGCGCTATCTTCCACATACATCGAAGATCGCTTGGCTTTCCAGCAACGGAGTAGTCAGTTGCAGTCCTATCCCTCGACACTCGGCGCGTTGAAGCGCTCGTCGTACGGTGCAGCCGCCATGCAGCGGCGATCCGTGAAGGATGAGCTCCGTCAAAATCTCCTGAACCGCATCTGCGCGGGCGGCCCGTTGTTCGAAGGTGTCCTCGGCTACGAGGATACGGTCATGCCGCAGATCGTCAACGCAGTGCTCTCGAAGCACAACTTCATCCTGCTGGGCCTGCGCGGGCAGGCGAAGAGTCGCATCCTGCGTTCGCTCACGACGCTTCTCGACGAGGTGATCCCCATCGTCGACGGGAGCGAAGTGAATGACAATCCCTTCGCGCCGGTCTCGAAATACGGTCGGCAGCGATTGGAGGAAGGCGGAGACGACACGCCGATCGCGTGGCTGGATCGCGAGAGTCGCTATGTCGAGAAGCTCGCGACGCCTGACGTGACGATCGCGGACCTCATCGGCGACCTCGATCCCATCAAGGCGGCGCGAGGCGGGCACGTGCTGTCGGACGAGCTGACGATGCACTACGGCATGTTGCCGCGGGCGAATCGCGGAATATTCGCGCTGAACGAGCTGCCGGATCTCGCAGGCAAGGTGCAGGTCGGGCTCTTCAACATCATGCAGGAGGGCGACGTCCAGATCAAAGGATATCCGGTCCGCCTTCCGCTCGACGTGCAGTTGTGCTTCACGGCGAACCCCGAGGACTACACCGCCCGCGGCAAGATCATCACGCCGCTCAAGGACCGGATCGGAAGTGAGATCCAGACGCACTATCCCGAGACGGTCGACATCGGCGTGTCGATCACGCGTCAGGAAGCGTGGACGGGTCGCGGCGATCGGCAGGTCCGCATTCCGGATTTCATCGAGGAGCTGGTCGAGCGCGTCGCGTTCGAGGCGCGGACCGACAAGCGGATCGATCGCCGATCCGGCGTATCGCAGCGAATGCCGATCACGGTGACCGAGAACATCGTCTCGAACGCCGAGCGCCGCACGCTGCGTACGGGCGAGGCGGAGGTGGTTCCGCGTGTGGCCGACGTCTACGCGGCGATGCCTTCGATCACGGGGAAGATCGAGCTCGAGTACGAAGGTGAGCTCATCGGTGGTCAGGCGATCGCGCGCGAGCTGATTCGCCGCGCGGCCGACGCAACGCTTCGCGAGCGGGCCGGCGTCGTGAACGCCGACGAGGTCGTGATGTGGTTCGACGTGGGCGGCGCGCTCGAAGTGACCGACGATGCGGCTGCCGAGACGTTGGTGAAGGGCTTCGCGACAGTTCCGACGCTTCTCGACATCGTGCGCGACCTGGGGCTTGCCTCGAAGAACGACGTGGCGACGACGGCAGCCGCGTGCGAGCTCGTGCTCGAGGCGCTGGTTGCCCGGAAGAAAATTTCGCGGACGGACGCCGGACGGTACGGTCGCGCGGTACAGGAGCAGCGGCGGCGTCCAAACCAGGACCTCTTCGGCGGCGGTATGTCCGCATGAAGAAATCGGGAAGCGGGAGACGGGAGACGGGCGGCGGAGCGACGGCCGGCAATGGCGACCGCCAGCTAGCAGTTACCGCTTCCCGCTTCCCGTCTCCCGCTTCCCGCCTGACGATTCGCCAGGCAGGTGCCAAGGATCTTCCCGCCATCCTCGCGCTGCGCATGGCCCTGCTCCGCGAGCATTCACACAACGCGATCTACGGCCGGCTGCGCCCGGACGCGGAATCGCGCGCAGCCAAGCTCTTCGCCGCACAGCTCCAGTCGCCTAACGAAGTGATCTTTCTCGCCGAGGTCGGCACCGAGGCTGTCGGCGTACTTCGATGCATCCATTCGGCGGGCTCGCCGCTGCTCGATCCACCCCAGTACGCCTACCTGTCGTCGGTGTACGTGGTGCCCAAGGCCCGGGAGCAGGGCGTATTGCGTGCCCTGCTCGCTGCCGCCGACGAGTGGTGTGCCGATCGCGGGCTCGACGAGATGCGACTCCATAACGCCGCGGACAACCCGCTGGCGAACGCAGCCTGGGAAGCGCTGGGCTTCGAGGTCGTCGAACACCTTCGCGTTCGATCGCTGAAACACCGTTAGGCTCCCGGCTATGCCCGTCATCACGATTTCCCGGATGTTCGGCTCTGGCGGATCGGAGGTCGCGGCGCGCGTGGCCGATGGGCTCGGGTGGACGCTGCTCGACAACGCGCTCGTCGAGCGGGTAGCGGCGCGGCTCGGACGGACCCCGGTCGAGGTGCAGGCGATCGAGGAACGCGTTCCGTCGCTGGCCGAGCGCCTCGCCGACGCGCTCGCGTTAGGGTCGCCCGAGATCGTCTCGCCTGCTCTCTCGGCCCCCCTCCCGCCAACGGAGGAACGGCTGCTGGAGGTTACGGAGCGCGTGATTGACGACGCGATCGCGCGCGGGCCGGTGGTGCTGGTGGGTCGCGGCGCGCAATCGTACCTCGCACAGCGCACGGATGCCCTCCACGTCTTCTGCTATGCGTCGCGCCCGGCCCTGATTGCTCGCGTCGTCCGGCGCGAGGGAATATCGGCCGAGGAGGCCGCGAAGCGCGTGGACGAAACCAACAAGCGCCGCGAGCAGTATGTCCGCCGCTACTGGCATCGCTCCTGGCACGCGCCGGAGAACTACCACCTCTGCGTCAACACGGAGTGGCTCGGGATCGATGGCGCGGGGGATCTCATCGTGCAGGTCGCGAGGGAACGACTCACCTAACGTCGGGAATCGGAAATCGGGAATCGTGGGGGCCCTCGGGATGCCTCCCTACACGAGATAAGCATCCCGAGGTCTTACGCTTCCCGATTCCCGATTCCCGATTCCCGATTCTCTAGTGTTCGGTGACGATCCACGCGCTTTCCCGCCTGAACGCGTACATGGCGAATCCGAGCATGATCGCCGCGCCGGCGCCGATTGCCCAATCGACCCCCACCGCGCTCGCCACCGCACCCGCCGCGAAGGCGCCGAAGACCTGTGACAGGCCCACCGAGATCAACGAGTACACCGACATCAGGCGGCCACGGAACTCGTCGGCGACGAGCGACTGCAACATGCTGTTCGCCACCGCGTTCGTGACGATCATGCTGAAGCCCGTCACCAGCAGGATCGGGTAGGCCAGCCACGCCACGCGCACCAGCGCGAACATGATCAGCAGGAACGCATACGTGTACGCCGAGGCGACGAGCAGCTTGCCGCGCGGGACTCGGCCGCCCACTGCCGCGAGCGCCAGCGCACCACTGAGCCCGCCGACGCCGAGCGACGAGAGCAAGAGGCCGTATCCACTCGCATCGAGGCCGAGCAGGTCGCGAGCGACCACGGGCATCAGTGTGATGTACGGCACACCGAGCACCGAGAAAACCGCGATGAAGCGAATCAGCGTCGAGACCTTCTTCGTCGCGCGAATGTAACGGATGCCTTCCAGCATGCCGTGTAACGGCGAGCCCGTCGTGAGCGGCGGGTGCCACGGGGGGAGCTGAATTCGCGCGAGGCCGACCAGCACCGTGAAGTAACTGAGGGCGTTCAGCCCGAAGCACCAGGCGATGCCCGCCTTCGCGATCACAGCGGCGGCCACCCCCGGGCCGAAGATGCGCGCGAGGTTGAACCCGCTGGAGTTGAGTGCGATCGCATCGCGGAGATCGTCGCGACCCACGAGCTCGATCATCATGGCCTGTCGCGCCGGAATCTCGACGGCGCTTACCGCCCCGTTCACCGCAGCAAGCAACAGGAGCCATCCGATCGTGATGTGGCCAGTGAACGTCAGCCACCAGAGGGCAAGCGCCTCGACGAGCAAGAGCGACTGCGCGACCGTGACGAGGCGAAGCTTGTGCTCCCGGTCGGCGAGCACGCCCGCCGGCAACGAGAGCACGAGGATGGGAAGCGACCCGATCGACGCGACGAGCCCGACGAGGAACGGGTTGTTCGTGAGCTCGAGCGCGAGCCATCCCTGGGCCATCATCTGCATCCACGTGCCGACGAGCGACAGCGTCTGCCCGATCCAGAACAACCGAAAGTTCCGGTGCGTGACGAGCACACGAAACGGGTTGATCGTTGGGGCCGAAGCAGGCGACGCCGACACCTGCCGGACGTCCGCCATCGGTCGGGTGGTGCGCGGCCCGAGACTCGGGAGTACGTTTCGATAGACCGCGAACAGCGAATCCAGACGAGTCCAGCGCCTCGCGCTTCCCCGTCTTCGCGTCGGCTTGGCCTCGTCCCCAGTCTCGCGTCCCCAGTCCCTGCTGTTATGCGCTTCCACACCTATTCCAAGTTCAGCCCCGAGCTGGCGGACGCGGTCGACCTGCAGTCGCTGCTCGAGAAGCTGGCCGATTTTCTCCTACAGTCCGGATTCGCCGGCGGGCGCATGTCACACCCCTACTGGGGTGACTTCGGTGGCGATGCCGACCGATCGCTCGACGCGCTCAAGGAAGCGATCCTCAACGCGCTGATCGAGAGCGGCCAGTTCACCCCCGAGATGCTCCAGGCGCTGCGCGGCGATGGCGACGAGGAAGCGCAGGCGAAGCTCGCCCAACTGCTGGACGAACTCGTGCAGCGCCTCACCGCCGAAGGTTATCTGAACATCGACGCGCCGCCCCAGGTTCCGGATACACATCAGCCGCTCGAAGGACGCGGAAGCCTCGCGCACGCCGCCTCCCGAGACGTCCAGTTCAACCTAACCGACAAGGGCATCGACTTCCTCGGTTACCGAACTCTGCGCAACCTGCTCGGGTCACTTGGCAAGTCGAGCGTTGGTGCGCACGACACACCATACCTCGCGACCGGCATCGAGTCCGACGGATGGAGCAAGCAGTACGAGTTCGGCGACGTGCTGAACATCGACGTCAACGAAACGTTGAAAAACTCCCTGGCGAGGACAGGCAACATCGGCGTGCCCATCGATTTGGAATACTCGGACCTGATGGTGAGGCAGGCTGAGTACCGATCATCGTGCGCGACGGTGCTCATGCTCGACACGTCGCACTCGATGATTCTCTACGGCGAAGACCGGTTCACGCCGGCCAAGAAGGTCGCGCTCGCGCTGACTCACCTCATTCGAACGCAGTTCCCCGGGGACAGCATTCGCGTCGTGCTGTTTCACGACTCCGCGGAGGAGATTCCGCTGCCCACGCTCGCCCACGCGCAGGTAGGCCCGTACCACACGAACACCGCGGAAGGGCTCAAGCTGGCGCGCAGGATCCTGCTCGCGCAGAAGAAGGACATGCGGCAGATCGTGATGATCACCGACGGCAAGCCCAGCGCGCTCACGATGCCGAACGGGCAGATCTACAAAAACTCGATGGGCCTCGACGCAACGGTGATTGCCCAGACGCTGAAGGAGGTCGCGAACTGTCGTCGTTCGGGGATCATGATCAACACGTTCATGCTCGCCCGCGACCGGGCACTGGTGGAGTTCGTGAAGCGCGTGTCGGAGATCAGCAAGGGCAAGGCCTACTTCACGAACACCATGACGTTAGGCCAGTTCATCCTCATGGATTTCCTCCGTCGCAAAACACGGAAGGTCAGCTAGGGACTGGGGACTGGGGACT
>JBKOYV010000196.1:0-25420 GCA_046725585.1 Gemmatimonadota bacterium | reverse complement strand
GATGGAAAAGTGTGCGCCGACATGTGACAGTCGTTGAGGAGCAGCACGGCACTCACCGCGTCGCCCGGCAGCTTGCGAACCACCGGCGCGCCGACCGCGGTGAACCCGGCAGCACCGGCCCCGGCAATCAACAAGCCGCTGATCAACGATGCGTCGCCAAGTTGGGAGGGCAGAGCGCCGAGGAAATCGGCGCTGAGATGACTGAACGTCGGCGACACGTGGGGATCGACCCTCCGGGGCGACGAAGCGTCGCTCGAGCGATGGACCGTCAGGATATCCGCGCGCGACGGCGAACACAAGGAACCGATCGCGCGCTGGCCGCTCGCCTTCGCGGCCGTTTAGTTTTGCGGCATGAGCCGTGAGCCTCTCGTGACATTGCCGAACGCCGTATCGATGTCGCGGCTGCTGCTCGCCGCCGCGTTCGTCGCCATCGGTGATCCGGTCGTTCGCTTTGCGCTGTTGCTGGTTGCGTCGGGCACGGACTTCCTGGATGGCTGGCTCGCGCGCCGCCACCATGCGACGACGAAGTCTGGCGCGTTGATCGATCCCATCGCCGACCGGCTCTTTGTCCTGACCGCGGTGACGACGTACGTCGTGGAAGGCGCGATCTCGACGGCGGCCTACTTCATCCTGCTGTCGCGCGACATCGCCACGTTCATTGGATTCCTCGTCGCGCGATCGGTCCCGTGGCTCCGCGCCGTCGTGTTTCGCGCCCGACTGCTCGGGAAGCTCGTCACCGCGCTGCAGCTGTTGACGCTCATGGCGGTGATCGCGACACCAGCGATCGTTCCATCGCTCGTGCGGGTGGTGGGCGCGGCGTCGGCCGCATCGATAGCCGACTACACCCTTGCGCTGTGGCGCGAGCGCGCGACGTGAAGGGAGCCGGCAATGCAGGACCGTGGAAAGTGGCGGCGTTGGCGGGTCTCGCGCTTTGCGGCGCGGCTCGCGAGGCCTGCTCGCAGCAGCGCGGGCAACAGCCGGCTCCGCGAATCCAGCCCGAAGCCCGGGCGGATTTCATCGGCTCGCGCGCGACGGCGGCGCACGTCGGCGTCGGTGTGAGTGTTCCCGCCAGCACATATGTGCGGCTCGGGCTCGTCGCCGCCGTGGGACAGGCGTGGTCGGGAGGCGATGCGAGCATCGCCGGTCGCGTCGATGCCCTCGTCCGGTTCGTCGTCGATCCGCTGCGCGAGTTCCGGTGGGCACCGTACGCCACCGGCGGCATCGGCGGAATCTACGACGGATCGGAGAAGTGGCGCGGCGTCCTCGTTGGCGCCCTGGGCATCGAGGGCCCTGCGTCCGGTCGCGTTGTTCCCGCGCTGGAAGTCGGGTTTGGCGGCGGCGCCCGTGTCGGGGTCGTGCTTCGCCGAGCCATGCGCGGCCGCCGCTGATTCGCGTACGGCTGTCCCTTGACGACGCAGCGGAGGCCGGTACTCGTCAGGCGCCTAACGCCGTTATCCGCAGCTCGCGCGAGCAGGCCCCCGGCTGGACAGCGCGCAAAACAAGAACGCCCCGGACAACGGGGCGTTATATCGCGACTGAAGTCTAGGCCGCCGAGGCGGCGTCGACTTCGGGGGTCTTCGCTTTCGGGGGAGCAGCGAACCGCTCACCGAGCGTGCGGAGATCCTTGAGCTCGGCTTCCGAGAGCTCATGATACCGCTCGCCGAGGTACCGCATGGTATCGTCGAACCACTCGACCTGGTGCTCCGGCTCGGCGCCGATTACACCGCACCGCATGACATGCTGGAACAGCTCATCGCGGGCCTGCTCGAACACCGTGGCCTCCGCAACCTCTCTGCGACGACGTGACTTCTGTTTGGCCATGAATTCCTTGAGTGGGAGTGTGCTGCAAATCTAACGTAAACAGACGGCGAATTGATAGTCGCTGGCGACGCTGCAATGTCTGCGTGACGTCAACATCTACGCCAATCCACCCTTCTGCGTTCCAGCATCTTCCGCGACGGTCTCGGCGGTGCTTTCCGCGACCTCGTCCGGCTCGGGCGTCGTGCGCGGCGGGCCGACGTGTGGTGAGATGAACGACGTGATGAGCGACGCCAGCTCATCCGGGGCCTCCTCCGGGACCAGACGCGCGGTTTCCGCGAACGAGACAACGCGACAATCCGTGATATCGGCCGCAAGTTTCCGAGAGACGTCGCCATCGACCCACGCGTCCTTCTCGCTGCGGACGATCAGCGTGTGCGCGCGCACCTGCGCCAGGTCGATGTCCTCGAGGTCGGTCGGTCGTACCGAGCGCGCCAGGGCCAGCAGATGCGTAACTCCCTCCTGTCCGATGAACGGCGCGAGATAGCGACCAATGAGCATGGGTGGCATGCTCGCCGGGTCTGCGACGCTTTGCGTGAGTATGGGACTCAGCAGCGCTGCCGCGCCGAACAGTCCGCGGGAGACACGAAGCGCAAACCGCGCCGTGTTCCTCTGCATCGCGCGAATGTCGCCGCCGGGAATATCCTCGCCGCCGATGGGGTTGATCAGTACGAGCCGTGCGACGCGCTCCGGACGCACCGCGGCAAGACGCAGCGCAATGGCGGCGCCAAGGTCTACGCCGACGATCGCCGCGCGGGCAACGCGCAGCGCCGTGAGCGCGCGCTCGAGATAATCGGCCTGGGCGGCGAGCCCGAAATCAGCGTCGAACGGGCGATCCGACTCGCCATATCCGAGCAGATCGACGCCGTATGCCGTGTGCTGGGTCAGTGCGAGCGCCGGCCCGACGTTTCGCCACAGAAAGCTGCAGGTGCCGAAGCCGTGGAGGAGCACAACAGGCGCGCCGCCGTGACCGTAGCGCTCCACGTGCATGGAGCCGGGACCGACGGGAACGCGGAGGAGATCGGCGTCGATGGGAGAAGACCAGGGTCGGGTGTCGTCGAGTGGAGATCGGCGTGCCGAATCGCGGGGTAAGGTAGTCGTATCACGGGGGATTCGGCAAAGGACTCCGACCCCTTCCATCGCTTGGTTGCCGCTCTTCTGGCGGCTCCCTAGTTTTCGCGTCCCGACTGTTCACCACTCCACGCGACGAGCAGCACTGGCAGCATGGCGGACGAGACGTATGGCGAGGAGCGGGCGCGGAACCTCGAGGCGCTGCTCCGCAATCTGGCGGCGCGCATAGTCGAGATGGACGCGCGGGGAGAGCTCTTGAAGCAGGCCGGGGAGCTCATGCGCTTGATTGGTGATGTGCGCAGCGAGCTGTTTCATTATGAAGTTCGCGCGACTTACGATACGCCCGAAGTCGCCGAAAATCGTCGCATCGTGGCGGATGCCACGGATAACCCAGACAACTCATGGCAAAAGAAAGAGTGGACGCCGGACGAGGACGACGAGCCGACGTGGTGAAGAAGTCGAAATCGTCGTCAAAGACTCCGTTCTACGCCGCGCTTGGAGTCCTCGCGCTGTTCGGCGTCGGTGCGCTCGCCTACGTCGCGAGCCGGCCCAAGAACGTGGCGACCACCGTGGACCCCGCGAAGATCGTCCCGGGCGAGCCGCAGGGATATCTCCTGGGCAAGCCGGATGCACCGGTGCAGGTCATCGAGTTCGCGGATTTCGAGTGCCCGGCGTGCGGGCAGTTCGCCACGCTCGCGGAACCGGATATTCGAAAGCGGCTCATCGATCCGGGGACGATCAGCTACCGCTTCTACGACTACCCGCTTGCGATGCACAAGAACACGTGGGCGGCGTCGAACGCCGCGGCGTGTGCGGACGAGCAGGGGAAGTTCTGGGAGATGCACGACCAGCTGTTCAACGCGCAGGACCAGTGGAATGGCCAGGCCACGAGCCGCCCGAAGGGCAAGTTCCAGGAGTACGCCAAGGGGATCGGTCTCAACGTCGATCAGTGGGAAGCGTGCTACGATGCGCGGAAATACCAGGCGCGCATCAAGGCGAACGAGCAGATGGCGACGAAGCGTGGGGCGAGCCAGACGCCGACATTCGTGATCGGGGACAAGATGATCGGCGGCGCGATCTCGTTCGATCGCTTCAAGGCGCTCGTCGATTCGGCGCTGGTGCTCGCGAAGGCTGACTCCGGGAAGCCGGCGGCCGGTGGCGACAGCGGGAAGACGGTGGTGGTCCCCGCCAAGCGCCCGGGCGGTCAGTGACCAAGCGGATGATTCTCGCCACGCTCGCGCTCATCGGCGTGTTCGTGTCGACCTATCTCACGCTGTACAAGCTCGGGTACATCGGCGAGTTGAAATGCACGGTCGGCTCGTGTGAGACCGTGAACACGAGCCAGTGGGCAACGTTTCTGGGGTTGCCCGTTGCGGCATGGGGCCTCGGGTTCTACGTCGCGGTGCTGCTCCTGTCGATGCTCGGCGTTCAGGAGAAGTACGCGGACTCGCGCGCGTTTTCCGTGGCGTTGGTCGCGCTCACGGCGTGGGGCGTGGTGTTTTCGGGCTGGCTGACCTATCTCGAGCTGTTCGTGATCAACGCGATCTGCATCTGGTGCGTGACGAGTGCCTGCATCGTCGCGATCATGTTCCTCGTGAGTCTTGCCGACTTGCGCGATTTCCGAACCGCCTAACGAATCGGGAACGGGAGACGGGAGACGGGAGACGGGAAGCGGGTAGGAAGCGGCGAACCCTCGGGATGCCTCTCTCAAGTGAGATGAGCATCCCGAGGGTTCTACGTCTCCCGTCTCCCGCTTCCCGGCAGTTACGCGCGTCGAATCCGCGACCGGGAGTCGGACGCATCATCCAAGCGAAGCTTCGGCTTCGAGTCGTCCTGACCCTCCCCGGGGTCACCATCGCGCGTTCGGCGGCGGAAGGGCACGAGATCCTGCCCCAGGACCACCAGCGTCCGCGTCGCCACCGTGCTCGCGAGCGGCTCGGGAATGCCCATGACACGGATGTACGTGTCGATCGCGCGATCGAACGACAGGTCTTCCGCGAGCGTGTCGACGAACATCAGCGCGTTATCAACGTGCGCGCGGATGACGGATTCCTCGGCCCGCGCCTGTGCGAGGCGGATGCGGCGCTCGGCGGTCGGGTCGAGCTTGCGCGGGAACAGCGATTCGGGAAAAAGCCGTCCGAACATACGGGCCCTGGGCTCGGCGAAAAACGGTCGGGGCTTACGAAGCCTTGGCGGTACGACGCCCCGTAGACGCCTCACTCAACAATAAGGCACGAGCCGTTCCCGCAAAACCAGCCCCGACCGTTCAGCCGACTCAGCTCATTCTTCCTCCGTAACGCCACGCGCGATCGCCGCGTGCCACAACCCGGTGAGATCCGCCACCACGTTGGGATCGGCGAGCGTCGTCGTGTCGCCGAGCTTGCGATCCTCGGCGATATCTCGAAGCAATCGACGCATGATCTTACCGGAGCGGGTCTTCGGAAGGTCGGCCGAGAAGAGGATCTCGTCCGGTCGAGCCAGCGCGCCGATCTTGTCGGCAACGAACTGCCGCAGATCATCGCGCAGCTCGAGACTTGGCCGGTTACCCTCGCGCAGCGTGACAAACGCGGCGATTGCCTGACCCTTCAGCTCGTGCGTCTTGCCAACGACAGCGGCTTCGGCAACCGCCGGGTGCTCAACGAGGGCCGACTCCACTTCCATCGTTCCAATGCGATGGCCGGCCACGTTGAGCACGTCGTCCACCCGTCCGAGGATCCAGAAGTAGCCGTCCTCGTCCCGCTTGGCGCCGTCGCCGGGGAAGTACAGGTCCGGGCGACCCGGCCACTTGGAGAAATACGTCTGCACGTAGCGTTCGTCGTCGCCCCATATCGTGCGCAGCATCGCTGGCCATGGCCTGGTGATCGCCAGTAGGCCTCCGCCTACCTGAATCTCCTTCGCGGTCGAGTCGAGGAGCGTGGCGGAGTACCCGGGGAGCGGACGAGTCGCGCTACCCGGCTTGGTCGCAGTCAATCCCGGGAGCGGCGAGATCGCGATGGCGCCGGTCTCCGTTTGCCACCACGTGTCGACGATCGGACAGCGGCGGCCGCCGATGTGCTCGTGGTACCACATCCACGCTTCCGGATTGATTGGCTCACCGACGCTGCCTAACAGGCGGAGCCGGCTCAGGTCGTGTCGAGCAGGGTGCTCGGCGCCCCATTTCATGAAGGCGCGAATGGCGGTCGGCGCGGTGTAGAGGATCGTCACGCCGTGTTTCTCGCACAGCTCCCAGAACCGATCCCTCTCCGGCCAGTCGGGCGCGCCCTCGTACATGACGCATGTGGCCCCGTTCGAGAGCGGCCCGTACACGACGTATGAATGCCCCGTCACCCAACCCACGTCGGCCGTACACCAGAACACATCCTCGTCGCGGAGATCGAATACCAGCTTGGCCGTCGCCGTGACGCCGGTGAGGTATCCACCCGTGGTGTGGACGATCCCTTTCGGCTTTCCGGTCGTTCCCGACGTGTAGAGGACGTAGAGCACATCCTCGGCGTCCATCGCTTCAGGCTCGCAGTACGCCGGCGCATCCGCCATGAGCCGGTGCCACCAGTGATCGCGGCCCTCCTGCATGTGGGCGAAGGCTTCGTCGCCGCCGGCGCCCGGGCGCCGCATCACGACGATCACGTTCTCCACCGAGGGGACACCCTCGAGTGCCTTGTCGGTGTTGCGCTTGAGCGGAATCACCTGCCCCCGCCGGTATCCGCCGTCGGCAGTGATGACGAGCTTTGCCTGCGCGTCATTCATGCGATCGCGGAGTGACTCCGGGGAGAAGCCGCCGAAGACGACCGAATGGATCGCGCCAATTCGCGCGCAGGCGAGCATCGCAACGACGACTTCCGGGATCAGCGGCATGTAGATGCCGACACGATCGCCGCGCCTAACGCCGAGTCGCTTGAGCACGTTCGCGCACTTGTTGACTTCGACGTAGAGGTCCCAGTACGTGAGCGTGCGGCGGTCGCCCGGTTCGCCCTCGAAGATGAGTGCGGCCTTGTTTCGCCGCGCCGTGCGTACGTGGCGGTCGAGGCAATTCACGGACGCGTTCAGCTTTCCACCGACGAACCATTTCGCGTGAGGCGGCGTCCATTCAAGCACCTTCTCCCATGGACGCGACCACTCCAGCGACCCTGCCATTCCCGCCCAGAAACGCTCGGGATCGCGATCGGCCTCGCCGTAGAGCTCAGCGGAGGAGACATGCGCCTGGCGGCGGAACTCGTCAGGCGGCTCGAATTTTCGGTTTTCCTGAAGCAGGACGTCGATGTCTGACATGCTCGAATCAGTCGGGAATCGGGAATGGGGTCGGGAATCGCGTTCCCTGTCTGCCGCGCGAACGTGCACGCGACGCTCCCAAACATCAACTGCGCGCTCGCCCCTGACCACGGTATGACCGGACATTCGGTCGAGATGGCTGCGCAGGAGCTGTACACCGTCGCGTTGTTCGGAACCTGCGGCAAACTGCGGCGGCGCAACAGGAAAGGCGATTGGGCTGCCAAAGGTTAAGTGCAACCAAGGCAACGCTGTGACGGTTGGTGCTCAGCCTGGCACACAAGTCGCTCTGACCGAGTGCACAACCGAAGGGCAACGTGTCACTCGACAAGAGCACACCCGCCGCGAGGCGGGGTCGCAAAGCCAGGAGTCTCGACTACCCAGCGTGGCGAGATCGTCCGGTTGCCGAAGGTGGTAAGCCGAATCGCTCGGCGTTCCGAATCCTCCTGATCGGTGGCAAGTGCTCGTTGCCCTGGATGGGAGGATTTTGTTATGCAGGGCAGGGAAAACAACGAGGGTTCCGTGCTGATGGCGCCGGATCGATTGATCTCGGCGACACGCGGCGACTTTCGCGCGGCGGCCTTAAGGCACCTTGAACAGCTCGGTAAGGAAGTGCGCGTGATGGTGATCGACTTGAGTCAAACGGTCGACATCGACGCGAGCGGGCTCGGCATGCTCGTGTTCATTCAGAAGCGCGCAAAAGAGCATGGACTCTCGACTAACCTGCGTCGTGCGCCGGAACGGGTGCGCAATTTGCTTAAACTCACGCTGCTCGAGTTTCTTTTCGAGTTCAGGGACTGAGTGGTCCCAGGGTCGTACGCCGTGGCCCCCTTCGGCGTCACGACATTTGGGTCACTCCGAGCGGCGGCCGAGCACTTCGGCCGCCGTTTCGCATCACCACGCCGGCCGCTAACGTTCGGACGTGTCCCACGCGATCACGCCCGTCGACCCGACGCCTCGTACGCCGTATGCGGCGGGAGCCGCCGGGGCTCGTGCCGTCATCCAGGTCGAGGCGCTGACGCGGACGTTCGGCCGGCGCGTAGCGATCCGAGGGCTGACCTTCGCCGTGAACGATGGCGAATGCCTCGCGCTCTTTGGGCCCAACGGAGCAGGGAAAACGACGCTCCTGCGAATTCTCGCGGGGCTGCTCCGTCCTACCAGCGGCACGGCGCACATTGCCGGCGTCAAGCTTCCGGGCGGTGCTGAGGCGCGCGCCGTCGTCGGTCTCATCTCGCACCAGAGCATGCTCTACTCGGCGCTTACGGCAAGGGAGAACGTCGAGTTCACCGCGCGACTGTACGGACTCGAATCACCTCGTGAGGCAGCGATGCGTGCGCTGCAGCGAATGCGCCTCGAGGAGCGTGCGGAGTCGCCGGTTCGATCCTTGAGTCGTGGAATGCAGCAGCGGGTCTCGATCGCGCGAGCGATCGTGCACCAGCCACGAGTAGTTCTCCTCGACGAGCCATACACCGGCCTGGATGAGACCGGTGCCGCGGCGCTGAGCGCAGCCCTCGAGTCGCTCAAGAGCAGCGGCGCGGCGCTGGTGCTCGTGACCCATCATCTCGGCGAGGGGCTCGCGCTCGCGACCCACACCGCGATCATGCGCGATGGACAGTTCGTCAAACACGAGCCGCGCGGAACCGTGGAGCTCGACGCCTATCGCGACGTGTACCGTGAGGCGATCGGGAGATGAGCACACGCGTTCCGCCGGGCACGTTCGCGGCCGCGATGCTCATTGCTCGGAAGGACCTGGCAATCGAGTTCCGGACGCGCAGCGCGTTTCTCGCGGCGATCGTGTTCTCGCTCCTCGGGATCGTCATCTTCTACTTCGCGTGGGACGCGACGGCAGTCAGCGCGGTCGATCTCGCGCCTGGCGTACTCTGGGTGATCTTCACCTTTTCGGGCCTGCTCGGTTTGCATCGCTCGTTCGGCGTCGAAGAGGCCGATCGCGCGATCGATGCACTGCTCGCGTCGCCCGTGGACCGAGAGGCGGTGTTTCTCGGCAAAGCACTCGCGAATCTCGCGTTCGTGCTCGGTGTCCAGGCGCTCGCCATTCCCGCCGTCGCGCTCTTCTACAACCTTCCACTCACGACGGTGCTTGGTCCGCTCATCGGCATTGCCGTGCTCGCGGCCATCGGGCTCGTCTCGATCGGAACACTCTTCAGCGCGATGGCCGCGAACACACGGCTCGCAGAACTGTTGTTGCCGGTGCTCGCGCTCCCATTCTTCGTACCGATCGTGCTTCCCGCGGCCCAGTCGACCGCACGTCTGCTCTCCGGTCGTCCGATCGCTGAAGCGATGAGTTGGTTGAGAATCCTCATCGCGTTCGACATCGTGTTCGTGGTCGCGTGCGCGCTCGCGTTCCCGTTCACGCTCGAGGACTAGAAGTCAAACCCGATGACGACTCCTGACACGGAAGACCGCCACGGCATCGACTGGCTGCTGACAAGTGCAGTGGTAGCGGTAGCCGCCACGTTCATCCGCGCGATCTTCTTCACGCCGGCGGAGGCTCGTCAGGGTCTTGCCCAGAAGATCTTCTACGTCCACGCGCCTTCGGCCTTCATCGGGCTATACGTGGCGTTCGGGATCGTGGCGGTCGCGGGCGTGCTCTACCTGTGGCTCCGGGACGAGCGCCTGGATCGCGTTGCCGCATCGTCAGCGGAAGTTGGCGTCGTGTACATGACCGTCGTGCTCATCACCGGTCCTATGTGGGGGAAGCCGATCTGGGGTACGTGGTGGACGTGGGACGCACGACTGACCCTGACGCTTTTCATCTGGTTCGTGTTCCTGGGATACCTGATCCTTCGGGGAGCGATCGAGGATCACGGAACGCGAGCGCGCTATTCGGCGGTGCTCGGCGTGCTCGGTGCGCTGTTGGTGCCCTTCATTCATCTCAGCGTATACCTCTTCCGCACGCTGCACCCCATGCCGATCGTGCTCAAGCCCGGACGTCCATCGCTTCCGAGCAGCATGCTCGTGACGTTCGCGATGTCGTTTGTGTCGTTCACGCTTCTGTTCGTGGCCCTGCTTCGAGCGCGGTACAGGCTGGCCGTACGCGCCGATGCCCTTGCGGCGGAAGAGGAATTGGAACCGTCGCCCGTGGCCACGCTCCGAGCTGAGCCCATCCGATGATGCCTGAGAACGCCGTCTTCTTTCACGTCGCCTACGCGGCCGCCGCGGTCATTTATGGAGGCTACGTGGTCTCGCTTGTCGTGCGCAGCAGGCGCATTCGAGATCGCGAACGCCGTCAGACGCGGCGTGGGCTTGCGGGAGAGAACCAACGCTAGTTCGTCGCACGGCTTGCGGCGTGACCGCCACAGCTGATCGGGTCAGCGCCGGCCGATGGCCGCAAACAAGAGGTTCCAGCGGGCGCGATCCTTGCCCATTCAGCGTGCGGGGCTGCGAGACGTTTGTCGCAGCCGTGTCCTTATCGCCTACGACCAATCGCCATGGATGCCAGCCTGTATTTTCGACTGACGGACCGCATCGACGGCGCAGCCTCGCTCGAAGAGCTGGCGGCCATTGAAGCCGAGATCGACAGCACCCAGCCTCACGTGATCGAACGGCGGGCGTTGGAGCGCCGGGTGAATCGGCGGGAGCGAGCCCTATCGAGCGGGTCGATCTGACGAACCGGGCTGCATGAACGGCGGGCCGAGCTCGGCCTCGTCAGGCGCGCTGCTCTCTCGCGGCGCGCCTCGCTTTTTGTACGGCACGGCTGGTGGAGTAGAATTATCGCCGCACGACCACCAGCGACCGTTTCTCTCGAACAGGCCCATGATCCATCCGTGGCGCGACCTGCCGCCAGGCCCGCATCCGCCCGAGGAAGTCACCGCGGTGATCGAGATTCCGCGCGGGAGCCGGAACAAGTACGAGCTCGATAAGGAACACGGGTTGCTCAAGCTGGATCGCGTCCTGTATTCCGCCGTGCACTATCCCGGCGACTACGGATTCATCCCGCGTACGCTTCACGAAGACGGCGACCCGCTCGACATCCTCGTGCGCATCAACGAGCCGACGTTCCCCGGGTGCCAGATCGACGCGCGCCCGATCGGCGTGCTGAAGATGCTCGATCGCGGTGAACCCGACGACAAGATCCTCGCCGTTCCGAGCCACGACCCACAGCATAACGAGTACTTCGACATCGCCGACCTCCCAGGCCACTACCTGAAAGAGGTCGAGCACTTCTTTCTGATCTACAAGGACCTCGAAGGGAAACGCATGGAGATCGCGGGCTGGGAAAAGAGCGACTCGGCCATGCGCGTCATCAGCGCGTCGATGGAACGGTACGCAGACAAGTACCTGCGGATGGGGCCCTAACGAGTCACCCCTTCTTCCGGGCTCGCGGTGGCGGGGGCGTTGGCGGAGCAGGCACGGCCGGCTCTTCGGCGCGAACGGCGCCGTGCAGCGGAAGCTCCGGCGCTCGTCGCAGAAACAGCCGGTCGTATAGCACCGCAGCGATGATCGCGCCGACGACCGGGCCGGCCCAATACACGGCCTGCCCCTCGAAGATCCCGCTCGCGACCGCGGGCCCTAGCGAGCGCGCCGGGTTCATCGAGCCTCCGCTGAATGGGCCGATCGACAGAATGCCGGCGCCATAGGCGAGCCCGATCGCGAAGCCGCCAACCTTGGGCGCGGTCGGATCCACCGCGGTCCCGAAGACGACGAACGTCAGGAAGAACGTCGCGATCAGCTCCAGCGAGAACGCCTGGGGTGCCGTCACATCGAGCGAGATTGCCTGCCCGCCACCACGCGTTGCCGCAAAGAGATCCGCTGGAACCGTCGCCTTGAGCACGTACGCCGCCGCGATCGCTCCGAGGATCTGCGCGCAGACATAGATCCCCGCCATGAGCGGCTCGATGCGCCTCGCGGCGAGAAATCCGAGCGTGACTGCCGGATTGAGGTGGCCCGAGATGCGCATCGTCGCGGTGACCATGACGGACAGGATCAACCCGTGCGCGATGGCCGCCAGCAAGACCGGCGACGCGGACCTCGTGTGCTGTGCCGCCATGATGGCTCCGCTGCCGACGAACACGAGCGCGAAGACTCCGACGAACTCAGCGACGAAATGCCGGGCCGCATCTCTCATGTGGGCGTGCTCCGGGAGGGGGAATTGGGCGGCGGCGAAGCTAGGCGGATTGCCGCACGGCCGCCACCCCCGCGCACGCTCTAATTGTCGCCACGCATGACGATGGCTGCGTTGATCCCACCGAACCCGAACGAATTGCTGACGACGACGTCGAGGTTAGCCGGACGTCCAACGCTCGGGACGTAATCGAGGTCGCACGCGTCGTCAGGCGTCTGAAGGTTCACCGTCGGCGGGACCCAGCGGTTTCGCAGCGCGAGCGCGCAGATAGCCGCTTCGATCGCGCCCGACGCGCCGAGCGCGTGGCCATAGTAGCCCTTCGTGCTGCTCACCGGCATGCGGTACGCATGATCTCCGAACACACGTTTGATCGCCAGCGTTTCCGTGGGGTCGTTGAGCGGCGTGGAGCTGCCGTGCGCGTTGACGTAGGTGACGTCGTGCGGAGCAATCTGCGCATCATTGAGCGCGAGGGTGATGGACCGCGCCGCCTGCGATCCGTCGGGAAGCGGCGCGGTCATGTGGTGCGCGTCGTTGGTCAGGCCGTAGCCGAGCACCTCGCCGTAGATGGGAGCCCCGCGAGAGATCGCGCGCGAGCGCTCTTCGAGGATCAGCACGGCGGATCCTTCTCCCATGACGAATCCGTCGCGGTCGCGGTCGAAGGGGCGCGATGCCGAGGCAGGATCGTCGTTGCGCGTGGACATCGCCCGAATGAGAGCGAATGCGCCGTAGCACAGTGGCGAAAGCGGTGCTTCGGCCCCGCCGCTGATCATCACGTCGGCATACCCATCGCGGATCTGACGGAACGCTTCGCCGACGGCAATCGTGCCCGACGCGCAGCTCATGGAGTTCGTGGAGTTCGGGCCACGCGCCCCGAGCTCGATCGCGATGTTGCAGCTCGACGCGCCGCCGAACACGGCGAGCGCGAGCATCGGTTCTACGGCACGCAACCCCTGCGTCAGGAAGAGTCCGAGCTGATCCTCGGCGTACGCGACGCCACCGAGCGCGCTGCCCATCATCGCGCCAATGCGATCGCGGTCTTCGCCCGCGAGGTCGAGGTTCGCGTCCTCGAGCGCCTGCCGAGCCGCGACCACGGAGAACTGTCCGAATCGGTCGAGCCGTTTCGCTCGTTTGGCATCGAGATGATCGGCCGGAACGAAGTCGTTCACCTCGGCCGCGTTGTGGCTGCGGAAGATCGACGGGTCGAACCTGGTGAGCGATCGGACGGCAGAGCGCTCCGCGCGCACGCCTTCCCATAAACTGCGACCGGTGATGCCGATCGGGGTGACGGCGCCTATTCCGGTGACGACGACTCGACGGCGCATGCTCGATAAACGTTAGGCAGTGGAGGCTCAGCGGCGAGGGCGGCTCGTGCCGCCCTCGCGCTCGGCAACGCGAGCAAGTCCGGCGAGTGTTCGCGACGCGATACCATGAATGAATACAGGCCCGATCACGCTGGTGGCGGCAAAGACTCCGATGAGAGGCCAACGGGGCCCGTCCCACACGTGAAGAATCCGAACGAGCGTCCCGCCGTCCGCCGGCGTGAAGCTCCACTCGACGTCCATTCCCGTCGTAATACCGCCGATGTGGCGGAATCGGATTGCCGGCGTCGCGTGGTCGACCTCCATTTCAGAAAGCCACCACGTTGGCCAGCCGAAGGGGCCGAACGGACGATTGGCCGCCATCTCTACAAGACCACCGCCGTCGGTCGCTAATTCCCGAAACCGGACATATCGATAATGCGAGAGATGTGCCGGCCACTCCTCGACGTGTCGAACGACCTCGAACATCGTGCGGACGTCGGTGCGCACGAGCTGCTGGTCGGTCGTCTCCATCGGGCGCCCGGCCGGCATCGGACCGAGCTGGTACGGCGGGCGAAGCGATGGGCGGCGGGGGCGAGGATCGGTCATCGAGTGCGGACGGTCTCCGGCCGCCACGTCGCCGTCACGCGCCAGCCCATGTGTCGCTTGACGTTAGGCGTCTGGCCTGTCGAGGATTGGATGAGGCGGCGCAGCTCGTCCCCCGTGTAGCCTCGCATGATCGAGACGACGCCGTCGTGGCGGCTGATGGGGTGGAATCCGAGTGGGAACGACGCCAGCCACAATCCGGCGGCCGCGAGCCAGCTCCGCCGCAGATCGCTGATGATGACGCGCACGCGCGCTACGCGATCGAGCTCCTCGAGCACCCGTGCCGCGCTCGCGTCGTCGAAGTGGTGCAGCGTCTGCGAGCACATGACGACGTCCACAGAGCGCTCGGCGAATGGAAGCGCCGTGGCATTGCCTCGCACCGCGTTGCCGGCGCGGGCCCGGCTCGCAACGGCGAGCGTCTCGGCCATGTCGATCGTGATGAGCGAAAGGTCGATGCGATGCTGTCGTGCCAGCTCGCGCGCTCTCGCCGCGATGTCACCAACGCCGCTGCCGACATCGAGCAGTGTCGCGCTTGGACCCAACTCCGGGAGGACGAGCCCGAGCTCGAGCAGGACTGCGCGCGTTCCCCCGAACAGTGCGTTCGCGAGCGCAACGTCGGCCAGCGAGCGGCGAACGAGGCGTGGATCAACGTCGGGGGCATCGAGGTACTCGGTGCCGCGACGGCGGGGGGGCGTGATGAGCGTGGTCACGAAGCCAGTACGCGACTGGGCACGTCAACGCTCGAGCTGAGCGTAGCCGCCACGGTAATAGAGGAGTGGCCGATCGGCGTACGGCGTCGCCCACTCGACCTCACCGACGACGATCGTGTGGTCGCCCGCGTCGTGATGCGCGACGCGCCGACATTCGAGATGTGCGAGTGCGTCATCGAGCAGCGCCGCGCCGCTCTGGCCGCGCGAGTAGCCCACGCCGTCGAAGCGCTTGTGTTCATCCGGTCCCGAGAAGCGACGCGAGATCGCCTCCTGGTGCGCCGACAGAATGTTCACGGCGAAGTGCGACGTACAGAGCAGCATGTCGTGCATGGAGGCAACGTGGTCGACGCACACGAGCACGAGCGGCGGCACGAGGCTCACCGAGCAGAACGCGCTCACCGTCATCCCGAAATCGTTGTCGTCGTCGTCCCGCGCGGTCAACACCGTGATACCGGACGCAAACCTTCCGAGGACGCTCCGGAACGTGTCGGGGTCGATGGTCACGGCGCCTCGGGGTTCGCGAGCGCCGAACCCTGGCGCTTCCGCTGGCGTGTCCATGGGACCACGAGACGCAGCAGAAATCCCGGGCGAAGCACTTCGCGCGCGGGCACGAAGTCTCCCGTAACCCCGACGATCGTGTGAGCCATGGACGGCCGAAGCGCGAGGGAACGTGCGGCAACGTTCATGAGAGCAGGGAAGGTAACCGCCGCTCCGATGATCTGCTCGACGGCCCATTTGCCACGAAACTCGCCGATGCGCGCCCGGTCGTACGCACGCAGGGCGGCGTCGGCGTCGCCCGGAGTGGTGGCATCGAGCGCGTCGACGATCCGCGGCGCGAGCAGCTCGGCACCCCGCAACGCGGCGTAGATGCCTTCGCCCGTGAATGGGTCGAAGAAGTCCGCCGCGTCGCCGACGAGCGCCGCGCCGGGCACCCAGGCACGGCGCGCAGCAGACGCGAACGGCCCGGTGGCCAGAACGGGCGTGACGCGCGCCGCGTGGGCAAAGCGCGGCGCCACATGCGGTAGGCGCTTGATCCAGGACTCGACGAAGCCCGCGGGATCACCCGCGGCTCCACGCGCTCGCGATCGTGGAACGACCACCGCGACATTCGTCATACCTCCACCGACGTCGGCGAGACCGAGGTATCCGTCGCGCTCGACGTGCATCTCCCCGCTATCGCCCATCCCGTCGATCCCGGCGAAGTGCGTGACGAAGGCGAGTCTTCGCTGCGAAGGTCTCGTTGCTGCGAGATCGAGGCGTCGCGCGACGATCGATCTCAAGCCATCGGCGCCGACGACGATCGATGCCCACAGCGCACGGACCTCCCCGCCCGCATCGATCGTATCGACCCCCGTCACCCTGCCGCTCGAGTCCCGGCGGAGTGAGGCGACTCGAACACCTTCGCGAACAACCGCTCCAACCGCACGCGCGCGTTCGAGCAGCAAGCCGTCGAGAATCGTTCGTCGCAGCGCGAGGCCGCGATCCCGGTAGCCGCGATAGCCTCGGACGTCCACGAAGCGCCCGTGGAACGTCGTCCCGTTCGGCGCGCGCACGCGCATGCCGGCGAGATGGGCGGCTCCCGAGCGCTCGATCCGTTCGAGCACGCCCATGTCATCGAGTATGCGCGACGCCTGGGGGCTCATGTATTCCGAGCACGGCTTGTCACGCGGGAAGTGCGCCCGGTCGAGGATCACGACGTGAACGCCCGCGCGCGCGAGCTGGAACGCGGTTGCGGCGCCGGCTGGACCGCCGCCGACGACGATGACCTGCGCGTCGTTCCTATTCACGACCAGGTCTCGCGTGCACGCGACGCCGCATCACCCGTTGATCACGGAGCGATGCGAGCGTACGCTTGGGACGCCAAGTACAGCGTGTCACGAGTCACGCGATAGGAGAACTCGAAGGTCCCGGAGCTGGGCGGGAGATACGTGATGCGAACCGTCTGCGTGAGCGCTTCCCATCGCGCGTCGACCGTTTGCGCGTCGGCGAGCCCGGCGGTGTAATTGCGCGTGACAGAGACGCGGCTAGCGGTCCCGTCGGCGTTGAACCGCCACGTGGTCTCGCTGGAGCTCGCCGAGCCGTCGTCGGCGAGGAAGTACAGAATGCGCCGCCACGTACCGACGAGCCCGGACGACGCCCTCGCTCCGGTCGTGCCCGTTGCCCCTGTGCTAATCGTTCCTGCGCCAGGCGCGCCGAGCCGACCGCTGTCACAGGCGGTGGCGAGGAGCAATAGCAGGGACAGTGACTGGCGACGCAAGTCGGGAATCGGGAATCGGGAATCGGGAATCGGGGCTCTGCGAACCACTGCTTCCTATCGCGCAACGGCTGCCGCGACAGCCGCGCCTACCAAGGTACACACCACGTTCACGAGGTCGTTCCTCGCACCAGGAATTCCACCGACAACGCGAGTTGCCGCGCCACACGTATGCGTGCGGCGCTCAGTCGCCTCGGAGCAACCGTCGCACCAGCGGCGTTCCTGAATCGTGGCCCCGACGAGGGAATCGGCCAGCGAGCCGAAAACGCCGCCAAGGAAAACTGCAGCGGGGGCCGAGTGGATGCCCGTCACGAAGGCCACGCCCGTGACGAACGACGCACCGACGATCGATGCGAGTGTACCCGGCAGTGTGATGCCTCCCGATGTGCCGGGAGGAAGTGGCTTCAGGGAGACGATGGATCGCGGCAGCCCACCGGCCAGCGTGCCGACTTCGGTCGCCCACGTATCGGCAGTCGCGGCGGCAAGTGCTCCGAGGGCTGCCGCCGCAAACGCCGAGTTTCCGGTCGCGGTGGCGAGGAGAGCCGCCGCGGCGAACACGCCTCCGTTGGCCAGGACCTGCGAAGCGTCGCGTTCGTCGCCCTTCTCGACAATTCGACCGATCCGCGCCTCCCGGGCCGAGTGCTTGAAGCGGGACAGCGCGGAAGAGCTAACGAAGAACGCGATCAGGACGGCTGCCCAGGTCCATCCGGCGATCACGGCGGCGGTGCCGACCACGAGCGCGGCGACCGCGCCGCCACGGGAGAGTGCCCGAACGGTCCGCGCTCCAAACGCGAGCGCGCCCGCCAGGAGAAATCCCGCGAGCGCACGATCCATCACCATGGCACCAACGTGCACCGGACGCCGCGCGCGAGGCGCTTGTACGTCGTTTCGCGCGCCGTTAGCTTCGCTTGCACGTCTCTAGTGATCCATGTCACCGACGGTCGACTCGCTTCTTCCGCTCAGTTTTCTCGAAGCCGTCCGTAACGTCGACACGCCTGACGACGATCCCGACACTGAACTCGTCGCCGAGTTGCGCAACAAGCGCCTCGGACTGAGCGATACCGTCTACGCGCAGATCCGTCGGTACTCCGACGCGGTGAAACGTAGTCAACGGACTGCTCGCGACGAAGCGGTGGCGCTGGCTCGTCTCATCGGGCGTCGTCCCGATGCGGAGGCCGTGTTTCGTGCCGCCGGTCGCTATCTCGCGAACGAGGCGTATCAGGGCATCTCGCCAATGACTCGGCGCGTCATGCTCACGCTGCCGTCGCTGATCGCGCGACCCATCGCGCTGCGTCACGCGAGCCGCATTGTCGCGCGCTACTTCAACGGCAGCGTCATGCGAGTGGGATCGTCGGTGGTGCTCGACGTCCCGGTGTCCGTGACGATCGATTCCGCGCCGCGCTCCATCGGGTGCGCGTACTACGAGGCAGGGCTCGCCGAATTGCTGCGGCTTCTCATCAACGGCGGCGGCGCCGTCGATCATGTTCGGTGCATCGCGCGCGGCGAAGGTACGTGCAGCTGGCGCGCGGAGTGGCGTCCCCTCACCTGATTTCGACTCGACTTAGATGCTCGACGAACGCTCGCTCGCGCGGGTGCAGCGCGCCCTCGCCAACGCCGACCTCGATGGGTGGCTGATCTACGACTTCCGGGGGCTGAACCCGGTCGCCAAGACGATGCTCGGGATCGAAGGCATGGCGACGCGGCGCATCTTCGGATTCATCCCCGTGAATGGCTCACCGACCGCGATCACACACGCGATCGAGCAGGGGCCATGGCGTCATTGGCCCGCGGCATGGCGCAAGGAGGTGTACAGCTCCTGGCGCTCGCTGGAGTCGTACCTCGCGGCGCTCGTGGGAGGAAAGCGGGTGGCGATGGAGTATTCTCCTGGTGACGCGGTGCCGTATCTCGATCGCGTGCCGGCCGGCGTGCTCGAGATGGTGCGTGCGGCTGGCGCGGAAGTCGTGACATCCGCCGAGCTGGTGACGCAGTTCTACGCGACATGGACGGGCGATGAGCTCCAGTCGCATCGGCGCACGGCCGAGAAGGTCGCCGAGATCGCGCGTCGGGCGCTCAAGCACGCCGGCGCGGAAGCGCACGCCGGTAAGCCGACTACGGAGCATGCGCTGCAGCAACACATCCTCGGGGAGTTCGGCAAGGCGGGTCTCGAGACGATCGATCCGCCCGTGGTAGCGGTCGGGCCTAACGCGGCCAATCCGCATTACGAGCCCCGCGCGGACAATCCCGTCAGCATCAAGGTCGGCGACCTGGTGCTGCTGGACCTCTGGGCCCGCGAGCCGGACGGCATCTGGGCCGATCAGACGTGGATGGCGTCGGTCGGTGAGCCGAGCGAGCGGGCGGTCCAGGTCTGGACGGCGGTTCGAGACGCGCGGGACGCCGCGATCGCGCTCCTCAAGGAGCGCGTCACGGGCCGCGCGACGGTGCGGGGGGGCGAGGCCGACGACGCGGCTCGCAAGGTGATCACGACGGCTGGATTCGGCGATCGATTCACGCACCGCACCGGCCACTCGATCGACTCGCGGGATCTCCACGGCTCCGGCCCACATCTCGACAACCTCGAGACGCGCGAGGAGCGATTGCTGGTGCCGGGCGTCGCGTTCTCGATAGAACCGGGTGTCTACATCCCCGGCGAGATCGGTGTGAGGTCGGAAGTGAACGCGTACGTTGGTGACGGCGAGCTCGTGGTGACTCCCGTCGATTACCAGCGTGAGATGATGGTCGTGTGAGGTCTGTTCCGCGCGGTCAGACGCCAGCCATCAGCTAAGCTGCCGAGTCCCCAGTCCCAAGTCCCCAGTCCCCAGGCGTCACTCCGTCGAGAGCTCGGACTCTTCTCGGCGGCGCTGCTCGTCGTCGGCGGGATCATCGGCAGTGGCATCTTCTTCACGCCGGCCGAAACGGCGCGCGCGCTGCCGGGCGCGGGGCTGGTCTTCCTCGTCTGGGCGGTTGGCGGCGTCGTTGCGCTCGCGGGAGCGCTCACGTACGCGGAGCTCGGCGCCATGATGCCCGACGCGGGCGGGGCGTACGTCTACATCCGTGAGGCGTTCGGCAAGCTTCCGGCCTTTCTGTACGGCTGGATGGCACTCCTCAGCATCGGGACGGGCGCGCTGGCAGCGGTCGCGTTAGGCTTCGCCGGATATGCGGGCCGGTTCGTGGATCTCGCGCCGTTCGGTGGCCCGATCTGGGTAGCGGCGGCGACCATCGCCGTGCTCACGGTGACGAACTACTTCGGGATCAAGCCCGGGGCCATCGTGCAGAACGTTCTCGCCGTCGCCAAGATCGCAGCGCTGGCAGCGCTCATCCTCGGTGGGCTCGTGCTGTGGGCGCGCGTGGGCGCGCCGCCCCCGGTCGCGAACGCGCCGGCGCCGCGCGCGTCACTGGCCAGCGGGCTCGCCGCTGCCTTCGTGGCCGTGCTGTTCACGATCGGCGGCTGGCAACAGATGAACATGGTGGCGGGAGAGATCCGGGACCCTTCACGCACGATCCCGCGCGCACTCGCCCTGGGGATCGCGATCGTGATCGCGTGCTATCTCGGCGCCAACGCGGTCTACCTCCACGCGTTAGGCCGCGACGGGCTGGCCGCCAGCAACGCCGTCGCGGCGGACACGGCGACCCGGCTGGTCGGGTCGGTGGGCGCCACGCTGATCACGCTCGCGGCCATGCTGTCGATTCTCGGGTTCGTGAACGTGGTGATCCTCGCGACGCCACGGATCTTCTTCGCCATGGCGAGGGATGGCGTCTTCCTCCAGGCGGCGGCGCGCGTGCACCCGCGATTCGGGTCGCCGCACATCTCGGTCGTGATCATGGGCGTCTGGGCGATCGCGCTGCTCGCGATCACTCGGGGCCGGATCGGCGACCTGCTGAGCGGCGTCGTGTTCGCGGACTGGATCTTCTTCGGTCTTGGCGCGGCGAGTGTGTTCGTGCTCCGGCGGACGCGACCGGACGCACCTCGGCCTTACCGGGCGTGGGGCTATCCGGTCGTCCCGGGATTCTTCGTCCTCGCAGCGGTGTTCGGAATCGTGAGCGCGTACGTCGCGTCGCTGAAGACATCGTTGTTAGGCACCGCCATTCTGCTCGTCGGCGTACTGCTGTTCTACGTTGCTCAGCGGCGGCGCGAATAGCCCGTCGGGGTCGGATCCCGATTCATCGCTAGCCACGCGCGCGCATGGCGTGGCGCTTGCCCTGACGAGCCAGGCGACATGTGCCCATGTCCGGCGCCGCCGCGTCTTGAGCGCAGTGGTCCGACACCCCACCTCAGAGAAGCCAAGCGAGCTTTGAACGGATTGAACGCAATCAGGACTTCGCGCGCGGTCGACGCGTCGAGCGGGGCGACTGCTCGGCACAAGACGGAGCGGATCTTCACCCGGACGCGTCGGGCAAGCGTGGCGGGCGGGTTGGCGGTGCTGCTGGGGGTGGTCGCGTGCGACCGCGCCAAGAGCAGCCTCACGAAATCCGACTCAGGCGAGAGCACCGACGGCGAGGCGATGGCGGCGACGGCCAGGCCGGGCTCACAGGGGCCGCCATACACGACCCGGCCCCTCGACGGGTTCGGCAAGGTTTCCGGCTTCGTCGAGATCGATGGGGAACCACCGGCGGATACGGTGTTCCAACCGTCAGTGGATCAGGTGGTCTGCGGCACGGCATTCACTCGACGTGGTATCGAGCGGATCGGGAACAGGGCGATCGGCGTCATCGTGTGGATCGATGGGCTGCGGGCCGGCAAGCCAATGCCGCCCGACCGACGGTTCGAGATCGTGAACGAGAACTGCCTGATGTTCCCCGAGGTGCAGGCAGCCGTCGCAGGGGGGACGCTGAACGTTCGCAACCTCGATGCGGCGGAGCACCGCACGCGCATAACGCGGGGCGAGGGCGGCGAGGTTCTGGCGACGATTCGGGAAACGGACGAAGGGCAGGTGGTGCCGAACGAGCATGTCCTGGCGAAGCCCGGCGTGCTGCGTCTGACGTGCGACGTGCACGCGTGGACGCACGCCTGGATCGCGGCGTTCGACCAGCCGTATTTCGCGACGACGGGAGGAGACGGCTCGTTCTCGATCGACTCCATACCGCCGGGTCGCTATCAGTTGCGGCTATGGCACCCGAGGCTCGGACCGGTCGAAGAGCGCGTGACGATCGAGGCGGGGAAGACGACCGCGATTACGCTACGAGCGAAGGCGCAGAGCTAGACTAGTGGAGTGATTGCCAGGTGTTGATAGCAGGCGGGAACAGCCTGTATGGCAGAATTGCCATAGCGCCGATCACTTCACCTCGTACGTCTGAATCGGCGATCGGCCCATCCCGCCTGCTATCAACACCTCCCACGCGGCCCTCTAGATCCTGCGGTCCACGACCATGGCCACGAACAGCAGCGCGAGGTAGAGGAGCGAGAACTTGTAGACCTTCCAGGCCGCCTTGTTCCAGTGCGGCAGGGATCGCACCCGCAGCACGCCCGCGAGCAGCGTGACGCCTAACGCGAGAGCGCTGGCGAAGTACAACCACCCGAACGCCCCGAACGCCACCGGGAGGATCGTGAGCGGCACGAGGATCAGCGTGTACCAGAGCATCTGGTCCTTCGTCTCGCGTTCGCCCCACACGAGCGGCGCCATCGGAACGCCGGCGTTTCCGTAGTCGCGCTGCTTGAGAAGTGCCAGCGCCCAGAAATGCGGGGGCGTCCAGTAGAAGATGATCAGGAACAGGTACAGCGCCGAGAGGTCGATGCGGTTCGTGACCGCCGCCCAGCCGACGAGCGGCGGGAACGCACCGGCTGCCCCGCCGATCACGATGTTGTGCGGGGTCGACCGCTTGAGCCAGCGCGTGTAGATGAAGACGTAGAAGTAGAATCCGGCGAGCGCGAGCGCCGCCGTGAGCACGTTCACGAAGCGCGCCAGCATCCAGGTAGCCGCACACGACAACGCGACGCCGAACGCCAGAACGGCCGGCGGCGTCATACGCCCACTCGGAATCGGACGAAGGCGCGTCCGCGCCATGCGGTCATCGATATCGCGGTCGAGGTACATGTTCACCGCGTTCGCGCCGCCGGCCATGAGGTAGCCGCCGACCGCCACGAGCACCACGAGGCTCCACGACGGCGTTCCGGCGACGAACATCGGCGCGATCGTCGTCACGAGGAGCAGGGAGATGATCCTCGGCTTCGTCAGCGAAACGAGATCTCGCGTTAGGCTCGCCTGCCGCGTGCCCTCGAGCGTCGTGTGCGTCACGTCACGACCTCCGCGGCCCGGAGCGACGGGCGCGGCGACGTCGTGCGCGCGCCTACGCCGGCGCCAAGCGTCCCGCGGCGGCTCAGCATCGCGAGGATGACCACCGCCACCCACACGAGCGTACCCACCGCCTGATGCAGGGACCGAACCAGCGCCGGCAGCTGCATCTCCACGAGCGCGGCGGCGACGGCGATCTGCGCGATGACCAGGCCGAACGCAGCGAACGCCGCGCGAACGATCAACGGCGCCTCACGTCGGCGCGTCACGCCGACCGCGACGCCAAGCAGATGAAAGAACAGGAGAAACGCGAGCACGCGGTGAGTCAACTGGATATGCTGCGTGCCGCTCGGCATGAGAGAGCCGCGACAGAGCGGAAACCCGATGCACGACGAGTTCGCCCCGGGCACGTGAGCCGTGAACGCCCCCAGCACGAGCACCGCGAACGTCAGCGCGACCGCCGCGCGGGCAGCCCGCCATGTTCGGGCCGATGCCGTCCGGAGACCCACGCTCGATGCGCCAAGGCCACCCGTGCGCATGACCGCGGACACGAGCACCGCCAGGAGTGTCATCGCGATCGCGAGGTGCGTGACGATCACGAGCTTGTTCCCGAGCTCGAGCTTCACCGTAACGGCCCCGAACAGCGCCGCGACTACCACGAGCGTCGTCGCGAGCGACGCCGCGCGAAGCACGCCGCCTCGGCCGCCGACCCCCGGTGTGCCCCGCCGCCGCGACGCGACAGCGAGAAGCGCCACGATCGCGACCGACAACGTCGCCGCGATGTAGCGATGTGAGACCTCGATGACGAGATCCGGTCGGTCGAGCGGCGGGAACCAATGGCCCTCGCACTTCGGCCAGTGATCGCCGCAGCCGAGCCCCGAGCCGGTGATGCGAACGATGGCCCCGAAGACGACTTGCCCAATTCCAAGGATCAACGAAAGGATCGAAAGACGCCGCAAGGCGTTCATCTCATGCTCCGATGGCCGCGCTGGCGCGACCGATATCCGATGACGGCGTCGTGGGTCCCTCGACAGCTCGCCAGGTCAGGTACAGGACGAAGAGAAGGCCGACCGCCGGCAGGAGTGCCCACGCAATCTCAACCGGACGGCTGCTCCGCCCGACTCGCGCCTCGTTTTCGTGCTGCTGCTCGGCCTTCCTCGCACGCCCGAAGAGCAGCGAGCGAAGGATGGCGACCTCGGCGAAGACGCAGCATGCGGCGGCTATCCAGAACAGCGCGGTGCGAATGGTCATTCAGGCGACCCGGTGGACATGCAGCCGTGGCCGACCGCGCGAAACAGCCATGTTGTGGGCGAAAGTCACGCCGAAAGGTGTACGGTCACGGCGCTCGATTCAACCTTCCCGGACGCTGCAACGTTTCTGACTCCTCACGCCTCGCGCCGCGGTGTGTCCCGGTATACCATAGGCGCATGTCAGCCACTTCAACTGGAAACGAGAGTCTCCCTCGGCGCCTGGGCTTGTTCGGGGCGATCACCGTCGTCATCGGCATTACGATTGGATCGGGCATCTTCCGGTCGCCGGCGGGAATCGCGAACAGGCTGCCCGGGCCGGGCGCCATGCTGGCCGTTTGGGTCGTGGGAGGCCTCCTCGCCATGTGTGGTGCACTGGCGCTCGCGGAGGTCGCCAGCACGTTCCCGAGAACCGGCGGCATCTACGTCTTCCTGCGGGAAGGGTGGGGCAAGCTCCCGGCGTTCCTGTTCGGCTGGGCGGAGCTCGTCATCATTCGTGCGGCGGCGGTCGGCGCGATCGCGATCACCTTCGCCGAGTATTTCCTCCGCGTGCTCGGCTACAATCCGCTGGTAGCGCCGTACGACACGTACGCCCGATACACCGCGGCGGGCGCGATCATCCTCACGTCCGCGTTCAACATCGTTGGCATCAGGTGGAGCGCCCTCGTCACGGGGGCCACGACGCTGGCGAAATATGGCGGGCTCCTGTTCGTCATTCTGCTCGCGTTCTCCATCGAGCTTCCGAAAACGGGCGGATACTTCACGCCGCTCTTCCCGCCGGGAAGCTTCTCGTTCGCGCCGTTCGGGCTCGCCCTCGTGTCCGTGTTGTGGGCCTTCGATGGT
>JBKOYV010000290.1:0-5754 GCA_046725585.1 Gemmatimonadota bacterium | reverse complement strand
AAGTAGCTCTGGCCGGCCGTCATTGAGCGAGCGCCGAACACTGCGTGTTCGGCGCTCGTCTCGTTATGCGCGCATTTCCGGCCTCGACGCGACTTTCGACGCGTCAGCCGAAGTGATTATGGGCAATTGATTTCGCCGCGTTGAGTTGCTAAAATAGTTGAGCCTCGGCCTCAAGGTGCTGGAGGCCATTGTTGGGGGATCGCATAACGCGGCGTCCCCTCTTGCTCGTGGTGGATGGAATGGTTCGAGTCGCGCGCGTCGTCGCGGAAAGTATCGCTCAGGAAATAGGCATGGTGCCGGGCACCGAGTTGCTCACGGTGAACGGTCGCGCGTTGGCCGACTTTCTCGATTGGGAGTTTCTCACGGCCGATGACGAGCTTGTCATCGAAGCTCGCCTGCCGGATGGAGAAGAGGTCGTCTACGAGATCGAACGCCCGGAGGGTGAAAGCGTCGGCGTCGAGCTGGAGCCGCCTTCCGTGCGGCGATGCGCCAACCGATGCGAGTTCTGCTTCATCGAGGGATTGCCAAAGGGGCTGCGCAAGAATCTCTACATTCGAGACGACGATTACCGCCTGTCGTTCGCGTACGGCAACTTCGCCACGCTGTCGAACATGAAGGAGCGCGACGAACAGCGGATCATCGAATACCGGCTCTCGCCGCTCTATGTGTCGGTGCACGCGACGCCGTGGGACGCGCGCCGCGTGCTGCTCAACAACCCGAAGGTTCCGAACATCGTGGAGCAGCTCACGCGGCTGGCTGCTCACGGGATTCAGTTCCACTGCCAGATGGTGATCGTTCCAGGACTCAACGATGGTGCGGTGCTGGAACAGTCGCTGACCGACCTGTGGGATCTCGGGGATGCCGTCATCTCCGTGGCGCTCGTTCCGGTCGGGCTCACCCAGTTCTCGCACCTCTACACAGGCGAGTCGATGAGTCCCGAGCGGTCACGCGCGCTTCTCGAAGTCGTGCACCGGTGGGAAACGCGTGCGAGCGCCGAGCGTGGAGACCCGTGGGTTTATGGCTCGGATGAGCTGTATCTGCTCGCTGGAATGGAGCTACCGCCAATCGGCCACTACGGCGACTTCGCGCAGATCGAGAACGGCGTGGGGGCAGTCACGTCGCTCCGAGAGCGGGTACGAGAGGGCGCTCCGACGCTGCCACGGCTCGATGGACGACGTATCGGCGTTGTCACCGGGACCTCCATGGCGCCGCTGATGCCTGTACTGCTCGCACAGCTCGCCGCCTCCACGGGCGCCGAGTTCGTGCTCATTGCAACCACCAACTCGCTATTTGGTCCCACGACCACGACCGCAGGGCTGCTCGTCGGTGCCGACATTCGCCGCGCGCTCGATGGCAGGGACGATCTGGATCTCGCGCTCATTCCCGCGGAGACCATCAACGACAATGGCCTCTTCCTCGACGATGAACGGTTCGTCGTGGTACGAGAGTCCCTGCCAATGCCGGTGTATCCGTCTTACGACTTCATCGACGTGCTCTCGCTGGAGGGGCAGGGTACGCCAGCTGCACCGGGAGCGCGCGCCGCATGAACGTCCCGGTCGTCGCACTCATCGGCCGGCCTAACGTCGGAAAGTCGGCTCTGTTCAATCGGATTGTTGGGGCTAACCCGGCGATCGTCAGCGACGAAGCAGGCACCACACGCGATCGCCACTTCGCCGAGGCGGAGTGGGCAGGTCAGTCGTTCTGGCTCGTCGATACGGGGGGCGTGACGGATGACCCGCGCGCCCCCATGGACGTCGAGATTCGCCGCCAGGTGGACCAGGCGATCGACGAAGCCGATCTGCTCTTGCTCGTGGTCGACGCGAAGGCGGGTGTCCATCCCATGGACGCCTATGTCGTCGACGTGCTGCGCGAGGCGCAGAAGCCGTGGATCCTCGTCGCGAACAAGGCGGACGATCCGCGCGCGACCGACTTCTACGAGTTCTATCAGCTCGGCGCCGGTGATCCCGTCCCGGTCTCGGCACTGAACGGCAAGAACTCCGGTGACCTGCTCGACGTCGTCATCGACCGGATTCCCCAGGCTCCTGCCGAGGAGCAGGACGCGCTGCGCGTTGCAGTGATCGGCAGGCCGAACGTCGGAAAGTCCTCGTTCGTGAATCGCTTGTTAGGCGAGGAGCGCCTTGTCGTGTCCGAAGTCGCCGGAACGACGCGCGACGCCATCGACACGCCGATGCGCTATCACGATCGGACGATCGTATTCATCGACACTGCAGGGCTCCGGCGCCAGTCGAAGGTCGAGGACGGTATCGAGTTCTATTCGGCGCTTCGGACGCGGCGAGCCATTGAGCGCGCGGACATCTGCCTCCTGATCATCGACGCCGTCGAAGGGCTCCAGAACCAGGACCTGAAGATCGCGAACCTCGCGTGGGAAGCGGGCCGCGGCCTCATTGTCGTGGTGAACAAGTGGGACCTGAAGGAGAAGGACGACAAGACCGCTGCGAGATTCGAGCGGGAAGCTGCGGATCGCGTGCCGTTCCTGGCGTTCGTCCCGTTTCTGTTTACCTCTGCGCTCACCGGCCAGAGAGTAACTCGCGCGCTCGACGCGCTGGTTGAGGTCGATACCGAGCGCTCGAAGCGAATCACGACCTCGCAGGTCAACAACACGCTCGAGGCGCTCGTCGCACGGCGTCAGCCGCCGCAGGCCGCCGGCCGTGAGATAAAGCTCCTGTACGCGACGCAGGTAGAGGTTGCACCCCCGACGATCGCGGTATTCGGCAACCACCCCGAGCTACTCGCCGAGCACTACGTACGGTACCTGCATAACGGCTTCCGCGAAGCGTGGGGATTCACGGGCAATCCGCTGCGGATCGTTCTCCGGAGGCGCGCCGCGTAAGTGTCTCCCTACCTGGGTCTCGTGCTCGCCTACTTGGCGGGATCGATCCCGGCGGCCTACATCGCGGGCAAGGTGACGCGAGGAATCGACCTTCGGCAGCACGGCTCAGGGAACCTCGGCGCAACGAACGTCTACCGCGTTCTCGGAGCCAAGGTGGCTGTGGCGGTGCTACTGTTCGACGCTGCGAAGGGGGCCGTGCCAGTGCTCTGGTTCCCTCGCCTCATCACGCCCCGGGTCTCCGATCCGAGCGCGCTCACCCTCTGGGCCATTGCTTTTGGGATCGCGGCCATTGTCGGTCACGTCAGGCCGATTTTCCTGCTCTGGAAGGGTGGAGGGAAGGGGGTCGCGACCGCGTCTGGGGTGTTCGGCGCGCTGGCGCCTGCGGCGATTGGGATCGTACTGCTCGTGTGGCTTGGAGTGCTCGTCGTGAGTGGCTACATGTCGCTTGCGTCTCTCGCCGGCGCAGCGGTCTTGCCGGTGGCGATCGCCGTGATGGGTGGATTGCGATCGCCGTTGTTCGCGGTGAGCGTCGTCGTGGCTGTGTTCGTGTTTTGGACGCACCGCTCGAACATCGGTCGGTTGCGTCGCGGGGAGGAGCCGCGGTTTGGCCGGAAAACCCAACCACCCCAATGAAGTGCGCCGTGGTGGGTGCGGGAGCCTGGGGAACTGCGCTGGCCAACGTGCTCGCCGCGAATGGCCACTCGGTATCGCTCTGGGCGCGCGAGCCGGACGTGGTGGACGCCATCAACGGGGGGCGCGAGAATCGACGCTTCCTGCCCGGGATATGCGTCGGAGACGGTGTCCGAGCGACCAGCCGGATCATCGAAGCGTTAGGCGATGCCGAGCTCGTGACGTACGTCGCGCCGTCGCACGCGCTCCGTGAAGTCGCCGCCAGCGGCGCGGCCGCTGTTCGGCCTGACGCGGTGCTCGTCGTCGCTAGCAAGGGAATCGAGCGCGAGTCCCTGGCGATCATGTCGGATGTGGTGGCCGCTACGTTGCCGCGCCACGCGGTCGTCGCGCTGTCAGGCCCGAGCTTCGCCGCGGAGGTCGCGAAGGGTCAGCCAACGGCAGTGGTGGCGGCATCGGTGGATGGGGACGCCGCCTCGGTCGTGCAACGGGCGCTGAGCTCCGAGGTCTTTCGCGTCTACACGCACCATGACGTCATCGGTGTGGAGCTGGGTGGCGCACTCAAGAACGTCATGGCAGTCGCCACTGGCATCGCGGAAGGCCTCGGCCTCGGGTTCAACTCCCGCGCTGCACTGATCACGCGTGGGTTGGCGGAGATGACCAGGCTCGGAGTCGCACTAGGGGCGAGCCAGGCGACGTTCGCCGGTCTAGCCGGGCTGGGGGATCTGGTACTCACCTGCACGGGCGCGCTCAGCCGCAACCGTGCGCTCGGCATGGAGATCGGGAAGGGCAGCACGCTGGAGCAGGCGCTCGAAGGAAAGGACACGGTCGCGGAAGGAGTGCTCAACACGATCAGTGCGCGCGCGCTGGCGGAGCGCGAAGGAGTGGACATGCCAATCGTTCTGGCCGTTCATCGCATTCTGTTCGAAGCCCAGCCACCGCGCCTCGCGATCTCCGAGCTCATGACTCGTGAACTTCGCGCGGAGCAGGACTGATGCCGACCAAAGACGAGCCGGTTCAGGAGTTCTTCTCGATCGGTGATGTGTGTGCGCTCACCGACTTGAAGCCACACGTGCTGCGGTACTGGGAGAGTCAGTTCCGCTTCCTCAATCCAGCGAAGAACCGGTCCGGCAACCGCGTGTATCAGCGGCGTGAGGTCGAGCTGATCATGCTCGTGAAGCACCTGTTGTACACGGAGAAGTACACCATCGACGGCGCTCGCCAACGTATCGAGGAGCAGAGAAAGGCTGGATCACTCCGCGCCGAGGCGCGCGCCGCTCTCGACGTGCAGATGGTCCGCGACCTCGAACGACAACTGCAGGCGATCCTGCGCGTTCTGGAGGGCACCGAGTCGCCTCAGTCGGAGTCGGCGAGCAGCCGTGATGAACCGGAGCCTTCCGCCACATGAGCGGCGAGCGCGTTGTATGTGTAGTGCCGGCATTCAATGCGGAACCGACGGTCGCGGGCGTCGTGTCCGGCCTTCGAGCTGCGATACCGACGGCGCTCATCGCCGTAATCGATGACGGGTCTGCGGACGGGACGTACGCTGCGGCACGAACTGTAGCCGACACCACGGTCCGGTTCGGCCGCAATCACGGCAAGGGCGCTGCGCTCCGCGTGGGATTCGGCGTCGCGATCGAGCGCGGTGCGGACATCGTGCTGACAATCGATGCCGACGGTCAGCACGACCCGCGATACGCGCCGGCTCTTGTCGAGTCACTCTCGAACGCCGATCTCGCGATTGGCGCACGCGATCGCGGGCGTGGTTCCATGCCGGTTGGGCGTCGCCTAACGAACCGACTCTCGGCCGCTGCAGTGGCGTACTGTATCGGTCGCGCTATCGCCGATGCGCAGAGCGGTTACCGCGCCATGAGATCGCACATGATCGCTGAGGTTCGGCCGCGCGGCGACCGATACGAGTTCGAGACCGAGTTCCTCATTCTCGCGGGACGCCTCGGGGCCCGCATCACGTTCGTTCCCATTTCAACGGTTTACTCGGATATCGTTCCGAGCCACTTTCGCCCGGTCCGGGACTCCGCGCGGATCGTGAGCACTCTCTGGCGGTTCGGAATGGGAACCCAACAGTAATGCGTCTGCTTTGCACGAACGACGACGGGTTCCTCGCCTACGGCCTCGAGTGCCTCGTGCGGGCTGCGGAGCCACTGGGCGAGATCACCGTCGTCGCGCCGGACCGTGAGCAGAGCGCCACGAGCCACTCGCTCACCCTCCACCACCCGCTCCGGCCCGTCAAGAGAGGCGAGCGGAAATATCAGGTG
>JBKOYV010000019.1:0-5723 GCA_046725585.1 Gemmatimonadota bacterium | reverse complement strand
AAGATGGGCACGTTCGACCACCGTCGCCTTGCCCGTATCGCTCTTCTCGGCGTAGGAGAAATAGATCCAGCCATTGCGCGCGTAGTCGGGATGCACCGCGACGTCCAGCAGCCCGCCATCGACCGTGTCCGATACGGCGAGAACGCCACCGACGCGCGTCATCGCGCCCGTGCGCGTGTCGAGAAGCCAGAGCGTACCGGGTCGATCGCTGATCAGCGCTCGCGCGTCGGGAAGGAAGGTCATCCCAAACGGGACTCGCACGCCGGTCGCGATGACCTCGATGCGGTAGCGCAGGAGCTGACTGTCGAACTCCGAGCTCGCGCCAACGGTATCGGGCGAGGCGGGCCTGCCCTGTGCCGCCGCGCCGTGAAGCGTGATTGCGGTCGCGCCGGCCGTGCGGAGGATCAACGAGAGAGGTCGCATGTGTTATGAAGGTCGGACGACCTCACGATGGCGACCGCGTGCCGACACTCCAGAGTGAATCGGCGAGACGACGGCGTGGCGCGACGAGCCGGTATCAGGACGCGACGCGACGCGTTACCTTCGCACCGGAACATTGGGAGAAATCGGCCGTCTTCCTCCGCCCCTGAGTGATGAAGGTGACGAGCATCTCACCGCCGCGAGACACGTACACGCCCGAGACGCGGATCGACCGTGGCGCACCCGCGCCGAGCGAAACGGGGTCGCCGAGCTCTATGCTGCTCACGTTCCTGAGCGTTGCGGCGATCGCCCTCCGTGCCTGGGCCTACCTCTCCGACGTCTCGCTGTGGCTGGACGAGCTGCTCGTGTCCCGCAACATCCTCGGCCTCCCGCTCAGCCACCTGTTGACGAAACCGCTCCTGCTCGATCAGGTCGCACCGCGCGGGTTTCTGCTGCTCGAGAAGATAGCGGTGATGGCGTTAGGCAGGAACGAGTTTGCCCTGCGGCTGTTCCCGTTCCTCTGCTCGATCGCCAGCGTGTTCCTGTTCCATCGCCTCGCCCGGCGCGCGCTTGGCGGGGTGGCGGCAACGCTCGCCTTCGCTCTCTTCGCCATCGGCATCCCGCTCATCCAGTTCGGGGTCGAGGTCAAGCAGTACATCTTCGACGCGACCGTCGCGATGCTGCTGGTCAACCTCGCGTTGGGTCTCCGCGAGCCCGACGTCAGCATGCGCCGCCTGGTGCTCACCGGCCTGGCCGCCTGGGTCCTGATCTGGTTTTCGCAGGCGTCCGTCATCGTGATGGGCGGCATTGGCGCGGCGCTCGCGGTGGAATGGATCTTCGCACGGGACCACCGAACGACACGTGCGCTGCTCATCACGATCCCGTTGTGGGCGGCAGCGTCGCTCGTCGCCGTCGTGGCGGGATTTCGGAGCATGACGCCGGCGACGCGCGAGTTCATGGACGATTTCTGGCGCGGCGGGTTCGTGCCGCTGCCGTTCACCGCAATCGGCACGCTCCGGTGGCTGTGGGAGCAGGTCCTGTCGTTGTTCACAGACCCCGCACTGCTGCGCTATCCGCTCCCGCGCGTGTTCATGGTGTTGGCGGTGCTGGGTATCGCGAGCCTGTGGCGGTCGCGTCGCGACGTGGCGCTGATCATCCTCAGTCCGTTCGTGCTCGCAGTCGTCGCCGCGGTGGCGCACCAGTACCCGCTCCGCGGACGCCTCATGTTCTATCTGATTCCGTCGCTCCTGCTGGCGGTTGCGGCCGGCGCCGATCGGCTGCGTATCTGGCTGGCGAACATCAGCCGGCCGTTAGGCGCGGCGGTCGCGGCAGCGGTGCTCGTGCCACCGCTCGTCGCGCTTGCGCAGGATCATCCGCCATACGAGATCGAGCACAACAGGGCGATCTACGCTTACCTGCAGCAGAAGCGCCAGCCAGGCGACGTCGTGCATGTCTTTCCGCTCTCGCGCGTAGGTGCGCTCTTCTACGGCGAGCAGTATGGCCTGAGGCCCGGGGAATGGAGAACGTCAGTGTGCGACCGCAACGATACGCGGGCCTACATCCGTGACGTCGACCGTTACCGTGGCGTCGCGCGCGTGTGGCTGGTGTCAGCGGGCGTGCGGCCCTACCGCACGGCACGCCCGGCAGTCCGCAACTATCTCGGCACGATCGGCGTCAAGCGGGACTCGTTGGTTCTCCCTTCGCTCACAATGCGCGAGGTCACGCTCGAGCTCTACGACCTGAGCGATTCGACGCGTCTCCGATCGGCGGATGCCGAAACCTTTTCGGTCGAGCCAATGCCGACCGACCCGCGACCCGGCTGCCGTCCGTGGGCGAAGCCGTCGCCACTGGACAGTCTGAGATGAGTCGCGGTTAGCGCTGAAGCACGCTCAGGCCACGCCCGCACGATCCACACGAAGCGGCAGCTCGGCGACGAGCTCGTCGAGCCGCCGGCGCTGCGCGGCCGTCGTCACATGCGCGCGAGCGCGCTCGTACGCCGCCGCCGCGTCGGCAAACGCCTCGACGCTCACGGCTCGCGCCGCGGCAAGCAGCGCGTACTCGAAGGCGCGTTCCGATATCGCCGCCCGGTCGTAGTGCTCGGCAATCTCGAACAGCGCGACCGGCCGCACCTGCTCGAGCCCACGCGCGATTCGCTCGTGGACGCGACGAAGCCGCATGAGATCCAGCGTCTCGCGCGCGGCGAGCGACACCGCGCGATGCGTGAACACGAACGCGGACCCGGGCTCGGGGCCTTCCTCCCGAAGCAGCGCGGCCGCGAGCCCCTCGTCGATGGCATCGAGCAGCTCTGCCTCGTCACCGACGCCCGCGGCGAGGGCGACATCGACCTCGAAGCCGTCGCCGAGCACGGCCAGCTCGCCGATGATCGCGCGGGTCTTGGGCGAGAGGGCGTTCAGTCGACGCGAGAGCACGCTCGGCGCGTTCGGTTCGGGTGCTGCCGACGCCAGCGTCGCCGCGTCGGCAGCGCACCAGGTCCCGTTGGCGTGGACGAGATGCCCGTGATCCACCAGCGAATGCAGGATGTGCGCGCTCAGGAGTGGTGTCAGCTCTCCGCTTCGCGCGAGAAGCGTCGCGCAGCCCTCGGCCGTGGCCGGGTCGGCGAACAGGTCGGCCATCCAGTGCCGCATGTCCTCGGCGCCGAGGTTCTGGAGCCGGAGCTCGTGGTGGCGTCGCGAGGTTGTCAAACGTCCCCGCGATACCGGTGCATGCGACGCGTCGGTCGTTAGGCAAAGCAGCACGCGGGCGTCGTTCAGCCTGGCCGACACGCGCTCACAGACGCCCCACGAGGCCGCGTCCGCGTGCTCGATGTCTTCCACGACCAGCACGATCGGCCGGGTGGCGGCCGCCAACGCGATCAGCTCGCAGATCTCGTCGGTCAGTGACGCTTCGGCGGCGATGGTGGATTCGTCCGCGAGGCGCAGTGACCGCTGGCTGCCGGCGAGTGAGGGAACGAGGCGTGGCAGCACATGCCAGCGCTTCTCCGGGACGACGCGGGCAGTGCGCAGTCCTTCGATGAGCTGAATCCATGGTGCGTACGGCGCCGGGAACGACGATGGGCGGCAGTGCGCGATGACGTGCGCGGCACGCCGGCGGCGCGCGGCGAGCAGGAACCGCGACACCAGGGCCGATTTCCCGATCCCCGCCGATCCTACGACCGTGACGATGCGGGTTTCACCACGGACGCTCGCGTCGAGCATCTGTTCGAGACGGCGCAGCTCGACCACGCGTCCGACGAAACGCTCGACCAGCGGCCGCGGGGGTTCGGCTGGAGAGTCGGCCATCGCCAGCGCGCTCGTGGCACGCTCTCGCTGCGACTCCACCGCTCGGCGCGCCGCCGCTACGAGCGTGTCGAGGCTGTCGCCGTGCTCGGGTGCGGTCGCGATGCCGATCGCGATCGGGGCTACGTCGGCACACAGTGCGACGCCATCCGAAAGCTGCGCGCGCACGCGCCCGGCGACGCCGAGTGCGTGTTCGGTGCTCGCGTCGCTGAGGAGAAGGACGAAGTCGTCAGCGCCGAAGCGCGCGAGCACGTCACCGCGTCGACTCGCCCTACGCAAGACGCTCGCGACGGTGGCGAGGACGTCGTCCGCCCGTGCCTGTCCGAGCTGGCGCCTAACGTGGTCCAGGTCGGTGACGCGCAGATAGAGCAAGCTCGCTGCGCTGCCGTCGCGGCGCCTCGCGGCGAGCAGTCGCGCGGACGCGGCGGTGCAGTCACGGCGGAGCGGCAGTTGCGTGAGATCGTCCCGGCTTGGTCGTCGCCCAGCCGCATGAAGTGTGCTGTCCGCGCCGTCGGCCCGAGCTGGCCCGCCGTCGCGCTCGGCGATCACCTGCTCGAACAGCTCGAACAACGATGGGTCGAACGCACGCCCGGCGTCGCGTCGCATGATCTCCACGGCGTCCGCGACCGACATCGACTGCTTGTAGCTGCGCTGCGACGTGAGCGCGTCGAACACATCGGCGAGGCAGAGGATGCGCGCCGTGAGGGGGATCGCGTCACCCGCGAGGCCATGGGGATAGCCGCGGCCATCCCATCGCTCGTGGTGGGACTCGATGAGCGGGCGCACGTCCCACGGGAAGTCGATGCCCGCGAGCAGCTCGACGCCGGCCTCGGGGTGCCGACGCATGAGCGCCCACTCCTCGTCGGTGAGCTTCCCCGGCTTGTTGAGCACATCGGCCGGGATGATGAGCTTGCCCACATCGTGGAGCAGAGCGCCGATCCGGAACCAGAACAGCGTGCGCTCGTCGAAACCCGAGCGCGCGGCGAGCGCGCAGGCCAGGTCCGCGACGCGTTCGCAGTGACCCTGGGTGTATCGGTCCTTCGCTTCGATCGACTCGCCCCATCGTCTGACGACATCGATGAACTCGCCCTCGAGGTGGGTCGTCTGGCGGTCGACGTCGGCGAGGTCGCGCCGCGCGCGCAACTGCGTGAAGAGCTGATGCGCGCGATTGAGCGCCTGGAGCGTCTCGCGATTGCGCCCCTGTCGCCGATGTACCTCGGCCTGCTCGCGCGACGTCTCCGCCATGAGCAGCATGTCCTGCCGCGCCGCCGCCACCTCTGCGGCGCGCTGCAGCATCGATTCGGCGCTTGTCAGGTCGCCGCTCTCGCGCTCGATCACGCCGAGCAGGCGGTAGGCATCGCCGGGGACGTGGGCATCGCCCATCTGTGACGCGAGCTCCATGGCGGCGTCGGCGGCGGCGCGAGCGCGGTCGAAGTCGCGACGCGCGACCCACATTTCGACGACGTTGACTTCGATCTGCACGCGCAGCGCGACGTCGCGAAGGTCGCGCACGAGCTCGATCGCTTCGCCATAGGACAGCTCGGCCTCGTCCCACCGCTCCGTGTCGGTGTACACCATCCCGAGGTTGTTGAGCGCGATGCAGATGTCGCGCACGAGCCCCATCGAGCGGTAGTCGGCGAGGCTCGCCTGGTAGAACTCGAGCGCTCTCGCGAAATCGCCGCGGATGTTCGCGATGACGCCAAGGTTCTGCGCGGTGATGGCGGCGAGCTTGGCGTCTCCCGTGCGGACGGCGCGCTCGCGCGCGTCGTTGTAGAGGCGAACTGCCTCGTCGAGCTCACCCTGCTGCCAGCGGAACATGCCCAGCATGTTGATCGCATAGCCGACGGCGACTCCATCGCCCCACGCCTCGGCGGTCGCGATCGCGGCGATCACGCAATCTTCAGCCGCGGCGTGATTCGCGTCGGCGAAATGACTACCCGCGATCCAGCGGAGGACCGTCGTTGCGGTGGGAGACTCGTCGCCGCGTGTGAGCGATCGGAGTGCTTC
>JBKOYV010000311.1:0-14359 GCA_046725585.1 Gemmatimonadota bacterium | reverse complement strand
TTCGCACATGACGTCCGTCACTTGGCCAGGCTCCGTGAGCGTCGCGCTCCGGACTCTCTTGTAGAAGAACGACCCCATGGGGAAGCCGCCGACGTTGTATGCACCGACCGACTGGCCTATGCCGGTGTTGGGAATTGGCGCATCCTGTCCCAGCTCCTTGATCTCGTTGTCGTTGGTCGCGAGCGAGCCACGCAAGCCTACGCGCCAGTCGCCGCTGTTGATCACCGTGCCGTCGAGCGCGAGCTCTATCCCGCTGTTCGAGAACTCGCCGATGTTGATGAATTGGTTTCCCGGGAAGCCGTTCGACGGCGAGTTCAGGGCGGAGAAGATGCCGTCTTTCGTGAGCTTGTCGTAGTACGTGAACTCCACGGACAGGCGGTTCCGCAGCAGGCTCACATCGAATCCGGCTTCGATCTCCTGTGTCACTTCGGGCTTGAGATTCGGGTTGCCGACATTGAGGGGTGTCACGGTTGGCGTACCGGCGAATCCCACGGACGGCCCGTAAGTCTGCACCGCGGCGAACGCGTTAGGCTGCTGACCCGCTTTGCCCCACGCGCCTCTGAGCTTGAGCGCGGAGAACAGCGACGAGTTCTTGGGGAAGAACGACTCGTCGGACACGACCCACGAGGCGCTGAACTTCGGATAGACGACGAAGTCGTAGTTGACGCCGAAGGCACTGTTGTCGTCCCCGCGGACGGCGGCGATCAGAAACAGTCGGTCCTTCCACGCGAGCTGCTCCTGGACGTAGAGGCCGACCGTCTTGTTCTCGAGGTTGAAGTTGGGATCCTCGAACCCCTGCCGCGTTCCGCCACCGCTCACGGTGTTCACAGCCCGCATCGGGAAGCTTTCACCTCGCCCCGAGATCTGCGTGAACCGTTTGTGGTAGTACTGGGCGCCGGCCGAGCTCTGCGACTCGAGGCTCGAGCCGAGATGGGCCGTCGCCGTGGCGGAGTAGTCGGCGGTGACGAACGACGAGCCGTCACTCGCCACCTGCTTGAGGCCCTGTGTGAAGCCGAAGTTTATATTGCTGCCGCGCGGGAAGTACCGCGACGACTCATCGTTCGTGAAATCGCCACCTAACGTGAAACGGTGATTCAGCCAGCTTATCGGCCGGTTCGTGATCGTGAGCCCCAGCCGCCCGCGATCGACGTTGTCGAACCCTTCGATTTCCTTGAAGGCTTCCGGTGTCACACCGGCCAGGTATCCGCGCCCGTCATCGTTCGGCCCTAACCCCGGAAAGGTGCAGGAGTTGCTCGGGCATGCCCAGATCAGGTAGGTGGTCATCGGCTGCGTCGCAGACGACGAGCGGGTCTTCGCCCGGGTGTACCCCATGCTGAGATCGATCTTGATCTTCTCGCCTGACAGGTAGCTCAGGTTCGCCGTGCCATTGAGCTTGTTCTGCCAGTTATAGCTGACGATCCCTTCGTCGCGGTCGTAGCTCCCGCTGAAGAAGTACCGGATGGCATCGGTGCCGCCGGTAACCGACCCGGTGCCACCGACCGGCTTGCCCGTCGAGAAGGGCGACCCGAAACCGCGTTTCTCGTCGTTCTCGATGAGGTTGAGGTGCTGGGTCGCGCCGTTCGCATCCTTGTACCAGACGCCGGGGTAGACCTTTTCCGGCGAAGGAAGCCAGTTGGCGCCAGCGCGCAGCTCGGCCAGCCACGTCGGCCGTCCGGCGGAACCACGTTTGGTGATGACCTGAATGACGCCGTTCGATGCTTCCGTACCATATAGTGTCGCGGCCGACGGGCCCTTGAGCACCTGGATCGACTCGATGTCGTTCGGATCGATGTCGTTGATGCGCGATGGCCGGTCGCCACCACCGAAGAAGCCGATGCTGTTGGAGCCGGCGGTGTTGTCAGCGCGAACTCCGTCGATGAAGATGATCGGCTCCGAGCTCAGGCTCATCGAGCTGACGCCGCGAATCCTGGTTACCCCTCCCGTACCGAGCTGCCCGCTGGCGCGCTGGACCTGAAGGCCGGGCACGGAAACGGAGAGCGCTTCCTGGACCCCCTTGCTCGGTGTGACCAGCTGTGACGCCGCCATGTCGACGACGCCCACGACGTTCCCGAGCGCGCGCACCTCGGTGTTCCCGGCCTGGCCGGTAATGACGAGCTCATCGAGTCGCAGCGTGCTGCGCGGCAGCAGAATCGCCACGTTGGTCGCGCCAACGGTTGCCGAGCGTGTGACCGGTTGATGTCCGAGGTGCGTGACGACCAGGGTCACCGTCGTCCCCGTCAATCCGACGAGCGTAAACCGCCCCTGGGGATTCGTCCGCGAAGCGATCGATGTGCCCTCGGCGCGGACTGCCGCGTCCGCGAGGGGTCGGCCGGTCAGGGAGTCATTGACGACTCCGCTCACCGAGCCCGTTTGCGCCCGCGCCGCCGCGAACGGAAGGAGCCACATCAGCACCACGAGGAAAATTCCCCAGCTAACGCCGGCTTGCGTAACGGTTCTCACGACACGTCGCATGGCGATGCTCCTGAAGGGGGTTTCAGGACGGGATGCCCAAACTGGTCTAAGCGATCCTTGGCTCTGGTAGGCGCGACAACAATGCAGCGGATCGCCGGTCAGCGCTATTATGCGGATTGCCGAGGACGGAGGGGAGGCCTACTGGCGTGGGCGGCGGCGGCCGCCGGGATTCAACGGCGGCGCGCCGGGATCCTTGGCGATGCCTAACGCAAGCTGGGTTGCGCCGGAGTCGGTGGAACCAAGTGGCAGTCGGAGTCTATTTCACCGACCACGTCGTGGACAGGAGACTCGCGCCCCATGCCAGGCGAAGCTCCCCCTGCGCCTTACCCGGCGTCGGCGACGGAACGAGCCACATCGTTAGGCTCTCGACCGGCTCCGCCAGGGTCCGTCGCTTGAGATCGACGCGCGCCACGTCGTATTCGGGCTTGTAGTCCGCCGTCTGACCGGCGGGCTTCTGGATGATGAGCTTCCAGTCGCCACGGCTCGGGATGGTGTAGAGGACGTACTTCCCCGCAGGCAGAGTCGCACCGCCGAGCACGAGGTCGACGCCCGTGGTGAGCGTCGTCGGATCGTTCGCGCCGGTGCGCCACGGCTTGTCGTACGGCACGAGGCTATCGGTGTGAAGCGCCCGGCCGCGCAGGTGCGGCTGGCCATAGTCGAGCGCGATGGTCACCGGTGGCGTCGTTGGCGGCGCCTCGGGTGCGTCTGGCGGGCGCGGGATGCTGAGCGACACGACGCTCGTGGCGCGACCACTCAGGGCGGGGCGCAGGTCCTGCTGCGCCGCGAGCGAGCCGGAGCTCAGGAGCGAAAGGACTGCGACGAGAGTGGGAGCGCAGCGCATGGCGGCACCGTGTGGCTCGGGTTCTCGAACGACGGCTCCGGTCGGAGCCCGGGAGAGTTACGACAAGAAATTCGATCCGGTCGCGGCGAACGTACAGCCCTCTCCAGCACACCCGGACATTTCCATGAGGATTGGGGGTCGGCAGGACGATCGAAGTCTCGCCTCCGTGCGCTGCTCCGACCATGTTGAACCGGGGCTGCTCCGCGGACAGACGACATGAAGCGCTGGCTACTCTCACAATACTCCCGACGGGTACGCCTCCTGGGAGTGCTCGCGCTCCTGGCCGGCAGTGCCGGACTCGTGACCGCCTGCCGACCGTCCCACCGTGACGACTGGCCGGTCACGGGAGGCGCTCCGGGCAACGACCGCTACTCGATGCTCGACCGGATCAACCGCGACAACGTCTCGCAGCTCACGGTCGCGTGGACGTATCACACCGGCGATATGCCTGCTGGCCGCCGGTCCGAGATCCAGGCGACTCCGATAGTGGTCGATAGTGTGCTCTACACCACGACGCCCGCGCTGGCCGTGGTCGCGCTTCGTGCGGATAGCGGCACGCTCTGCTGGCGCTTCGATCCGTTCGCCGGACGCACACGCGAGTTCCACGCGAACCGCGGCGTTGCGTACTGGGCGGACCGCGATGACCGACGCATCCTCTTCACCGCCGGCCAGCGGCTCTACGCGCTCGACGCGCGTACCGGTCGTCCCATCCCGACGTTCGGTGACTCGGGATGGGTGGACCTGAGCATAGGGGTGGGACGCGACGCACCGCCCGACTCGGCGTCGTCCTGGTCGGGTTTCGTCATCGCCACCAGCCCTGGTGCAGTGTTCGAGGATCTGCTCATCCAGGGTACCCGCGTCGGTGAAGACGAGGGCGCAGCGCCGGGGCACGTGCGCGCGTTCGACGTTCGGACGGGCGCAGTGCGCTGGACCTTTCACACGATCCCGCAGCGCGGCGAGCCGGGCTCCGAGACGTGGCCTAACGAGGCCTGGAAAACGGCGGGCGGCGCGAACTCGTGGCCCGGGATGAGCGTGGACACGAGGCGCGGGATCGTGTACGTGCCCACTGGATCGGCGAGCCCCGATTTCTACGGCGGGGGTCGCCGGGGGGCGAATCTCTACGCGAACACGCTGCTTGCGCTCGACGCCCGCACCGGACGCCGCAGCTGGCACTTTCAGACGGTCCATCACGACCTCCTGGACCGCGACCTGCCGGCGGCTCCCAACCTCGTGACCGTCAGGCGTGGGGGCCGTAACGTGGACGCCGTCGCGCAGATCACGAAGACCGGTTTCGTGTTCCTGTTCGACCGCGAGAATGGGCGGCCGCTGTTCCCCGTGGAGGAGCGCCCGGTGGCCGCATCGGACCTCAATGGAGAGCAGGCGTGGCCGACGCAGCCCGTTCCGTCCAAGCCCGCGCCGTTCGCGCGCCAGGCGATGACCGAGGCGGACCTCACCGACCTTTCACCCGCGGCGCACGAGTCTGTGCTGCAGCGGTTCCGCACACTCCACAACGACGGCCTGTTCACGCCGCCGAGCGTGAAGGGCAGCATCGTCCTCCCGGGGTTCGATGGCGGTGGGGAATGGGGCGGTGCAGCGGTCGACCGCGAGACCGGCGTGCTGTACGTCAACGCCAGCGACGTTCCGTGGATCGCCGCGATGCGTCCGATGACGCTCGGCGCCCTCGGCGGTCTCACGTTAGGCGGCGGAGCGGACGTCTATGTGGCGTTCTGTGCCGGCTGCCACGGAACCGACCAGCGAGGCGACGGCGATCGGGTGCCGTCGCTGTCAGGCGTCGGCGCGCGACTCTCGCGAGAGCAGGTCCAGGCGGTGATCGCGCGCGGGCGCGGGTTCATGCCGGCGTTTCGTGACCTTCCCGAGCCGGAACGGGATGCCGTCGTCGCCTACCTGTTCGGCCGACCGGCGCGGATCCAGCCTAACGTCCGTGCGGCGTCGGCGCGGCCGTTGTCGGGGTCACCGTATCAGTTCGCCGGGTACGAGCGGTGGAAGGACCCGGATGGCTATCCGGCCATCAAGCCGCCATGGGGCACGCTGAGCGCCATCGACCTCAACACCGGCGAGTATCGCTGGCGCATCCCGCTCGGGGAGTTTCCGGCGCTCACGGCCAGAGGCCTCGCTCCGACCGGCACCGAGCAGTATGGTGGGCCCATCGTGACAGCGGGCGGGCTCGTGTTCATTGGGGCGGCGCAGGACGAGAAGCTTCGGGCGTTCGACAAGGCGACGGGGAAACTGCTGTGGCAGGCCAAGCTTCCTGCGGCCGGGTACGCGACGCCGAGCACGTATGCGGTGGGCGGCCGACAGTTCGTGGTGATTGCGGCCGGCGGAGGGAAGCTGGGCTCGAAGTCGTCGGACACGTACGTTGCCTTTGCGCTGCCGCGGTGACCGTACTATCCAGGAGGTTCCTCGGAATGATCCATCTGCCGGATGCCCGCATCGTGCGGTGGTGTGTGAGCGTTGTTCTCGTCGGCGTCAGTCCACTGGGGGCGCAGACGCCGCGCACCGGAGCGCCGACTTCGGCGGCACGGCCGGAACCTCCCGCCTGGGCGATGCCGTTAGGCACCGGGTCGGCCGCCACACCATTCGACAGCGTGACGCCGCGGCGCGTTCCCGGAAGCGACGTCGCGTACACCGACCTGCGCGCGCATGATCGGTTCAACATCCCCGACTGGTATCCAGAGTCTCATCCCGCTATGCCGCCGGTCGTCGCGCGTGGGCGGCCGCCGGCGGTTTGGGCCTGCGGCTACTGCCACCTCCCGGATGGCGCGGGTCGGCCGGAGAACGCGTCGCTTGCCGGGCTTCCCGCCACGTACATCACACGGCAGATGACGGCGTTTCGGTCCGGTGCGCGCGGCAGCCCCTGGCACGCGCCCAACAAGCCGGCGGACATCATGCGTTCCATTGCCGACAGCGCCACGCCAGCCGAGGTCAAGGACGCGGCGCGCTACTTCGCCAGGCTCAAGCCACGCCGGCGCGCGCAGGTGGTCGAGACGGAGCGCATTCCGCGCGTCAGGCCGGCCACCGGGTTGTATTTTCTCGTCGCCGAGGGTGGCGATGAGCCGCTCGGTGAGCGGCTCATCGAGGTCGCAACGGACGCGGAGCGCCACGAGCTGCACGACGCGCGTGTCGAGTATGTGGCGTATGTCCCGCCGGGAAGCATTGCGCGCGGGCAGACGCTGGCGAAGCGCGGGGTTCCCGATGTTCCGGGTGTGAAGAGCTCGGCCTGCACGAGCTGCCACGGTTCCAAGCTGCGCGGTGTGGGGCTCGTACCGCCGATCGCGGGACGCTCCCCGTCATACCTGCTGCGCCAGCTGCTAGGCTTCGCCGCCGGGGTGCGCTCGACGCCGGACGCGGCACCGATGCGCGCGGTGGCGGCGGCCCTCACGGTGAACGACATGATCGCCGCCGCGGCCTACGCCGGCTCTCTCGCACCGTAACGACCGCCCGCATTGATGCCTAACGCGGCATGACACACGAGCCACTGGTGGACCCACGGTGAGCGTTCCCACAGTCAGCGACGTCGACACGATCGGCGCCATCAGCGACCCGGTCATCCGCAACCTCCGCATCACCCAGTGCTACCACGAGCTCGCACGCGCGGTCGCCGAGCGGATGGCGCCGGGCGCCAACTGGTGCACGTTCGCGACGTGGGCGTCGCGTCAGGCGGGACAGACCATTCGCGGCGAGGATTTTGCCCGCGCTGCCGAAGACATCTTCGGATCGCATGACGTCGCGCAGGTCGTCACCGAGATCGTCCGGCTGTCGAGCCGGACGGCGCACGCACTCACGCACGATACGGTGCTCGAAGCGGTTCGCCGCGCGGTCGACCCGGAGGCCGCGCTCCGACGAGCCGCGGACGCCGTGGCGCTTGGCAACCACAAGGTGTTCGTCGAGATCGGACGCGAGTTCGCGCGCTGGCGCGGGACGGCTGCCGCCGCGGGCCCGCCCGACGCTGCCGCGACCGCCGCGTTCGCGGACGGGCTGCGTGCCGGCGAGCCTCCCGGCGGCCAGCGACTGCTCCGCGAGGCGTTCGTGGCGTACGGCGATGCGTGCCGGGCGCATAACGAGTCGGAACGGGCGGCCCTGCTCCTGCTCGGCAACCTGCTCATCGGCCTCCACGAGCAGACGCGGCTCCAGCCAGAGATTCAGGCATCGCTGGACGCTGCCGTCGACCCGGACGCGGTGCGGGCGGCGCTCTTTCCCCTGATCATGCCGGGCGCGTGGCTTCGCCTCCGCGCGCGAATCGCCCGCCTCACCGGTCACCCGATGCCGGCCGATGTTGCCGTCGATGCGCTGGTGGCGGCCGTTCGCAGGCGACTGAGGCTCATCATCACCGACCTGTTGATGACGCTGCAATTCCCGGGTGTCGTGCTGCATCTAGGGCGCGACGTGTCGGGTGAGTTCCCGCCGGAGCTCCGCAGCATCGACTACGTGCCGCTTCGGACGCTGCTGGCGTCCATCGACCCGACGCCTAACGCAACAGCGGCGAGCGGCGCCGCGGACTGGGCGAACCTGCAACAGCGCATGCACTATATCACTGATCTGTTCCGGTGCTGGCACGCGAGGGCGGAGCTGTTCACGGCGCCGTTCACCGACGCTCAGGTTGCGGCCATGCGCGAGGGCCGGCGCCCTGACGGAAGTCTCTGACCGATGCGACATTGTTCCTCGAGCCTCGAGGACTCGAGATCCGCATGAGCATGTCCACCCCCCGATGGGGCGCGACCGAGCGCTGCGTCGCGACGGTGATGACCGCGTTGGCGAGCCAGCTCGCGGCCGCCGGTGTCGTCGCCGCACAGAGCCTCCATGTCGAGGCGCTCAAGACGGAGTATCGGCAGAACCCGGTTGGCATCGACGTTCGTACGCCACGCCTCAGCTGGCGCATCCACGGCGTTAGGCGCGGCACGATGCAGGCCGCGTACGAGCTGCGCGTCGCCGGCGAGCCGGCGTCACTCGAGCGCGCGCCGCTCTGGGGTTCCGGCAAAGTGGCGTCTTCGGCGTCGACGCTCCGGCCATACGGCGGACCTGCGCTCCGCTCCGACACACGCTACTACTGGCAGGTGCGCGTCTGGGACGACGCAGGACGAGCTTCGCCCTGGAGTGCGCCGGCGTTCTGGGAGATGGGGCTCCTCGAGCCCGCGGACTGGACCGCGCGCTGGATCACGCCGGACCTGACAGAGGACACGTCGCGCTCCAACCCGAGTCCCATGTTGCGCCGCGAGCTCACGCTTGCTCAGGGCATTGCTTCCGCACGCCTTTACGTCACGAGTCTCGGCCTCAACGCGGTCGAGCTGAATGGCCAGCCCGTGACTGACCAGCTCTTCCGGCCCGGCTGGACGAGCTACGACAAACGTCTGCAATACGACACCTATGACGTCACGTCGCTCCTCCGAACCGGGCCTAACGCCATCGGCGTCACGCTCGGCGACGGATGGTACCGAGGCCGACTCGGCTTCGAGGGCAAGCGCAACACGTACGGCAAGCATCTCGCGCTGCTCGTGCAGCTCGTCGTCCGCTACACCGGCGGCCGCACGGAAGTCATCGGCACCGATGAGCAATGGAAGGCGTCGACCGGGCCGATCCTCATGTCGGACATCTACGATGGCGAGACGTACGACGCGCGGCTCGAGAAGCCGGGATGGAGTCGCTCCGGCTACGACGACCGTTCGTGGCGCGGCGTTAGGCTTCGCGAGGGTGTGGCCCCACCGCTCGTCGCGCCCGTGGGGCCGCCGGTCCGGCGCATGCGTGAGGTCAAGCCAGTTCGCATCCTCCACACGCCATCGGGGCAGACCGTGTTCGACCTCGGCCAGAACCTCGTGGGGTGGGTACGCCTCACGGTGAGCGGGCCGGCCGGGACCACGGTTCGTGTGAGGCACGCGGAGGTGCTCGACAAGCAGGGAGACTTCTACACCGAGAACCTGCGCGGCGCCGCGCAGACCGTGCAGTACACGCTCAAGGGCGGAGCCACCGAGGTCTTCGAGCCGCGCTTCACCTTTCAGGGCTTCCGCTACGTTGCCCTCGATGGGTTTCCGGGCACGCCCACGCTCGATGCCGTCACGGCTGTCGTCGTTCACTCCGACATGAGCCCGACCGGCACCTTCGAGACGTCCAATGACCTACTGAACCGGCTGCACCAGAACATCGTGTGGGGTCAGCGGGGCAACTTCGTGGACGTGCCTACCGACTGTCCGCAGCGCGACGAGCGCCTCGGGTGGACGGGCGATGCGCAGGTGTTCGCGCGCACGGCCGCGTTCAACATGGACGTGTCCGGGTTTTTCGCGAAGTGGCTGGGCGACGTCGCCGCCGATCAGAAGCCCAACGGTGCGGTGCCGTGGGTGATCCCCGATGTGATCGGGCGCGGCGCGCCCGGCAACGACGCCAGCGCCGGATGGTCGGACGCCGCGGTCATCGTCCCATGGACAATGTTTCAGGCGTACGGCGACACGAGCGTGCTTGTGCGGCAGTACCCGAGCATGCGTGCGTGGGTGGAGTACATGCGGGCGCAGGCGGGTGACCGTCTGCTCTGGACGACCGGCTTCCACTTCGGCGACTGGCTCGCCTTCCAGACGGTTCGGGCCGACTACCCCGGTGCGACGACCGACAAGGACCTCGTCGCCACCGCATACTTCGCGCACTCGACCGACCTGCTCGCCCGCACGGCGGAGGTGTTAGGCAAGACGGACGACGCACGGAGCTATCGATCGCTCTTCGAGCGCATTCGCGCCGCGTTCCAGCGCGAATACATCACGGCCACGGGCCGCATGACCTCGAATACGCAGACGGCCTACGTGCTCGCGCTCGATTTCGGGCTCGTGCCGGACTCGCTGCGCGCGAACGCTGCCGAGCGTCTCGCCGCGGACGTGCGCCGAATGGGTCATCTCACGACCGGGTTCCTCGGCACGCCCGCGCTCACACGCATGTTGAGCGAGAACGGTCATCTCGACGACGCCTACCGGCTTCTGCTCAACGAGCGGTATCCGTCATGGTTGTACGAGGTGAAGCAGGGGGCGACGACGGTGTGGGAGCGCTGGGACGGTCGGAAACCCGACAGCACGTTCCAGGAGGCGTCGATGAACTCCTTCAACCATTACGCATACGGCGCGATCGGTGACTGGATGTACCGCGTGGTGGCGGGGTTGAACGACGATCCGTCGGAGCCGGGCTACAAGCACATCGTCGTGCGCCCGCAGCCGGGTGGTGGCCTCACCTACGCGAAGGCCACGCTCGTGACGCCGTACGGGGAAGCAGCGGCCGGGTGGAGGCTCGATGGAGATCGTCTCACGGTGACGGCGATCGTTCCGCCTAACACGCGCGCGACGGTGCACCTCCCGGGCGCGCATCTCGAGCAGGTGCGCGAGGGTAACGCCGCGCTCGCGGCCGCATCGGGTGTGACCCGGCCGACGCAGACCGGCGATACTGTGGCGGTGGACGTGGGGTCGGGGAGCTACGCGTTCACCTACGATGCCGCGGCGCTCGCGGCGAGGCTGAGGGCTCCTACGAGGCCCTGACGTTTCGAGGCGCTCGAGGCGCGCGATCCACCGCGGCGCTGGTCACGACTAATGAGCCTCGTATAAGACGGACAAACGGCAACCACGAACGCTGACGACGCTGATCTGTCGAACGCTGTGGCCGCTGAATCGTTCTCTGGCGCGAGCTACTCGACCGGAGCGTCAACTCCAATCACATGAACGATTGAAGTTTGTTGGTCTTTGTTTTTCCCGAATAGCACCCTCAGCGTGTTCAGTGCCGCTCGCGTCTGTGGCCTCAGCGTTCGTGGTTGCCGTTTGCTCTTTGTTTGCCGTTTGCTCTTTGTTTGCCGTTTGCTCGTGGTTGCCGTTTTCGAGGGAGCGACAGGCTTAACCAAATTCGGTGCCGCTCCCTAGTCGCCAGTGCACCCGTGCGCGAGATTCGCACCGGCATCCCCACCCTTCAACCCAAAAGTCCGATGCGGAAAACGCTCCTCGCGGTCGCCGTCCTCCCGATCATCGCCTCGACCGCTGCCGCGCAGGCTCCGTCGGCGGCGGGCGAAGCCCGTACGCTGTGGAAGGGCATCATCGCGAACCTCAACCAGGCGGCGGACGAGCTCTCCGAGCAGATGTACGCGTATCGCCCCACGCCCGACGTGCGCAGCGTCGGCGAAATGTTCGCTCACGTCGCGGGATCGCAGAAGATGTATTGCGCGATGGCGTTAGGCGACAAGGTGCCGGGCGAGGGCGACGTCGAGAACACCGCCAAGACGAAAGCGGCGATCGTCGCCGCGCTCAAGGAGTCGAACGACTACTGCGAGCGCGCCTACGCACAGGCGGACGACAACCTGAAAGCGAGCGTCGACATCTTCGGCCAGCAGCGCTCGAGGTTCTACGCGCTCATCGCGAACGCGTCGCACGACGGTGAGCACTACGGCAACATCGTCACCTACATGCGACTGAACAAGCTGGTGCCGCCCTCGAGCCGTCCTCGCACCGCTCGGTGAGCCGGCCGACGTAGCGAATCGCTTCGCTCGCGGCGCGCCGGCTTGATGATGACCACCGTGCTCGAACGCCCGAGGTCATCGGGCTCGGTGAGCGCCGCGCGAAGCGTGTACCACCGGCCTGAGCGCCCCGGAACGCTCAGGAAGCTCACGCCGCCGGCGGCGCGGTGCCGCGTGACGAAGTCGAGAATGGCGGACGTCGGCGCGGATGTCGCCGCCGTGGCATCGGCGAGATCCGCGAGCTGTGCCTCCGCGGCCGCGGTCCACTGGACGATATGCCAGTGGTCGTCGATCACAACGACGCCGGGCGTGAGGTCGCCCGGTTCGCTCTCATCGCTCTCGAGGTCCTCGAGGCGCGCGACCCGCGCCGCGTCCACCAGTGCTGCTCTCCGCAGAGCCCGTGCGACGTGCGGCGCGATGCGACGCACGAACGCGACGTCATGCTCGCCGAACGCCCGCGAGCTTCGCTCGCGCAGCGCGAGGAAGATCCCGGTTGGTTCGTGGCCGACCGCGAAGGCGACACGAAGCTCGCGACCGAAGCCGGCGCCGCGCATCGCGTCGGCCATCGGGCCGGATGATGTCGTCGACGCCACACGTCCGGATCGCGCGAGATCGACGGTGCGCTCGGCGTCCGCGAGCGGATACACGACGTCGAAGACCTGCCGCTCGAACGCGTCGGTTCCGCTCTCGCCCACGAGCGCTTCGAGAAACCCTGTCCGGGCGTCGACCGCGCCGAAGTAGCTCGCCTCGGCCGGAATCAGGCCGCCGACGCGTCGCCTCACCTCCACGCGAAGGGCCGTGGAATCGAGTCCCGCGTCACATGCCCGCCTAACGCCGCGATACGCCTCGCGCTCCGAGGCAGCATATCCTGGGCTCATCGTTTCCGGCATACTGCCTACCCGCCTCCCAGAAACGTTGGAATTTTGCTTTTGACGCCCCATCACGGGGCGGATCTCTCTAACGAATTATGAGTCTTCCGGACCACCGCGCAACGGGAGTCTCCGCTCGTGTTTGGTAAAGGTTCGACGCTGGCCGACTCGACTACGCGCTCGTCCTCGACCACGCGCTCACCATCCCCACGTACGCGATCGGCGATCTCGAAGCGAGCGCCTCCGTCTCAATGCGATCGGCAAGCGTGTCGAGGTCGCCGAGGTCCGCCAGGGACACCCCGTGTCGCTCCGCATCAGGCTGAACCGCATGAAGGAGCTCCGTCTGGAGATCGGCGATGAATGCATCGTGCCCCATCTCCATGTCGAGATGCATCAGGGGAGCGGGAAGGCCTGCATCCTGAAAGATCCGATAGAGGTTGGGTCCTCGCTCGGTATCTATGCCCAGCCGTTGGAAGAGCGCGTGAGCCGTGGTGATGAGACGCGAGAACAGGGGCAGGTGTGCGTTGAACGCGATCGCAGGACTCCAGGACGGTTCGATGATCGCGACCACGCCTCGGGGAGCGAGCATTCGCGACACGGATCGCACAATTGCAGCCGGATCGGGGAAGAAGGTCAGGATCAAGCGTCCGACGGCGGCGTCGAACGGCCCGGGAACGGCGATGTCGTTCAGGTCGGCCTGGATGAACGTGACGTTACGGAACCCGACGGCCGCGACGCGCTCTTGCGCTCGCGCCATGTAGTCGGCGTTGCGCTCGATGCCGATGACCTCGCCGGAAGGGCCCACGAGTCTCGCCGCGATCATCGACACGTCCCCGACTCCAGAACCGATGTCGAGCACGCGCTGGCCTTCACCGATGCCAGCCTCACGAAAGAGCCGTTCGGTCATCGGCGCGAGGAGCATCGCCTGTCGTATCAGGCGATCTTCTTCCGCACCGCTCCATCCCAGGATGTAGTTCGAATTGCGAGATGTCGCGCGAGTCGGCATCGTTGTATCTCCTTCCGCCATCCGCTGTCGACGACGGCGGGGCCGGCATCCCAGTGGATACCGGATGGCCGCGGAACCCAGGTTTGCGACTTCCGGGTCGAGGCCCGAGTACTTCTGCCACGACACCAGGTTGCGCCCTGTCAGGCTCACCCGCGCCGTCTTGATCCCGATGTTGCCGCGCCCCAGGTACCGCGGGGGGATGGTCACGCCCAGGCTCACCTCACGCAGCTTGAGGAACGTCGCGTCCTCGATGTAGGGCCTGATCACGCCCCCGTTGTAGCCCTTCATGCGATACTCCCAGTCCTTCGAGCCGTAATCGGCCGACGTCGCTGCATCGTCGTAGAGGAACTGGGTGAGGTTGATGATGTCGCCGCCGTTCTGATAGTCGAACACGACGTTCAGGTGCATCGCCTTGAACGTGAGCTCGTTGACGAAGCCCATTCGATAGTTCGGTGCCGAGTTCCCGAGTTTGACGTCGGTCGCGGTGCGGTTCCCATTCGCGTCGAAGTCACGGCCGATGATCTGCGTCAGCGGCTGCCCGACCTCGATGAACGTCACGCCCAAGCCGCCGAAGCCCGAGAGCGGTGGGCGGAACGGTGGAAGCCCGGCGAGATCCTTCACCTCGCTCGTGTACTGCGTGAACGTCGCGCGCGACACCCAGATGAGGTTGTTGTTGCGCTGGATCGGCG
>JBKOYV010000380.1:0-12289 GCA_046725585.1 Gemmatimonadota bacterium | reverse complement strand
GGGTGAAGCGAGGCCTTCGCGCGCGAGGATGTACGCGACCGTCCACGCCACCGCGCCGGTCTGGAGGGCGTGGCCGCTCGGGAACGCCGGTTCGGTAGGGGAGTGACGACCGGGTGGCGGGGTTCGCGGTCGCATCATCTTCTCGAGCAACCAGGCGAGCGAGGCCGCCGACGCGGACACGGCCGCGATCGGCACGGCAGCGCGTGGCCCTCTGGCGCGCCATGTCGCGGCCGTCACCAGTGCCGCAACGGGCATCTGCCCGTACCACTTCCCCAATGGCGTGATCGCCTCGGCAGCAAGACGAGTCGCGCGCCGGTGGCGGTTCGGTATCGCCTTGCGGACGGTGCGGTCGAGGCGCCGCGTCTTGTGTCGCGTCACGTTTCGCGCGAGGAGCGTGAACGCCGCGGCCGCGCCGAGTCCCCCAACGATCAGCGCAACCGGCAGCATCGCATGATGGTGTCTCATGCGATGCCGTCATGCGACAAGCGTACCGCGGCGACGCTACCGGCTCGCGACGTTGTATTTCTTGAGGATCTCGCGAACGCGACCGAGCGGAATCGCGTCGACCGTTCGGCCACGTGCGGTGACAGTCGTCGCCATGAAGAGCGAGTTGTAGATCGACTCCTCGGTCGCCTCGACAACCGCCTCGAATAGACCTGACATCGCGTCGTTCGTGAGGTCTTCGGTCTGGCGCGTGAGCGGCTCCGGTCCCGTGCCCGCCGGCGTTAGGCGCCGGCGCACCGACGGCGCCGTCGAGAACGCGATCACGAAGTCGCCCGAGCCATTCGACGCCGACGACCCGGTTCGCCCGAGCCCCATCATGGCCCGCGCAGCGAGCCGCTCGAGATTCCGATCCGAGAGTGGAGCGTCGGTCGCCACGACCATCATGATCGACCCGTCCCCTCGTTCGCGGTCCACCTCGTTCTTGAACGCGTAGCGGCCGAGCTCCTTCCCCACAGGCGCGCCGAGCACCTGCAGGATCCCGCCGAAGTTCGACTGGACGAGTACGCCGACGGTGTAGCCGCCGAGCGACTTCGGGACGACGCGGGACGAGGTGCCGATGCCACCCTTCCACCCAAACGCCTGCGTCCCCGCCCCGGCTCCAACGCTTCCCTCGGCGACCGGGCCGCCCTTCGCGCCGTCCAGCGCGGCACGCACATGCTCCGGCCGGATCAGCCGCGAGCGGATTGCGTTCAACCCACCGTCGTTCGTTTCGCCGACGACAGGGTTGAGTGAGCCAACGCGCTCCATGCCTGGCTGAGCGAGCATCCACTCGACCATGGCGTCTGCCGCCTTCCACACACACAGCGTGCACGTCAAAAGGATCGGCGTCTCGAGCTCGCCCAGCTCCTTCACCTGCGTGCTTCCCACGAGCTTTCCGAACGCGTTGCCGACATGGACCGCCGCCGGCACGCGGTCGAGGTACTGGTTTCCGCCGTGGGCGCGAATGGCAGTGATCCCCGTGTGCACGGAGTCGCCATCGGTGACGGTCGTCTGCCCGACGAGCACACCGCTCACGTCGGTGATGGCGTTGTTGGCGCCCGGCCGGAACACGCCAGGCGCGACTCCGAGGTCCCGCGCGCGAGCACGCCCGTTAGGCGTCTGGGCAGTCGCGGTCACCGCGCTGACAGCCACCGACATGACAATGAGCGCAACGGCGCCAGAGGTTCGTGTGCGAAAGGCAGTCATCAGGACGCGATCTTCTCCGTCTTCTTCTGCCGCGACTTGAGATGCTCGTCCATCTTGAGCCGCGGGATGCCGTCCTTGAGCCAGTCGGGCGCCGGCTCGCCTTTGAGATAGTGATCGAAGAACTCGCGCATGCGGATCGTGTAGTCCTTCATGTTCTTCGGCTGCGCGAGCCCGTGATTCTCTCCGACGTACTGCAACAGGACCACGTCCTTGCCCAGCTCACGAAGCGTGTTGAAGAACGTGATGCCCTGATTGAAGTCGACCGCGCCGTCGTGCTCGTTATGCAGGATGAGCAGAGGCGTCCTGACCTTGTCGGCGTGAAAGGCCGGCGAGTTCCGGATGTACGCGTCATAGTTTTCGAGGAAGTTCCCCTTGAACCGCCCCTGGCTGGACTCGAAGATCGCCATGTTGCCTCCGCCGGTGTTCCAGTAGACGGAGCTGTACATGCTCACCATGTCGGTGAGCGGGGCGCCGGCGATCGCGCTCTTGAAGATGTTCGTCTGCGTGACGAGGAAGGCCGTCTGGTAGCCACCCCACGAGTGGCCATGCAGCGCGACGTTCGTCGAGTCAACGATGCCCGTGGCGATAGCCGCCTTCACCGCGGGAACGACCGCCCACACCGCCGACATGCCCGGGTCGTTCACCTTGTACACGATATCCGGCTGGAACACCGCGTACCCCCGGCTCGTGTAGACACTCGGGTTGAAGGCCTGCGTCTCGTTAGGGACGCTGTAGTTGTGGAGGAACTGCGAGCGCTTCTCGTAGATGTACACCACGGTCGGGTACTTCTTGCCTGGCTCGTAGTTCGCGGGCAGGTAAAGCGCGCCCTGGAGGGAGTCACCCTTGTCGGTGACGTAGTCCACGAGGCGCGCGCCGCTGGACCACGCGTACTCGGCCTGCTGCGGGTTCGCGGCCGTGAGGCGACGCGGGGTGGTGAATGCCGCCGTCGTCACCCAATAGTCGGGGAATTCCTTGACCGTCTGTCTCGTGAAGACCCAGGTCTCGGCATCGCGCGCACGCGCGAATGCGAATTTGGCGTCCTCCCAAACGAGCGGTTTCGCGCCGGGCTTCGTCGCGTTCACCAGCGCCAGGCCTTCCTTCTTCGTCCGCTCGCCGTACATGGAGATGTAGAGCGGCTTCGCGAGATCGATGCCGCGCTCGCGCGGATCGATCACGACGCGCCGTTGATACCTCACTCGCGTCGCGCGGCCGTTGCCGGTGAGGTTCAGGGCCTTCCCCGCCCGGCTTACCGGAACTCGCCACATATCCCAGTTGTCGGAGAGGATCACCGCGCTCCCGTCCTTCGCCCAGCCGACCGGCCCAACGGGTGGACGATCCACGTTGTGATCGTCCTCCGTGTCCACAAAGCTCACTGGCGCACCCTCGGTGATCGCGCGCGATGCGCCGGCGGCCATGTCGTACACGCGATACTGGCCATCGGCGAAGTACAGGAACGTCGAGCCGTCCGGTGACACGAGCTCGCGATTCGGCAGCTTCTTCACCGCCAGCTTCCGCTCACCCGTGCGGGTGTCGATCACATACACGTCACGGTAGCGCATGCCGTCGATGTTGCCGTCGCGCTCGTAGCCACGGATGTCCGCGCCCACCGCCCAGCGCTCGTTAGGTGCGAGCGTGACGTCGCGTACCTCGTCGGTCCCGAGCCGGAGGAACTTGCGGTCGATCACGCGGTACTCGGCGAGATAGGTGAATTGCTTGTCGCGCGACTCCTCCACCTGCTGCTGCGACTGCAGGCGCGGGTCCTTGGCGTGCCAGATCACGAGCGTTGCGAGGTCATCGTCGTCGCCCGTGGCTCCGCGTGCCGTGCTCTGCATGGCCGCGGGAATTCCCGCGGCCGGTCGGACGTCAGGTCGCGGCGTCTTGCTCTCGGGCGATGTCCGGCGCGCCGCAATGCCAAAGAAGAGCGCCGAGCGATCCGCCGCCCATCGCGGGGCGCGGTCGGCGGTGACTCGCATGCCGCTCGGGAATCCGCCGGTGTCGGCCGGCGTATACACGACCGCCTTGGTCGCGGGCGAAAACCCGGTGTAGCCCAACACCGCGAACGACGTGTCCGCGGCAGCGCTGTCCGGGCGACCGCGGAGCACGGCGAGCGCGAGACCGCTGTCGGCCCACGTGAGCTTGCGGTAGATCGCCTTGTCGCTGTCGAGGACGCGCACGACGTCGGTCTTGAGGTCGCGAACCTGCACGCCGTTGCCGACCAGATCGCGTCCCTCGACCGTCCAGGCGAGGCGCGTGCCCGCGTCGTCGAAGGCGAACTCGCCGACGTTGCCAACGCTCGTGACCGTCCCGGAGCGAAGGTCCACGAGCAGCAGGTCCGAGCCGGCCGTCGCCGCGGAGCCGTCTGGTGCATAACGATGGAGCGCAAGCCAGTTCGGCTGCTTCGGAGCAAATGCGAAGCGACGCACTTTCTCAACGTCCCGCTTCTCGCCGGTTGCGAGATTCACGAGCACGACACCGCTCTGGACCGGCTTCTTGTCCTTTCGAAGCTTCTTGGCGTCGGCAGCGGTGGGGTACGTGAAGAAGGCCAGCCACTTCCCGTCTTCCGACAGGACGACCGAGGTGTTCACCGCTCCGCCGAAGCCCCCGGGTGGCGGTGGCGGCTCGCCGATCTTGAACCGCCGCTCCTCGCCCTCGGCCGTCGGCCTCACGACGACCTCGGCGTCGCCTTCGTTAGGTGTGAGCTGGTAGGCGAACCACTTGCCGCCGTTCGACAATGCCGTGAACCGGATGTTCTTCCAGAACGCGAGGTCCGCAGGGTCGAGCTGCTTGAGGGTCGTCGGCGCGGCCGCACCGGTTGCCGGCGCGCGGCTCGCGTCGGCGTTAACGGCATTTTGCGCGACGGCTACGGCGACGGGTGCGGCGGCGATGAGCAGCGCGGCCGCAATTGTTCGAGGAGCGTGTAGCGACATCTCGAGATCCTTTCGTGTGAGATCGTTCGGGTGTTTGTGCAGCCTGAGAATGGGCTCGAGATTCGGTAATGCAAGCCCCCGTTGTCATCCGCCTAACGTGCGACCACAGCCTCAGTCCCCGAGTCGGCCTGCATCGCCGCGAGCACCCGGCCCGCCCGCTCCGCGGCTTCGCCCATCCGAGCGGGCGGAACGATGAACGACACACGGAAGAAGCCCTCGCCGCCGGCGCCAAATCCGGCGCCCGGCAGAACGATCACGCCCTCTTCTTCCATCAGCCGATCCGCGAATGCTCGACTCGGCACGCCGTCCGGCAGCGCGATCCACAGGTACATCGTTGCCTGAGGCACGTCGCACGTGAACCCCGCTCCGCGGAACGCCGACACGGCCGCATCCCTGCGTTCCTTGAAGATCGCCACGTTGGGCGGCACGAACTCCGTCCAGCTCTCGATCGCCGCGACACCCGCGGCCTGAATGCCCATGTACGTGCCTGTATCGACGAACGTCTTCACCTTCGATAGCGCCGCGGAGATCTCGGGCCTGGCGACCGCCCAGCCGCAGCGCCACCCGGTCATGTTGTACGTCTTCGAGAGCGAGTGGAACTCGATCGCCACGTCGCGCGCCCCGTCGATCTCGAAGATGCTCGGCGGGACGTATCCGTCGAACGCCAGCTCCGAGTACGCGTTGTCGAACACGAGCAGGATGTCCCGCTCGCGGCAAACGCGGACCACTCGCTCGAGGTAATCGCGCGGCGCGATCGCGGCCGTCGGATTGTTCGGATAGTTGAGATAGAGCACGCGCGTCCGGTCGAGTACGTCGCGCGGAATCTCGTCGAGCTCGACGAGGAAGCTCGTGCGCGGGCGGAGCGGGTAGATGTGCGGCGTGGCGTCGCTCAGCAGCGTACCTCCCACGTAGGCCTGATACGCGGGCTCCGGCACGATCGCCACATCGCCATTGCCGAGGTAGGCGAACGCGATGTGCGCGATGCCTTCCTTGGATCCTATGAGCGGCACGATCTCGGAAATCGGGTCGAATCGCTGCCCAAACCGCATCGCCATCCAGTCACTGATCGCCTGCCGGAACGGAACGTGACCGAGCCCGAACCCGTACCGGCCCATCGACGGTGTGTGCGCGGCCTTGACCAGTGCCTCGATGGCAGCCGGCGGCGGGGCCAGATCGGCATCGCCTGCGCCGAGGTCGATGACGTCGACGCCACGCTGAAGAAGCTCGCGCTTGCGCGCCGGAACATGCGCGAGCGGGTACACGGGAAAGGCGTTGAAGCGATCGGTCAGCTGGGGCAATTCGTCCTCCGGCGCGGTGTGAGATTGATGCGAGAGGAAGTATGCACGCTCGTCCGACCCGGCGCACTCGGCGGTCTCGAAGAAGCCCCACACCGTTCCGAGGAGGTGGTTCGCCGCGCCCGCCCTTTGCCCGCCGTGTGCAATATCCTAAAGTTCGAACGGTCGCCGCCGGGCGCGGCGACGGTGCTCGATCCGCCTACGTCGGGACTCACAATGATGACGCAACCAAGGCTCGCGCTCCTTTCGCTGTACACGCTCGCGGCCGCTTTGGGGTGCGGCGGCGACTCCTCCGGGCCGCCAGCCGTTGCGTCCGTCGAAGTCTCGGGGCCGGCATCCGACGTTCAGGTCGGCGGAACGCTTCAGCTCACCGCAACAGCACGTGACGCGAAGGGCGCTGCCCTGACCGGCCGCCCTGTCTCGTGGACGAGCGGCAGCCCGTCAATCGCTACCGTGACCTCCGCCGGCGTCGTCACGGGCGTTGCGACCGGGTCGTCCGCGATCACTGCAACGATCGGCGGCAGGACCGGGTCGCAGACGATCACCGTCGTACCACCTCCGGTGGCGACCGTGAGCGTGACGCTGGCCTCGAGCACGCTACTGGTCGGACAGACCACAACGGCAACCGCCGTCACGCGCGACGCGAGCAACGCCGTCATCACCGGGCGGCAGACCTCGTGGTCATCGATTAACCCGCAGATCGCCTCCGTGTCCAGCGGTGGGGTCGTCACCGCGCTCACGCCCGGCTCTACGACGATCATCGCGACGTCCGAGACCAAGTCCGGATCGGCGCAGGTCACCGTCTCGTCAGGCAACCAGGCGCAAGCCCCGCAGATCACGGGCGTTTCCCCGAACACGCTCGTAGAAGGCCAGGCCGCGACCATCACGGGAACGAAGTTCGGCGCGACTGCAGCTGAAAACAGCGTCCGCATAGCCGGAGTAAGCGCCTCCGTCACATCCGTGACGCCAACGTCGCTCGAGATCGTCGTGCCTAACATGAATTGCAAGCCGGCGCAGACGCTCAACGTCCAGGTGACCGTCGGCGGGAATACGAGCGTGCCGCGACCCCAGGCGTTCACGCCGCCCACGACGCTTTCGGTGGCTCAGGGGAAGCAGCAGGTGATCTCCCCACCCGCCGACTTCTGCCTGCAATTCCCCGCCAGCGCCGCTTCCGAGACCTACGTGATCGGCGTCCAGTCCATCTCCGAGAGCGTCGCGAGCGTGACGTCCGCGAACGTGGTGGGCGAGTCGCCCGCAGGTGCGGCCGCCACACCAGTCGCGACCATTGCCAATTCACCGGTGTTTTCGGCGGCGATGGTGGATCCGGCAACAGACGCGCGTGGTATTCGACTCGCGAAGCATCGCGCGGCCGAGCTGGCGCTCTTCGACGCAGACCGAGCGATGGTGGCATCGAAGTTTCAGGCGGCGCGCGCGGCGCGCCGAGCCGCGCGGGCGTCGCTCTCGATGGTGCCGGTCCTCCCGCCGACGGCCAAGGAAGGCGATGTGCTGAACATCCGAATCCCGGACCGCGCCAGGAACATCTGTCAGAGCTCGCTCTCCCTCGCCGTCACAGTGAAGAAGCTGGGGGCGCGCGGAATCTTTCTCGAGGACAACGCAAATCCGAGCGGAGGATTCTCGGCCGCGAACTACCAAGCGCTGAGCGATCAGTTCGACGCGATGATCTACGTGACGGACGCGGCGTATTTCGGGGAGCCGACGGATTTCGACAACAACTCGCGCATCGCGGTCGTGATCACGAAAGAGGTGAACAAGATCGACAACCTCCTCGGCGAGGTTTTCCCGCAGAACCTCGTGCCGCAATCGATCTGTCCATCGAGCAACGAGGGTGAGTTCTTCTACGGGCGCGCTCCCGACCCTAACGGGACGGCCGGGACGAAATACGCGGTGTCCGATGCACTGGCCGACGCGCCGGTCATCATCGCGCATGAGCTCGCGCACGTGATCCAGATCGGGCGGCGGATCGTGTACCCGCCGGCCACGGACCTCCAGTCGACGTGGGAGTTGGAGGGCCAGGCGACGTTCGCCGAGGAGGTGAACGGCTATGCCGCGACCGGTCTTGCCCCTGGCCAGAACCTCGGACGCCAGATCGCGTTCAACAATCCACCAACGCAACCCACCACGTGGTTCGCCGATCCGTTCGCCGACCTCGCGGTGTACTACGGGTTCGAGACGAGAACGACGCGCGTTTCCGGCGCGCCGGAGCAATGCAGCTGGCTCGGGACTCGTTCGCAAGGAAACAGCGGCCCGTGTCTGTCGGGCCGCGAGCCGTACGGCGTATCGTGGTCGTTCCTGCGATGGTTGTCCGACCAGTACGGAGGCCAGTTCCCGCTTGGAGAAAAGGGCCTCCACCAGGCACTCATCGACAACGCGTTCAGTGGCTTCGCGACCATTACGAGCGTGATCGGTCAGCCGATCGACGCCCTGCTCGTGCCGTGGTCGGCAATGCTCTACGCGGACGACCGGATCCCGGGCGTCGACGCGAAGCTGACGATGAAGAGCTGGGACCTCGTATCGATCGAGCAGGGCATCGTCGAGCCGGGGCGAATCGCGCCGCGGTCTCGGACCTTCGGAGCGTTCAGCGACCAGATCCTCGTGCGGGGCGGGTCCACCGCGTATTTCGTCGTGTCCGGTACGAATCGACCCGCGACGGGCATTCGCGTCCGCGATGCGAGCGACGGACCGCTCCCGGACATCATGCGCGTCTGGGTCGTGAGAGCCCAGTGAACCACACGAGCCTCTTCGCCACGTTCGCGCTGAGCGTTGCTGGCATGGCCTGCACCCGCACGCGCCCGGGCACGCCCGCGAACCAGCCGGAGACGGCTTCTGCGGCGCGAGACACGACGTCCGCGTCGCCAGTCGCGACGGCGTCGGAGACGGTGCTCACCGGCAAGATCGCCGCGGTGGGGCTCGCGATGTCTCCGGTGACGTCGCTCGAGATCGAGGGGGCCAAGGCGACGACGCTGGTTGGCCCGCTTGAGCCGGAGCTTCGCCGGTTAGGCGGGGCGACGGTGTGGGTGGCGGGTAGCCCGGTGTCCGGGCCGCCTAACGCGACGTTCACCGTGTCGCGCTACGAGATCCTCTCGATCGACGGCGCCAAGCCGCTCGTGGGGCGGCTCACGATGCGTGACGGTGCGCCGTGGCTCGTGACCGACCGCGACACGGTCAAACTCGCGAAGGCTCCCGCGGAGCTGATGGCGAAGAGCGGCGCGAAAGTGTGGGTGATCGGCCGGCGTTCGGGCACCGAGCTCACGACGCAGACCTACGGTGTGATCCGAGATCCGTAGTCCGGGGTCATCGCGGACGCACGCGCTCGCCCTTTGCCCACCGCGCCCAATCGCCTAACTTCGCCGTCGCCCGCCGGCACCACGCCGGCTTCGCCTCAAAAACCAGGAAAGTCACAATAGTCATAATGAAGACTCAACCGCGGCTCGCGCTCGTCTCGCTGACCACGCTCGTTTTCGTCGTCGCGTGTGGTGGTGACTCGTCTGGTCCGCCTGCGGTAGCGGATGTCCGCGTTTCCGTGCCTCCGGCGAAGATCATCGTCGGCGAGACGACGCAGCTGACTGCGACTCCCCGTGACGCAAAGGGGAGCCCGCTCATCGGACGAACCGCCACGTGGTCCACGTCCAGCGTCGCGATCGCAACCGTTGGCGCTTCCACCGGACTCGTTACTGGCGTCGCCCCCGGGTCCGCAACGATCACGGCCACTATCGACGGGAAGAGCGGGTCGGAGATCTTGACTGTCGTACCGCCTCCGGTCGCATCCGTCATGGTGACTCTCGCGTCGCGCACATTACAGGTGGGTCAGACGACGCAGGCCACGGCTGTAACTCGCGACGCAGCCAACAACGTACTCACTGATCGAACGGTGACATGGGTTTCAACAAGTCCTGCGGTCGCCTCGGTGTCGGACCAGGGACTGGTTACCGCGCTCGGCGCTGGCAATACGACGATCATTGGGTGGTCCGAGGGGCAAGGTGGGCCTGCCCAACTCACCGTGACAGCCGGCAATCCCGAGGACGCACCGCAAATCTCGGCTGTCTCCCCCAACCCGCTCGTAGAGGGGCAGCCAGCAACGATCACCGGGACGAAGTTTGGCGCGGCCGTCGCGGCGAACATCGTTCGCGTTGGTGGAGTGCCGGCGTCCGTGACCGAAGTGACGGCCACGTCGATCCAGTTCGTGGTTCCGAATCTGAACTGCAGGCCAGCTCAGAACATCAGCATCGACGTAACCGTTGCGGGTAATACGAGCGCGCCGCGCACCCAGCCGTTCACACCCAGCGGGACGCCCTTCACCCTGGCACAGGGTCAGCAGCGACTGATTACCACCCCGGCAGACTTCTGCCTGCAGTTCGCGGCCGCCAGCGGCTCGGAGTCATACCTAATCGGGGTTCAGTCGGTGATGGAGCTGGTGTCGAGCGTGACACCAGCGAACGTCGTCGCAGAGGTCCCACAGGGTGCCGCGACATCCGCGCGCGGGTTCGCGGGCGTCAGCACGAGCAGCCTCTCGGTCTCGGCTTCCGACCCGATGACCAGCGCTCGCGCGGCGCGCCTGGGGCGGCACCGAGTTGCGGAGGCGGCGATACTCGAGGAGCAGCGCTCGCATATGCGGCCGCTGCTTAGGGCTGTGAAGGCGAGCGCCCGCGCGGCACACGCGTCCGTGGCCTCGGCGCTTCAGTCTCCGACCGTTCCAGCAGGAGCAAAGGTCGGCGATGTGCTCAACATTCGTGTGCCGGATCGCAATGTGAACACATGCACAGCCTTCATCCCGATCACGGCGACCGTGAAGGCCGTCGGTGACAAAGCCATCATCCTCGAGGACAACGCGAACCCTGCCGGCGGATTCACCGCTGCCGACTACCAGACGCTCAGCGCCAAGTTCGACACGCAGATCTTCCCCACGGACGCAGGCTATTTCGGAACACCGACGGACTTGGACGGAAACGCGCACACCGCGATCGTCATCACGAAGGAAGTCAACAAGGTCGCGAACCTTCTTGGGATCGTGTACTTGGCGAACTTCGCGCCGCAGACGCAGTGTGCGTCGAGCAATGAGGGCGAGTTTTTCTATGGCAAGGCGCCGGATCCGACCGGGACGTTTGGCGCAGCGTATTCCGTGACCGATGCGCTCGCCGATGCGCCGTTGATCATCGGTCATGAGTTCACTCATGTGATACAGCTCGGGCACCGTTGGGAATCGCCGACGGCGACCGAGCTTCAAACGACGTGGGAGCTGGAGGGCCAGGCAACGTTCGCGGAGGAACTGAACGGCTACACGGCGCTGGGCTTGTCGCCGGGACAGAACCTCGGGTTTGCCATAGCCTTCAACAATCCGCAGACGACACCAACTTTCTGGTTCGTCGACGGGTTCGTGGACCTCGCCGTGTATTACGGGTTTCAGTCCTCGACGACGCGCGTGCCTAACGCGCCCGAGCAGTGCAGCTGGCTTGGGCTGAGATCGCAGGGCAACGACGGGCCCTGTCTATCGGGTCGTGAGGTGTACGGGGTACCGTGGTCCCTTTTCCGGTACATCACCGACCAGTACGGGCCGACGTTCCCCGGCGGCGCACAGGCCCTCCATCGGCAAATGATCGACAGCGACTTCTTCGGGTTCGCGAATATTACGGCCGCTGTCGGAGTACCGATTGACGTGCTCCTGGCCCAGTGGGCGGCAACCCTGTATACCGATGATCGGGTCCCGGGAATCGACCCGCGGCTGACATTTCCGAGCTGGAACCTCGTGAACATCGAGTCGCGACTCGTTGGCCCGGCACGGCTCGCGCCACGTGAGCGACTCTTTGGTCCGTTCAACGACCAGGTGTCGGTGCGCGGCGGTTCGACTGCCTACTTCGTGGTATCGGGCTCCGGCCGGAGCGCTACAGGTATTCGTGTCCGAGATTTGAGCGACGGGCCCTTGCCTGACCACATGCGTCTCTGGGTGGTGAGGATTCAGTGACCGGCGGTGGGTGGGCGCGAGTGGCGGCTACGGGGTGATGGCCGGGGTGGCGTGCACCAGTTCGTACAGATCTCGCATTCAAGGGCGCTGACCCCTTGAAACCCTAGCCGACCTTCGCCGCCCTCGGGCCCGGATCCTTGCTCTCCTCAGCCAGCTCCGAATCGCTCGGCGCCGCGGCCACGCCGTTCCCTGCGGCGCTACCATTCCCCGACGCCGGTGCCTCGACCAGGCGCCTAACGAGCGTGAGGATCGTGTACACCGCAACCGGCTCGTTCGCCTGGTTCGTCACCTCCACGTCCCACGCCACCACGCCCTGCGGGATTCCACCCGCGGGAGTCTCCTTGGCCGTCTTCTGCTTGCAGGTGAGCTTCGCCTGGATCGTGTCGCCGATATATACGGGC
>JBKOYV010000260.1:0-9756 GCA_046725585.1 Gemmatimonadota bacterium | reverse complement strand
TCGGTCGTTGAGTTCCTCGGCGTCTGGCGCAGGGACAAGGGTGGCGGTCTGCGACTCGCGGTGGATTATTACCGCTAGCAAGCGAGCGCAGAGAGGACGACAATGGGCGGTCATCCGTATTGGTACTTCGTTCCATTCCAGCCTGACGCGCAGGCGGCGCTGGACCAGCTTCGTGAGCGCGAGTTCAGAGCGGGACGGTACAGTCCCGTGATGTGGTTTCCGCCCTTCCCGATCGGCCCCGACTCACCGTCGCTGGGAAACAAGCATCCGTCGATCGCCGCAGCGTTGGATGCTTCCGAGGAATCCGGGACGCGGTCAATTCTGGACCTGAGCACGATCGGCGACGAAGCGGCCTTCTTTACCGCGCGCCGCATGCCCCCGGAAGAGCTGGAGGAGTTCTTCGGGACCGAGGAGCCGACGCGGGAGATGGTCGAAGACAACATGGACTTCTTCGAAGAGATCGAGCGAGGCCAGGGCGTCTACTTCGTGGTGTACGAGAACGATCAGCCCAGCGAGATCTTTTTCGCCGGCTACTCGTTCGACTAGGACTCATCGTGAACGCACGGAGCTAGGCGTCCGCAATCACGCCGTGCGCGAGCGATGGGTCGTGCGACCGTGGGACCGGCATTAGCGTAACACGCGCGACCGGGCGGTTGGCGTTAGGCGCCATGTCTCTGCCGGAGCCGCGAACGATCGTTCGAGCTCGGGCCTGACGGTCGCCGTCCACCGGCGGTCGGCGGCGAGCGCGCGCAGGTAACCGTCATAAGCCGCGACGTCGTCGAAGCGCGCGAACCACACGAACGAGCGTTCTCCCTCGCGCACGGGCAACCGCTGGAGGTTGTTCGCGCTCCGTTCCGTTTCGAACGCGGCGATCGGCTCCGCGCCGTGCGATTTCAGAACCGGCATGACCGTTCGGCCGAAGACCGCAAGAAATCCATCGGCGACCGACGGGACGAGTGTGTAAATCGTCGCCACGATCAACCCCGGCGGCACTGCCGTGGCCCCCGGCGCCGCACGCGGACCGGCCGCGAAGCCCTGCGCCGGCGGCACTGGGTGGAGCAAACGGACATTGTCCGAGCTGACCATCGTCGCGTTCGCCGCCGCGCGATGCCGCGCCCACACCGGACCGTAATAGAACGCTTCGAGCGACTTGGGACGGGAAGCCATGCTCTGAAAGCCACGGATCCATGTGAACACGTTAGGCCGGTCGAGGTCGCGGAACTGCCCCACGATCGTCATTCCGAGCGCTTCCTGCGTCTCGACGAACTCGCGATCGAAGAGTTCAATGAGCGTCTCGCGCTGACCAGGATGCAGGGTGTACTGCCTCAACTCGATGATGGGACAGCATCGCTCGGCCATCGACGGCATCGACCGTGACCCGCTGGGCCCGTCGCTCGTATGCGTGAACTCCATGGTCCAGTTCGTCTCCCAACTCCGCCTGCCATCGGCTGAGGACGCCTGCTCCCAGCGAGCCGCGGACGGGTCAGCGGCTCCAATGACACCGCCCACGAAGACGATCGCGTGAGCTCGCAGGAGTGTCACGATGTGGGCGCGCATGATCTGCGAATCTAACGCGTACACTGTCACGGTTGCTCGCGATTGCTCCGAACGGCGGGTCCTACGTATCCGAGAGTGATTCCTTCGAGCAGAACTGGGCGACGTCGTTTTCGGGATCGAACAATGAATGCCTCGCCGCCGTGAAGCGACTATACGACCCGTCCGGCCTGTTTTTCGTGCATCACGGCGTTGGGAGCGAGGCGTGGAGCACGGACGGGTTCACGAGGAGGTGACGAGCCCAGCGTCCAACGACGTTAGGCACGCCCGGCGATTAGAGGGCCGGATCCGGCGAGCGCCGTGTGCGACACTTGCTCATGCTGCGACTCCATCCCGGCTCGCGTGCACGCGAGCCCACGTCTCACTCGGAGGAGGACGCAATGCGCAGAATCACGTTCGTCGTCGCGGTCGCGCTCGCCGGCGGGTGCACCAGCGATCCCCCCGTCATGCCCCGCACGGTCGAGTTGTCGGCACACCGGGCTGCCGCCACGGCCGGCCTCGCCTACGATGTCACGGTCCTGCCGAAATTCGCTGGCGGCGGAGCCCTCAGCCGCGGAAGCGCGATCAACAATCGAGGCTGGATCTCCGGGTATTCGACGACATCGCTTGGCGCGCGGCACGCGGCCCTCTGGCGAGACGGCGATCCGCTCGATCTCGGTACGCTGGGTACGTCTCCCGCATTGCGCAGCACCGTGCAGTGGGTCGGTATGAACAACACCGGAATGATCGTTGGTATCTCGCAGACCGACGACCCCGCGCCGCGCGGCGAGAGCTGGAGCTGCACCCCGTTCCTCGGCGCAAGTGGCAAGGTCTGCCTTGGGTTCGCATGGGCGGACGGCAAGATGGCGCCGATGCCGACGCTCGGCGGGCCTAACGGCTACGCTGCCGCAGTGAACAACCGTGGTCAGGTCGTGGGCTGGGCGGAAAACCTCGTGGAGGATCCCACCTGCAACGCGCCGCAGGTCTACCAGTTCCGCGCCGTGCTTTGGAGCCCGAAGCATGGGACCTTGCAAGAGCTGCCGCCTTACCCCGGAGACTCCGCGTCTTCCGCGACGTCGATCAACGATCACGGCCAGGCAGTTGGCATCTCGGGTGACTGCGACGTCGCCGTCGGACGCTGGAGCGCGCGGCGCGCCGTCCTCTGGGACCACGGTACCGTGTCCGAGATCCCGAACCTCGGCGGCGAGGCGTGGCATACGCCGGCCGCGATCAACAACTCCGGCGTCGTCGTCGGCTTCTCGAACCCATCAGGCGTGACCAACGGTGATTTCGTTCCGCACGCGTTCCTGTGGCGACGGGGCCGTCCGATCACGGACCTGAAGATGCTCCCGGACGGCGATGACAACAGCCAGGCGTTTGACGTCAACGCGCGCGGTCAAGTCGTCGGCACTTCGTGCAAGGGGGACGCCTGCCGCGCGTTCGTCTGGCAGGACGGCGTGATGTACAACCTTCGCGACCTGGTCGATCCTGGCATCGTCGGCACATTCCTCAGCGCGCGGTCGATCAACGACAAGGGCGAGATCACCGGGAACGTCGCGCTGCCTAACGGTGAGATCCGCGCATTCGTCGCTACGCCGAGGCCGGCGCCATAGCGCGAGGGCGCGGTGGCGTCCTGCGGTCGCATCTCGCGGGCGAACGCGCGGGTCGGAGCGCGGGCGACGAACCTGCGCTCCGACCGACAGGTGCCACGTGCCTGCAATACGCTAGCCTCGTCAACATTCCGGGCGAATCGGGACGAACGCAGCCCAGATCTCTCTGTGACTCTCGAAGCCGATGCCCAGGCCGTCTGGAAGCGAGACTTCGCCATCGGTAAGGGTCTGCCCTTCGGCCAGCCCGCGGAACGGAGCGAAAGCCATCGGATTGATCTCGGCACCGCCGAGCCCGAGCGCCGCGACTATGTGCTGGCAGAACAGCGAGCCGCCATGGGGCCAGAAGGCCTTTCGGCGCCAGCCCTTCGCGAGCAGCCAGTCGACGATCTGCAGGTAACTCGTTAGGCCATAGCAATGCACTGGATCGAAGACGAAGATGTCCCTGTCGCGATGCAGTCCCCCGTAGCGATTGAGCAGCTTGACCTCGGCTAGGGAGAACAGGGCCTCTCCGACAGCGATCGGAAAGGAACAGAGCTCCGCCACCCGAGCCTGGGTCTCGAAGTCGAGCGGGTCGCACGGGTCTTCGAGCCACCAGAGGTTGCGCTTCCCAAGCGCTGCGGCTACCGCTGGTGCACTCTCGGCAGTGTAGACGTTCATGGCATCGACGGCCAGGCGCGTGTCAGTCCCGAGAATCCTTGTCGCCACGTCTATCCTGCGCAGATCGGAGCTGAGATCGGCCGCACCGATCTTGATCTTGGCATGGGTGAAGCCGAGGTCGACGAAATGCCTGATCTCGTCACTCAAGCGTTCGAGGTCGCTCTCAGGGTACGGATAACCGCCTCCCGCATAAACCGGCACGCGTGCCGCCAGTTCGTCATGCCTTCCGAGCCGACTTCGGATGAACCTGCACAGGGGCGATCCGTCGATCTTGGCCGCGGCGTCCCATATCGCCATGTCGAGCGTGCCGACGGCGACGCATCGTTCGCCGTGTCCGCCGGCCTTTTCGCCCGCCATCATCACTGCCCAGCACGCGAGCGGGTCCAGGTTATCGCTGGCGGCAGATGAGACCTGCCCGCCGCCGGCCGCCAGCAGGCGCGGAGCAAAGCGTTCTCGTATGAGCCCGCCCTGGCCGTATCGGCCGACCGAGGCAAACCCATATCCAACGACCGGGCGGTCCGTTGCGGACCGCATCCGTCGTGACCGATACCAGGCTGGTCGTCAGGCCGCCAGCCGCGGGAGCGGGATCGGCGTAGCGGGATATCGGGATGGTCTGCTCGCGAATATCGACGATGCGCACGGCCTGCTGCCTAACGAGGAGGTCGCGCGTTCAGACTTCCTTCGCCACGGACGCTTGTGTGGGTCTTCGGGAGCGGCGTACGTTGGCGCGGGACGGTGACATTGGGGAGCTCCGGTAATCATGGAATTGTGACGACCCGTTCGTATTAGGCGGACTCGCGATCTATGGCAAGCCGCGGAGGCAGCGGCCGTTGACGCCACGGCCGATGGCACGTAAGACATGTCGTGCTCGGGCGACCCACCTCGAGCGACCGTTCCCCTCCCCTGCCGCGCGCATCGATCGAACCCCGTCCAGGCGAAACCCAATGACCCGGGCACTCCTGCTCCTGACGTCCATACTGGCGGCAACCGCCGCCCTGACGCCGCCCGCCGGCGCTCAAGGCGAGGCCATTCTTGTGCGTGGTGGGACCATCCACACGGCAACCGGGGCACCGATCACGAACGGCAGCGTCCTGATCCGAGGCGGAAAGATCGTCGCGGTCGGAGCCAACGTGACGGCGCCGCCAGGCGCCAGGATCGTGGACGCAACGGGGAAGACCGTCATCCCCGGCATGATCGACAATCACTCCCACATCGGCGCGCGGCCAACGGATCTGAACGACTCCCCAATGTTGATCGGGCCGCAGCATCGGTTCATCGACGCGCTCGACTGGAACGACACGGATTTCCAGGACGCGGTCGAAGGCGGTGTCACGACCGTCGTAACCGGCCCCGGGAGCGGCGAGAACGTCAGCGGGATGGCAGCCGTGATCAAGACGTTCGGCACGGACTACACAAAGCGGATGCTCCTCGAGAAGGGCGGGATGAAGTTCGCCATGGGCCCCAAGGGGCGGACACGCTACCCCGCCACCGCGATGGGCGTCGCGGCCAACCTTCGCCAGTACCTGATCAAGACCCAGGAGTACATGGCGGCGCAGAAGAAGTGGGAGGACGACGGGAAGAAGGGAAACCCGCCCGCGCGCGACCTGGGCTACGAGGCAATGTCCGACGTCCTCACGAAGAAGACGTACGTGCGCGCGCACGTGCACTCGGCGACGGACGTGATGACGCTGACGCGACTCAAGGACGAGTTCGGGTTCGACCTCACGCTCCATCACTCCACCGAGGCATACAAGGTCGCGCCAGAGTTGGCCAAGCGCGGCATCTCCGCGGTCGTGCTCCCGTTAGGCCCGCGCATCGGGCTGGGCGAAGACGCCATGGCGGGCCCCTACGTGCTGTGGAAGGCCGGCGTCAAGATCGCGATGCACACGGACGCTCCGGTGATCAGTGAGAAGTGGCTGCGGCTCTGTGCCGCGCTAGCGATGCGCTACGGCATCCCCGAGGACGAAGCACTCAAGACGGTGACGTTGAACGCGGCCGAGATCGCGCGCGTCGCCGATCGCGTCGGCAGCATCGCCGTCGGCAAGGATGCGGACCTGGTGATCTTCAACGGGCCGTGGTACGAGCCCAGATCGCGGATCGATCTCGTGATCGGCGACGGAACGGTGATCTACGATCGCGCGAAGGAGGGCAAGTAACCATGCAGCGCACTCGTACTCTGGTCGCATCCATCACAGCCGCACTGCTCGCCTTCTCCGCATCCGTCTCGGCACAGGAGCGGGCGATTGCGATCCGCGGCGGCACCGTACTCCCCATCGCGGGACCTGCGATTCCGAACGGCACCGTCGTCATTCGCGGCGGGAAGATAGTAGCAGTCGGCGCCAATGTGGCCGTGCCTGCGGGCGCGGAGGTCGTGGACGCGGCTGGGAAGTACGTCATGCCCGGCGTGATCGACGCGGCGTCCCACATCGGCATCGATGCCAACGACCTGAACGAGCCCACCGACCCTATGACGCCGCAGAATCGCGCGTGGGAGAGCTACAACCCGTTCGGCACGTTCGGATCCGGCCAGGTTGCTCCGCTGCGCAACAAGGAGGCGCTGTCGGGTGGTGTCACCACCATGTACATCGCCCCGGCTGACGCCGCGTTGTTAGGCGGCCAGGGCGCGGTAGTGAAGACGGCCGGCACGGCGCTCGATGGGGTTCTGCTCCGCGAGCCGGCCGCCATGGACATGGCGCTTGGCACGCCGCCCAAGACGCCCGCACGGGCAGCGAACCGGGATCCGTTCACCCGCATGGCCGAGGCCGCGATGTTGCGCCAGCTGTTCGTGAAGGCGCAGGAGTATCAGCGCAACAAGACCGCCAACGCGACGACCCCTCGCGATCTCGGCATGGAGGCGTTAGGCAGGATGCTGCGCAAGGAGATCCCGGCGCGCATCCAGGCGAACAACGCCACCGACATACGTACGGCGCTGCGCCTGGCGCAGGAGTTCGGCTTCGACGTGATCATCGACGGCGGCGCCGGCGCGTGGGAGTTCAAGGACGAGCTGGCGGCGCGGAAGATCGCGGTCGTCCTCGGCCAGGTGTCCCACCAGTACGTGAGCAACGAAGAGATCCCCGACAGACAGGACTATCCGAAGCCTGACGAGCGTCTCGCCGCGCGGCTGACGAACGCTGGCATCCCCACCGCCATGGCGACGTTCTCGCGCGCGTTCGGCACGCTCGCGCCGGCAGGCACGGGCAAGTGGCTGCTGATCGACGCGGCGATCGCGGCGGGCTACGGCATGACGGACGACCAGGTGCTGCGGGCGGTGACGTTGGTCCCGGCGCAGATCCTCGGCGTTGCTGACCGCGTCGGCTCGCTCGAAGTCGGCAAGGACGCGGACGTCATCGTGCTCGATGGGGCGCCGCTGAGCGTCAAGAGCTGGGTACAGCGCGTGTACGTGAATGGGGAGCTGGTCTACACGAAGTGAGACCACGTTGTCCGGACCTCTAGCTGTGGGCCGTGGCGCCCGCGCTGCGCTCGAGCCGCACGTGGATCGACGTGCGTTCCTCAAGACCGGCACCCTTGCCCTCTCGAGCGCCGCGCTCTGGGCGTGCGGGCGCGATCTCCCGCTGGCGCCGCTACGAGAGCGAGACCCGGGACGCGAAGAACGGCGGTTCTTCTTCGCCAGCGGCATCGAGAATAGCTGTCCGCTGCTCCCGAACGGTCGGCGCATCGACGAGATGGAGAAGTGCGACCACTATCGCCGGTGGCGAGAGGACTTCGGGTTGGCGCGAGAGCTCGGCCTCAGCGCGCTCCGGTATGGGCCTGCCTACTACCGAACCAATCCCGCGCCGGCGCGCTATGACTGGTCGAGCGTAGACGATCAGATGTCTTGGCTGCGCTCCTCCGGCATCACGGTGATCGCGGACCTCTGTCATTTCGGGGTACCCTCGTGGCTGGGAGGCTTTCAGGATCTCGCGTTCCCGACACAGTTCGCCGCGTACGCTCGCGAGTTCGCCGCACGCTATCCGTGGGTGCGCTACTACACGCCGATCAACGAGATCTACGTGGCGGCCACCTTCTCGGCCTGGTTCGGGTGGTGGAACGAAGGCCTCACCACCGAGCGGGCGTTTGCCAGAGCGCTGCGGAACCTCTGCCTGGCCCACGAGCTCGCCGTGCTCGCGATTCTCGCGGAGCGGCCGGATGCGATCTTTGTGCAGGCCGAGACGATCGAGCGCTACGAGCCGGCGGACGGCAGCGCTGACGCGGCACGCCAGGCAGCGTTCTGGAATGAGGCGCGGTACATCGCGCTCGACCTCACGCTCGGACGCCTGCCGTCACCGACCTCGCGCGATCTCCTCCGCCGAGGCGCGACGAGCGACAGCGACCTCGCCTTCTTCCATCAGCAGCGCGCGCCGGGGCAGCGCTGGCTCGGCGTCGACTACTACGTGACGTGCGAGCAGGCCGTCTACGGCGACGGCATTCGGGCGCCAGCGCCGCGGCGCACCGGGCTGGCCGCGCTGGCGCGGGACTACCATCGCCGCTATGGGATCCCGCTCTTTGTGTCGGAAACCAACCGCGTCGACACTCTCTCCGTGGGATGGCTCGACGAGCAGTGGCGGGAGAAACAGCTCCTGGACCGCGTGGGCGTCCCGGTGAAGGGATTCACCTGGTACCCACTTAGCGACGTGGTGGACTGGCGGTACGCCCTGCGCATCGAGCGGAACGACGTCGACCCGATCGGCCTCTGCGACCTCGCGCGCGTCGTGCGCCCGGTGGGGAGGGCCTACGCCGCGCTCATCGCCGGGTCCGAACCCGTGCTCACCGTGCAACGTACCGAACCGTACCGCCAAGCTCAGGACTCGTAACCGATCGCGCGACTCCATTGGGCCAGGTAGGTAACTCGATGTTCGCCATGTCGAGCGTGTCGACGGCGACGCATCGCTCGCCGTGGTCGCCCGGTTTTCGCCCGCACGAGCAGTCTGACGTCTTCGAACGCCGCAATGCGTCATTCCCGGCGCAACCCCGTCACTCCCGTGACTCGCCACGGTATGATCGCGGTGATCTTGCGGGCGTGGACCGTCACGGTATCGGTGGACTGCGGCCGGATCACGGCGTAGTCCACGGTTGCTGTCCAGTCCAGCCCGACGAGCCCCGTCTGGCGACTGCGCAGCAGCTCGAGCCGCTCGTTAGGCCCGAGACGCGCGGCAAGGGCGCGCCTGGCGACCGGTTCGGGACCCTTGCTGATCGATAGCGCTGCGATGTTCGCTTCGACGAGCACGTAGAGCGTGGCCAGCGCGAGGAGCAGCCGGCGCGCAAACGGAGAGAACACCGGGCCGCCTGCCGCTCGCGGCAAGCTCCCTGCCGATGCCGCGACCGCATGCGCTTGCTCACGGTCAAGCAGGAGAAGCGACAGCTTCTCTCGATCGACCCAGAGCAACACACCTAACAAGATCGTATACGCGAGCGCGAAGTACTTCACCGCCGGATAGTCGAACCCGAAGTCCATGGCGGTGACGTTCAGCGCGACAGCGAACAGCGCCGCGGCACCAATGGTGGCCGTTCGAGGGATCAGTAGGAGGATCGCCGGGACGAGCTCGAACAGGCCGGTGAAGCGCCCGTAGAATGGCGAGTATCCGTAGAACGCCCACACGAGCGATGTGCCGTCGACGGTTTTCTTGTCGATGATCCAATCGCCGTAGTTGTACTGGCCGCCCAGGACCTTCACGAGTCCATAGGTCGCGAACGTGATGCCGAGAAACACACGGATGACGGTGAGCGTGCCGGCCCACCGTCCCGACGCGAGCGGCGAAGCCGTCATGGGATCGTGAGTCACCGATGGTTGGCGTTAGGCGCCGGTCTCGTCGACCGGGGTCGTCAGCACCGCCCTAGCATACGGGTCCCGTTTGCACGAGCACAAGCCCGATCCCCCGCGTGTTACGTCGTCCGACTGCGCGTGAAATCGAGCGCTGCGAGTGACTGTGTTTCAGCGCCCGCGTAACCGCTCGCGCGC
>JBKOYV010000232.1:0-7719 GCA_046725585.1 Gemmatimonadota bacterium | reverse complement strand
ACGGCTCGGGATGACAACACGCGACAATCGGCTAGCCCGCCCTTTGCACGCCGGTATTCCATGTCCCATACGCGAATAGGCCCCGCCGCCGTCGCGGTCCTCGGCCTCGCCTTCATCGCCGTGGGCGCCGCGGTGAAGACCGGATTCATCCAGGTTCGTCGAGGCGGTTCCGGCGGCAACGGCGACTCCGTCGTTGTGCGAACGGGCGCCGGCGACGTCGAGATACCCAGGACGGCAGCGCCGTCCGCAGCCGCGAACGCGCCGCCGACGCCCAAGGAGCTCGCGTCCGACACACTTGTTGCCACCCCCACGCCAGCCGACAGCAACGCCGTCCGACCGACCCCCGCCGAGCTCTCACAGCTCGCGTCGGATATGACCATTCCCGTCGTGGGAGTGGAGCCCAAGGACCTCCTCGACACCTTCGACGAGCTGCGGGGCAGTCGCCGCCACAACGCGCTCGACATCCCGGCGCCTCGCGGCACTCCTGTCGTCTCGGCCACCGGGGGCCGAGTCCTACGCCTCTTCTCGAGCCAGGCCGGCGGGCTGATGGTCTACGCATCCGACCCCACCGACCGATTCGTGCTCATGTACGCCCACCTCGATCGGTACGCGAACGGGATCGCCGACGGCATGCCGCTCCAACGGGGCGACACGATCGGGTTCGTGGGGACAACGGGCAATGCGCCGGCCAACCTGCCTCATCTACATTTCGGCATCGCCCGCACGTCCAACATCACGCGGTGGTGGACCGGCATGCCTGTTGACCCTCGGCCACTGCTGCGGCGCTAATCTGGCGTCAAAGGAACGTCGTGTTCATCTCCGACTTTGCCATCAAGCGACCGATCGTCACGGTCGTGACGATGCTCGCGCTCGTCGCGTTCGGCATTGCCGCGCTGTTCAAGCTGCAGGTCGATGAATACCCCGACATTCAGGCGCCCATCGTCTTCGTCGGCGTCGGCTATCCGGGTGCCGCTCCCGATGTGGTCGAGCGCGAGGTCGTCGACCGCATCGAGGATCGCCTGTCGAGCATCAGCGGCGTCGACAAGATCAATTCGACGACCACCGACGGGTTCGCGCAGATCATCGTCGTGTTCCTGTTCGAGAAGCCCGTCGACCAGGCAACGCAGGATGTTCGAGACGCCATCTCGGCGGTTCGAGGACAGCTGCCGCAGGAGATCCTCGAGCCCATCATCCAGCGGTTCGACCCTAACGACTTGCCGATCGTCTCGCTCGCGCTGACGTCTACGAGCCTGACGGTCCCGCAGCTGACGCAGCTCGCGGACAACCAGATCGGGGGCGAGCTGCGGGCCGTCGCGGGCGTCGCCCAGGTGAACGTCGTCGGTGGCGACAGCGCCACGCTCAACGTCAACCTCAGGCCCGAGGCGCTCGCGAGCTCGCGCGTCGGAGTCGATCAGGTCGTCGCGGGGCTTCGCGCACAGAACCTCGCGGCGCCGGTCGGTCAGGTGACCACCCCGACGGCGGAGCAGACGATTCGTCTCGAGGGACGGCTGGAAGACCCGCAGGATTTCCTCGGGCTCGTCGTGACCCAGCGTGGAGGGCGTGCGATCACCCTGGGCCAGCTGGCTGAAGTCGAGGCCGGGAACGCCGAGCCGCGGTCGGCGGCGCTATACAACGGTCGGCCGGCGATCGGCATCGACGTCGTGAAGTCGAAGGGATACAGCACGGCGTTCGTCGCCAACGGCGTGAAGCGGCAGCTGGAGGCGCTGCGTCCCACGCTGCCGGCCGGCACGCGCATCGACATCGTGCGCGACGCAGGCGCGCGCGTCGAAAACTCGGTGCGCAACGTCGAGGAGACGCTGTTCGAGGGGGCGATCCTCACCGTGCTCGTCGTGTTCCTGTTCCTCATCTCGTGGCGCTCGACGGTCATCACCGGGCTCGCCTTGCCGGTCTCGGTGCTCGCGGCATTCATCCCGCTCTGGCTGCTCGGCTTCACGCTGAACACGATGAGCCTGTTGGGTCTCTCGCTCGCCATCGGGATCCTGATCGACGACGCCATCGTCGTCCGCGAGAACATCGTTAGGCACATCGAGGCGGGCGAGGACCACTACGAGGCATCGCGCAAGGGGACCGACGAGATCGGCCTCGCCGTCGCCGCGACGAGCTTCTCGATCGTTGCCGTGTTCATTCCCGTCGGCTTCATGTCCGGGTTCGCCGGGCAATGGTTCAAGCCGTTTGCCCTCACGATCGCGGCCGCGGTGCTTGTGTCGCTGTTCGTGTCATTTTCGCTCGACCCGATGCTCTCGGCCTACTGGGCGGACCCGCAGCTCGAAGCGCACGAGCTCCGTAATCCGATCGCACGCGCGCTCGAGCGATTCAACCGCTGGTTCGACGCGCAGGCCGAACGCTACAAGCACGGGATCGCCTGGGGGCTCGAGCATCGCGCGGTCATGATCGCGATCGCCATCGCCTCGTTCGTCGGGGCGATCGCGCTGCAGGTGGCGGTCGGCCGGTTCGATTTCGTTCCGCTGAGCGATTACAGCGAGATCAACATCGCCATCGAGCTGCCGCCGGGCGCGAGTCTGCAGTACACCACGCAGCAGGCCGAACGCGTGGCTGCCCTCGCTCGCTCGCACAAGGAGGTTGCGTACACGTACACCACCATCGGCAGCGCGTCGGGCGCCGGCGGCGTGGACAACGGGAGCATCTACGTCAAGCTCAAGCCGAAGGCGGAGCGCACGATCTCGCAGGAGCAGCTGGCGCAGCGGCTTCGCTACGAGTTCGCGTCGGTCGGCGGCGTGACGGCGTACACCTACGCATCGGGATTCGGCGGAAACCAGAAGCAGGTCCAGCTGCAGCTCACGGGACCCGACAACACCGTGCTTAACCAGCTGGCCGAGCAGATTGCGGACCGCGTTAGGCGCGTGCGCGGCGCGGCGGACGTCGGCCTCTCATCGCGAGGGCAGAAACCGGAGCTCCGTGTGCAGATCGACCGCGGCGTCGCCGGGCAGCTCGGCGTGAGCATCGCGCAGATCGCCCAGGCGTTGCGACCGGCGTTCGCGGGGGTCGATGCCGGGACGTGGATCGACCCGTCCGGCGAGTCCCGTTACGTGCGCGTGCGGCTCGCGCCGAAGTCACGGGAGAACGTCGCGGACGTTTCGCGCATTCCGCTGGTGCTCTCGACGCCCGGGACGGACGGCCCGGCGGTCGTCCCGTTAGGCCAGGTGGCGCGGTTCTCGAGGGGGACCGGCCCGGCCCAGATCACGCACCTCGACCGCCATCGCGTCATCACCGTCGGCGCGAACATCCAGGGCGCGTCGCTCGGCGAAGTGACTCAGGGGATCAACCGCGCCATCGCCGATATCCGCATGCCGCCCGGCTACCGCATCATCCCGGGCGGTCAGGTGGAGAGCCAGCAGGAGGTATTCGGGAACATCTTCATCGCGTTAGGCATCGCCGTGATGCTGATGTACCTGATCCTGGTCGTGCAGTTCGGCTCGTTCCTCGATCCGCTCGCGATCCTCGTCTCGCTGCCGCTGTCGCTCATCGGCGTGGTGCTCGCGCTGATCATCACGCGGGATTCGCTGAATATCATGAGCCTGATCGGCGTGATCCTGCTCATGGGCATCGTGGCGAAGAACGCGATCCTGCTCATCGACTTCGCGAAGTGGGGGACCGAGCGGGGCATGGGACGCCACGAGGCGCTGGTCGAGGCCGGTCGCATTCGGCTCCGGCCCATTCTCATGACGACGCTCGCGCTGATCGCCGGAATGATCCCGGTGGCGTTAGGTCACGGCGAGGGTGCGGACTTCCGTGCGCCGCTGGGCCGGGCGGTGATCGGCGGAGTCATAACGTCGACGCTGCTGACGCTGTTCGTCATCCCGACAGTGTACGACATCCTGTCGGGCTGGAGGGAAGCGCTGGGCAAGCGTCTTGGGTTCAAGCCGGTCGCGCACAGGGCCGAGCCGATTCCTGCGCCGGGTGACTAAGGCGGGGGCGGTGAACGAACTGCAAGCCAATTGCATCAAATGAACTGGGTCTCTTGTCGCGATCCGAAACCAGACCCAGAATGGACTCATGACTACTCGCCGCCACTTCGTCGCCCTTCTCCCCGCGACGCTCTTCACCGGAATCCACCACGCGCGTCGCTGCGCGCCGAGCATCACCGGTATCTCCGATCACCCCACGCCTCGGCCGGGCATTACCTCAGCCAAGGTTCTCACGAAGGATCAGCTCGGCGAGCACAAGGACGCTGCGCCCGTGTTCGATATGGTGCGCGAGATTCCCCAGGTCGTCGACGGTATCCGGTGCCAGTGCGGGTGCTCCGCGCTCGAGGGGAAGTATTCCCTGCTCTCATGCTTCGAGGCCGACGGCATGGCCTCGCACTGTCAGATCTGCCAGGGCGAAGGCCGCCTCGCCTACCGGCTGCACAAGCAGGGCAAGACGCTCGATCAGATCCGCTCCGCGATCGACGCGAAGTTCGGATGACGCATCGCCCGTCGGGGGGGTCGCCGTTTCCCCGATTCCCGATTCCCTATTCCCGATTCCCCGGTCTACTGGGACTAACGGTCCTGCTTGCGGCGCCGCGCCACGCGGGCGCCCAGCAGATGGCGTCGGAGAAAGGGTCCGTCTCACAGACCATCGACGGCACGACGATCGCCATCGAGTACTACCGGCCCGTCGCGCGCGGTCGGACGCCCTTCCCTGACATCGTGCACTGGGGGCGCATGTGGACGCCCGGCGCCAATTGGGCGACGACGCTCGACATCGACAAGCCGATTCACCTCAACGGCAACGTGGTTCCGAAGGGCAAGTACTCCGTGTGGATGATTCCCGAGCCCGACGAGTGGACGGTCATCCTGAGCCGCGACGTGCGGCGTTTCCACACGCAGCCGCCTTCGTCGAGCGACGAGGAGCTTCGCTTCCCGGTGAGGCCCGCGACCGGCGCGCACATGGAGACGCTCGCGTTCTACTTTCCGGTCGTCACGCGCGACGGTGCGACGCTCGACCTGCACTGGGGCACGACGGTGATCCCGCTGCGCATCACGGTCGACCCGTCGCGGACACGGGACATCTCGGCGCACGAGCGGTCGATGTACGTCGGCCGGTACCACCTGACGCCTAACGGGTCGGACAAAAGCGTGCTGGAGACGACGCTCGAAGTGACCGACGCTGGCGGCCAGCTTCACGCCCGCGCGACGCCCGCGCTCTGGGGCTACGACGCGACGTTCGACCTCGTCCCGTCCAGAAATGACGGTGAGTTCGGACTGAGCTTCTATCGCGGCGGGAAGCTGTTCGGCATGGAGGCGGAGGCCCAATTGGCATTCCGTGGCGACTCGGCCGGCCATGCGACGGCGATCGAGTTCACTCAGTTCAATCGCGTTCTTGCTCGAGGCTCGCGAGAGAACTGAATCGCCTCGTGATCCGGGCATCCTGAACAGAGGATTGCGGAAACGGCCGGAATCCGTTTCCCAGCCTTCGTTCTGGACACTTGGGGTCCTAGACGGTCGCGCCTGGAGGTTGCATGGTCATTGGACCCAAACCGGGACGCCGAGACCCCATGCAGCCCACTCGCCTGATCGTTCTGAGCTTGCTGCTCGTTCGTGTCGCCTCCACCGCCGAGGCGCAGCAGCCGAAAGCAGCGACAACGCGAACGCCTGACGAGCGCGCCGTGCTCGACCTCGAAGAGGCATGGGCCAGGGGCGTCGTGAAGCGCGATGCCGCGACGTTCAAGCGGCTCCTCGCACCCGGGTTCGTGTACACCGAGGACGACCGGGTACAGAACGGCGAGCAACTCACACGCGACATCGTGTCAGGTACCGACACTGTCACCGAAGCGCGGAACGAGCAGCTCGAGACGCACTCGTTCGACAACACGATGATCGTGACCGGCTGGCTCGTCATGCGCGGTCGGAGCGACGGAAAGCCCTTCGAGCGGCGGTATCGATTCACCGACACGTGGCACAAGCGCGGCGGTCAATGGCAGATCATCGCCGCGCAGGACTACCTCGTGCCCGCGGGCCGCAAATGAGCCGCTGCCTAACGCCGACCAGTCTCGCCATCGTCGCGGCGATCGCCGCCTGCACCGGAAGCAACCAGCCCGCCACGCGCACCGACAGCGCCGGAGCCGCGAAGGCGACCGGCGCCGCGACATCGGTTGCCGGCACACGCATCGCCGCGCCGCGAACGACCCCCGACGGTGAGTGGCAGATGCCCGCGGGCGACTACGCGAGCTCCAGGTTCAGCAACCTGTCGCAGATCACCCCGGCGAACGCCGCGAACCTCCGCGCGTCGTGGACCTTCTCCACCGGCGTCCTCCGCGGCCACGAGGGACAGCCGCTCGTGGTAAACAACACGATGTACCTGGTGACGCCGTACCCTAACGTCTCCTACGCGATCGACCTCACGCAGGCCGGGCAGCCGCTCAAGTGGAAGTTCCGTCCGGAGAACGCGCAGGCCGCCGCGGGACAGGCGTGCTGCGACGTCGTGAACCGTGGCGCCGCGTACGCCGACGGCAAGATCTTCTACAACCTCCTCGACGGGCACACCGTCGCCGTGGACGCCGGAAACGGCAAGCAGCTCTGGCGCACGAAGATGGCCGACGTCACGCGCGGCGAGACGATGACCATGGCGCCGATCGTCGTGAAGGGGAAGGTGCTCGTCGGCTCGAGCGGCGGCGAGATGGGAGTGCGAGGGTGGATCGCAGCCATCGATGCCAACACGGGCAAGGAAGTCTGGCGCGGCTACAACACCGGCAGCGACCGTGACGTGAAGGTCGGCCCCCGCTTCAAGCCGTTCTACACCTCGGAGATCGGCAAGGACCTCGGCCTAACGAGCTGGCCGGGCGACACGTGGAAGCAGGGCGGCGGTGCGGTATGGGGATGGCTGTCGTACGACCCCGATCTCAACCTCGTCTACTACGGCACGAGCAACCCGGGTCCGTGGAACGAAGGCGTCCGCAAGGGCGACAACAAGTGGTCGTGCGCCATCATGGCCCGCGATGCCGACACGGGCGAGCTCGTCTGGGCGTTTCAGGTGACGCCGCACGACATGTGGGACTACGACACGGTCAACGAGAACATCCTCGTCGACCTCCCGTTAGGCGGCACCACGCGCAAGACACTGGTGCATTTCGACCGCAACGGATTCGGCTACACGATCGACCGGGCGACCGGGGAGGTGCTCGTCGCCCAGCCATTCGTCCAGATGAACTGGTCGACCGGGGTCGACCTCAAGACCGGGCGACCTAACGTCGTGCCCGAGAAGATGACCGCCCAAGGCAAGAACGTGAAGGACATCTGCCCGAGTCTCGAAGGTGGGAAGAATCAGCAGCCGGCGGCGTTTTCGCCGCGCACGGGCCTGTTCTACGTGCCGACGAACAACCTCTGCATGGACTTCGAGGTGCGCCCGGTGAGCTACATCCCCGGCACGCCGTACATCGGCGCGAACGCACCCGAGAAGAAGGGCCCGGGAGGCCATGGCGGAGAGTTCATCGCCTGGGACGCGACCACAGGAAAGAAGGTTTGGGGGATCGAGGAGCCGTTCCCGGTCTGGGGAGGTGCCCTCGCCACGGCAGGAGGCGTCGTGTTCTACGGCACCCTCGACGGCTGGTTCAAGGCCGTGGATGCGTCGTCCGGCAAGGAGCTGTGGAAGTTCAAGGTCGGCTCGGGCGTGGTCGGCAACCCGATCAGCTACCTCGGTCCCGACGGGAAGCAGTACGTCGCTGTGTACTCGGGGATCGGCGGCGACATGGGTCTGCTG